>NZ_CP071632.1:3372083-3672500 GCF_017357385.1 Rhizobium sp. NZLR1 | reverse complement strand
CGGAGCGGTTCCAGGAAATAGCTCCACCGTATAGACCGTACCCGAAACCGACACAGGTGGTCAGGTAGAGTATACCAAGGCGCTTGAGAGAACTATGTTGAAGGAACTCGGCAAATTGCACGCGTAACTTCGGAAGAAGCGTGACCCCATTCTACGCAAGTATGATGGGGTGGCACAGACCAGGGGGTAGCGACTGTTTATCAAAAACACAGGGCTCTGCGAAGTCGCAAGACGACGTATAGGGTCTGACGCCTGCCCGGTGCTGGAAGGTTAAGAGGAGAGGTGCAAGCTTTGAATCGAAGCCCCAGTAAACGGCGGCCGTAACTATAACGGTCCTAAGGTAGCGAAATTCCTTGTCGGGTAAGTTCCGACCTGCACGAATGGCGTAACGACTTCCCCGCTGTCTCCAACATAGACTCAGTGAAATTGAATTCCCCGTGAAGATGCGGGGTTCCTGCGGTCAGACGGAAAGACCCCGTGCACCTTTACTATAGCTTTACACTGGCATTCGTGTCGGCATGTGTAGGATAGGTGGTAGGCTTTGAAGCGGGGACGCCAGTTTCCGTGGAGCCATCCTTGAAATACCACCCTTATCGTCATGGATGTCTAACCGCGGCCCGTTATCCGGGTCCGGGACAGTGTATGGTGGGTAGTTTGACTGGGGCGGTCGCCTCCGAAAGAGTAACGGAGGCGCGCGATGGTGGGCTCAGACCGGTCGGAAATCGGTCGTCGAGTGCAATGGCATAAGCCCGCCTGACTGCGAGACTGACAAGTCGAGCAGAGACGAAAGTCGGTCATAGTGATCCGGTGGTCCCGCGTGGAAGGGCCATCGCTCAACGGATAAAAGGTACGCCGGGGATAACAGGCTGATGACCCCCAAGAGTCCATATCGACGGGGTTGTTTGGCACCTCGATGTCGGCTCATCGCATCCTGGGGCTGGAGCAGGTCCCAAGGGTTTGGCTGTTCGCCAATTAAAGCGGTACGTGAGCTGGGTTCAGAACGTCGTGAGACAGTTCGGTCCCTATCTGCCGTGGGTGTAGGAATATTGACAGGATCTGTCCCTAGTACGAGAGGACCGGGATGGACATATCTCTGGTGGACCTGTTGTCCTGCCAAGGGCATAGCAGGGTAGCTACATATGGACGGGATAACCGCTGAAGGCATCTAAGCGGGAAACCCACCTGAAAACGAGTATTCCCTATCAGAGCCGTGGAAGACGACCACGTTGATAGGCCGGGTGTGGAAGTGCGGCAACGCATGAAGCTTACCGGTACTAATAGCTCGATTGGCTTGATCGTTCTCATTGACTGTGCTCATCGAACAAAGTTCGATGATGCTTGACCTTTGTCCTGACGCGCCAATGGCGCTGCGGACGGCCCGCGCTACCGAGCGCGACGGCCTCTGGCCTGTATGGGTGCCACAAGCGCCCTCGGGTGGAAAAGATCGAAGACGTGTTCAAAAAAAGAAAACAGGCTAACGCCTGCCAGCTTCTCAAAACATAAAGTTGCGCTTTGCCGACCTGGTGGTTATGGCGGGGTGGCTGCACCCGTTCCCTTTCCGAACACGGCCGTGAAACGCCCCTGCGCCCATGGTACTTCGTCTTAAGACGCGGGAGAGTAGGTCGCTGCCAGGTCTGCAAAGCGCAACTTAACGCATGCTCCCGGAGCCTTAAGGCTTCGGAAAGATGCATGCGCCAACAAAACCAATCTTCTCAAAACAATCAACGGCAAACGCCGTCAAAAGGCCGCTAACAAGCGGCCTTTCGTGTTATAATACTCAAAGCAGATCCAATGGATTTGCCATGGCGCGGGGTGGAGCAGCCCGGTAGCTCGTCAGGCTCATAACCTGAAGGCCGCAGGTTCAAATCCTGCCCCCGCAACCAATCCTTCCATGATCAAACACACAATACCCAAAAACCCGCCTCATGGCGGGCTTTTGCGTTTACGGGGTGGCCGGGAAGATCCAGTAGGCGACCAGGATCCCTCAGTTCGGACCGCTGAAGCGTGGGAATTCGCCACCGTGCTCCACGGAAACGCTTCCCCACGAACCATAGATATTTTGCCTTCGCGGCAGACAGCCGAGGAAGTTCGTAAGCAGCCTGAGCGCATACGCGAAAGCTCGAAATTACTTCACTCCTAACGATTAAAGCATGTCGCGCAAAAGTGTGCAGCGGTTTTGCGCTAATGACATGCGTAAAAACAAAGACCTAAAGCGCGAGGAGCAAATCTGAAAGATCGCGACCCGCTTTAGGCCCGAGATCGTTGACGCTGTTTGTAACATTCGAACCGAGGCCTGTTGCCTCTCGGTTGTTTTCACAGCCACCCGCCTGCAAAACCTGCTTTCCTCAATCCCACCACGATTGGCCGGCAGCGACGCATGATGCTCCACAGCAACCCGCTCCTGTAGTTCTCGATCATCAGAACGACGGGACCTTGATCGATTCCAAAGTGATAGGGACTGACCCATCGTCCGGTGTCACTGTTTTTCACGGCATAGGTTTGGTTGAAAGACGGCTTGAAGCCATAAAGTCGCGTCATGCCAAGATCCATGCGTGCGAAGTTCCAAAGTGTCGGTATGACTATCTCTGGCGCAAAGGGTAGGGAGGCAACAACTGCCCATGGTGATACCGTTCCATCGTCCGGCCCGTATGGCGCGCCGCGAGCGATGTAGTCGAAGAACTCCACCTCTACCCCCCCAATGTTTCGCTTGGTCCAGCCCGGTCCGTCGCTTGCGGTGAAACCCCAGCAATGCTCGCCGTATCCGGCGAAATTCTTGGGATTGCGGATCGCATATTCCTGCTGGACGAATGTCGCGTGGCGACTGTTCTGGAAATAGTCGCTGTCGTGCTCTCTCATAAATTCGTCACGGATGCCACGAAAGTCGATCCACATATGCGAAAGCTGATGGGTAAACAGCGGTCCGGAGTAGAGCAGTTCGCGTCCGTAGATGTTACGCCATTCATAGCTGGCGGTGTAGGCCGCATAGGATTCAAAGGGCAACGGATGGGTCGGTGACCCGAGGCCCAGAATATAGAGAAGCAATCCCTCGTCGTAACCGCGCCAGCGGTAGGGGATAAAACCGATTTCCGGCCGCCAGCCGTGGGTCAAGGTGAGGCCGTGATCACAAGCCCAATCCCAGTCAGCGCGCTCGTAAAGTGCATTGGCCAGGCGGCGAACTTCAGCCTCTTCCACGGAATCGCCATCAAAATAGGCGGCAACGGTCAATGCTCCGGCAAACAGGAACGCGGAGTCGATCGTCGACAGCTCGCATTGCCAAACGCGTCGTCCGGTTTCGATGTCAAGGAAATGGTAGAAAAAGCCCTTGTATCCCGTTGCATCGGGCTCAGGTCCTTGTGGACTATCCAGCAAGAACTTCAATCGCATGCGTGCGATCTTCACCGCGAACTCTCGAATGATGATGCCACGCTCCACGAGAACGGGGATGGTTGCGAGAGCCATGCCTATCGCGGCAATGCTCGCAGGCGCGTCCGGCTGCGTCTTGTCGCGGACAAGGCCGTTGTCCGGATTCGTGCAGTGAAGATAGTAGAGCAGGGTCGTGAACTGCAGACGAGCCAGGTCCTCCTCGGCCGGCATCCTGTTCAGTTCGGGATCCGTAGAGAGCTGCTCTGTCATGGCGAACCAAGGATAGTGCGGACATCATGACGGCGGCCGTCATCTGACAGCGTTATCGTGCTTCCATCGATCCCTTTGCCATCCACGACAAGCGAAAGCAGGCTGTGCCCCGGCCCGCTCTTGTTGTCCACATGGATTTTATGGGTTGCTGATCCGTGCTCGAAATCGAGCTCGTAGCCCGGCCAATCCGCCGGATTGCAGGGATCGACCGAAAGAAACTGACCTTCTCTTCGAATGCCGAGAATAGCCTCAAGTTTGGCAAAGGCCGGATGCGCACTGTCGGCACGACGGTTGTTCAGGCAGATTTCGCTATAGCTTGTCAGTTCGAGCTCTTTTGCCTTTGAGCCAAGATTGGAAATTCGAAGCAGGCGCACTTCCGCATCGCAATCTGTCACGACGCATATCGAACTCCGAATATCAATGTCTTCGGTAGAGCAGCGGAGTTCCGCTCGATCACTTTGAAAGGAGTGTTCGTAGATGCAGTCTGTCCGATGGATCGGCTGCCCGCCGACTGACCAGATCTTGTTGTCCGCAAGATCCCTGACGTAGCAGAATTGCCCCCAGCAATCGCGCGTGCCATCCTCGCGCCAGCGAGTCACGTCGAGGTCGAACCGGGATGCGTAGCCCGCGCCTGCCTCGGTGACGAGAGTGCGACCGTTGGAGAGCAAGCCTACCTCTGGAAGCATGCCCATACGGTCATGGCTTCCTTCGGCGTCGTGAGCGCCAACATCCTTGTTTGATCGCATCATAAACGGATCCTTCAAACTAGATCGGTCCCGCGGAGCGATTGATTGGAAAGCCCGCCAATGTCTTCAGGCGTTGTCGCCTTCGGTGGAGGTTGATTTCGGTGCCTTCGTCGTGCCCCTTGCTCCCCATTTCCAGCCGCTGATCGACGGCATGTCATCGCCGTATTTCTCGATGTACTCCTTGTGTTCAAGCAGCTTCATCCGGATGGCCTGTTTGAAGTAGGCGGCGCGGGCACCCAGTTGCGGCAACCGGTCGATGACGTCTGCGACAAGGCTGAACCGATCGAGTTCATTAAGAACCACCATGTCGAAGGGCGTGGTTGTGGTGCCTTCTTCCTTGTAGCCGCGGACATGCAGGTTGCCGTGGTTCGTCCTCCGATAGGTCAGCCGGTGGATCAGCCAGGGATAGCCGTGGAACGCGAAGATGATGGGCTTGTTCTTGGTGAACAGGCCGTCGAAATCCGCATCGGACAGCCCGTGTGGATGTTCCTTGGCCGGCTGCAGCTTCATCAGGTTGACGACATTGATGACCCGCACCTTGATCTCGGGAAGATGCTCACGGATCAATTGGACCGCGGCCAGCGTCTCGACGGTCGGAACGTCGCCACAGCAGGCCATCACCACGTCCGGCTCGCTGCCCTTGTCATTGCTGGCCCATTCCCAGATGCCAATACCCATGCTGCAATGCCTGACGGCCTCGGACATCGTCAGCCATTGCGGCGCGGGTTGCTTTCCCGCAACCACCACGTTGACGTAGTTGCGACTGCGCAGGCAATGATCCGTGACCGACAGCAGTGTGTTGGCATCCGGTGGCAGGTAGACCCGCACCACCTCCGCCTTCTTGTTGACGACATGATCGATGAACCCGGGGTCTTGATGGCTGAAGCCGTTGTGATCCTGGCGCCAGACATGAGAACTCAAAAAGTAGTTCAGTGACGCGATCGGCCTTCGCCACGGGATTTCATTGCATACTTTCAGCCATTTGGCGTGCTGGTTGAACATCGAGTCGATGATGTGGATGAAGGCTTCGTAGCAGGAGAAGAAGCCGTGACGACCCGTCAGAAGGTAGCCTTCCAGCCAGCCCTGGCACTGGTGCTCGCTCAGCACTTCCATGACACGGCCATCAGGCGAGAGATGGTCGTCCTCCGGATAGATCTCGGCCATGTAACAACGGTTGGTGACCTCGAGCACGTCCTGCCAGCGGTTGGAATTGTTTTCATCCGGACTGAAGAGGCGGAAATTTTCGGTTTCGAGGTTCAGCTTCATTACGTCGCGCAGGAATGTTCCCATGACGCGCGCCGCCTCGGCCGTCGTTTCGCCGGGACTCGGAACATCGATCGCGTAGTCCCGGAAATCCGGCATCTTGAGATCGCGCATCACGAGCCCGCCATTGGCATGGGGGTTATCGCTCATCCGGCGCTGCCCGGTCGGAGCCAGTGCCGCCAGTTCGGGCTTGAACCGGCCGGAATCGTCGAACAGCTCCTCGGGACGATAGCTCTTCATCCATTGCTCGAGGATTCGGATGTGTTCGGGCTTGTCCATGTCGCCCATCGGAACCTGGTGCGATCGCCAGTAGCCCTCGGACTTCTTCCCATCTATCTCCGCCGGGCATGTCCACCCCTTTGGCGTTCGAAAGACGATCATCGGCCAGGCGGGGCGCTTCAGGTTGCCGTTCGCTCGCGCATCTGCCCAGATGTTGCGGATCTCGGCAACGGCCGTGTCGAGCACAGAAGCCAGCTCCCGGTGGACCTTGTCGGGATCATGCCCCTCGACGAAATAGGGCTTGTAACCCATGCCCTCGAAGAACTTCCGCAGTTCCTCTTTCGGGATTCTGGCAAGGAAGCACGGGTTGGCGATTTTGTATCCGTTGAGATGGAGGATCGGCAGAACGCAGCCGTCGCGCGCCGGGTTCAGGAACTTGTTGCCTTGCCAGCCGGTCGCCAGTGGCCCGGTCTCGGCTTCGCCGTCACCGACGACGCAGGCAACGATCATGTCGGGATTGTCGAAGGCGGCGCCATAGGCGTGGCTGAGCGCATATCCGAGCTCACCGCCCTCATGAATGCTGCCCGGCGTTTCCGGAGCAACATGGCTTGGAATGCCGCCTGGGAAGCTGAACTGCTTGAACAGCCGCCGCATGCCCTCCGTATCCTTGCTAATGTTCGGATAGAACTCGCTGTAGGTGCCCTCCAGATAGGCATGGGCGACCAGTGACGGCCCTCCATGACCAGGACCGATCACGTAGATCATGTTCAGGTCATCGCGCTTGATCACCCTATTCAGGTGCACATAGAGCATGTTGAGGCCGGGCGACGTGCCCCAGTGGCCGAGCAGCCGCGGCTTTACGTGCTCGCGCTTCAACGGCTCCTTCAGCAAAGGATTGTCCAGGAGGTATATCTGGCCGACCGAAAGGTAGTTCGAAGCGCGCCAATAGGCATCCAGCAGACGAAGTTCTTGTGCTGAAATCGCACTTGGTGGCGGGGGACCGCCCGACACAGTTTCGTTCATTGCTGCCATCTCAGTCGAACCCATCTCAACCTCCCGATCAAACTGACATTTGCCAACCCGTAGATCTATGCAGCTCGCTCCGACGCTCTCCGGTTATGAAAGGGGAATGACGACGCGACCATCGATTTTGCCCGCTTCCATGCGGTGGAATATGTCGTTGATGTTTTCCAAGCTGTCCCAGGAAAAATGAGGCGTAACCTTGCCCTCCGCCGCGAACTGCAGGGACTCGTCCAAATCCTGGCGCGTGCCAACGATTGATCCACGCACGGTGATGCGTTTCAGAACCGTTTCAAAGACGGGTAGTGCGATTTTCCCAGGCGGCAAGCCGACGAGGACCATCGTGCCCTTTGACCGCATGAACCCGAAAGCCTGCTCCATTGCCGGCGGTGAGACCGCCGTCACCAGTACTCCATGAACGCCGCCATTTGTGGCAGCTTGTATCTGCGCGACCGCATCTACAGCCTTGGCGTTTATCGTGATATCCGCGCCGAGTTGCTTTGCCAACGCCAGCTTGTCTTCGAAAATGTCGGCAGCAACAACGTTCATGCCCATCGCCTTAGCATACTGAACGGCCATGTGGCCCAAGCCTCCCACGCCCGAAATCGCCACCCATTCACCGGGGCGCACCTCTGATTCCTTGAGGCCTTTGTAAACGGTCACCCCGGCGCACAGCACCGGAGCGGCGGGACCGAAATCCAACCCGTTTGGCAAATTGCCGACGAAATCAGGATCAGCCAGCCCGAACTCGGCGAAGGTTCCATTCACCGAATATCCAGTGTTGGACTGAGACGCGCAAAGCGTTTCCCAACCGGTTCGGCAATGGGGGCAGTAGCCGCACGCGGCATGGAGCCAAGGCACGCCGACTCGGTCGCCCTCCTTTACCCGCTTCACGCCCGCTCCTACCGCAGCGACAAAGCCGGCACCTTCATGTCCAGGTATGAACGGCGGGGAGGGCTTCACTGGCCAGTCGCCATTGGCCGCATGCAGATCGGTGTGGCATACACCAGTCGCTTCGTATTTCACGAGAATCTGACCGCTTCCCGGACTTGGGATCTCCATCTCTTCGATAACTAGCGGTGCGCGGAACTGTCGAACGACGGCCGCGTTCATGAGCTTTACCATGCGATGCCTCCGTCGGAATATGCCAGCTCCGACAGTCCGGAGCGGCAGTAGGCCTCTATATCGGCAATGCAGTGCTGATCAGCTATCCGGGGCGGTGAAGTGCTCGACTACTCCCCTGACCCCATGAACACCTTCTGCGAGAACCCGCGCCGCTCTTCGGCATTCGGTGGTCTCGACGTTCCCCCAGATGTGCACGATCCCGTCGGTAACCGTCACGCTTAGATCCAAACCTTCCAGTCCGGTGTTTTCTCCGAACCGTGTGACGATACTGCGTTGGATGCCCTCATCCCCTCCACCAGTTTCGTCTTGCCGCGCCACCAGAATTGCCTGAAGCAGGTCTGCGCGACTAACTATGCCGACCAGCTCGCGACCTCTCACGACAGGAATTCGCTTGATGCTCCGCTCGTGCATGAGCTTCGCAACGCGCGCCAGCGAGGCTTCCTCGTCAATGGTGAGAGGATCCGGGGTCATTGCATCACCGACCCGCCACGAGGTGCGCCTGACATAGGCGTTGGCTCGAGCTTCCGATGGCAATGCCATTTCCTCAAGCGAGGCTATCGCTCCAGATACCAACTCCGTTCTGCGGATCAGATCCCCTTCGCTGAGGACACCCAGCAAATGCCCTTCGTCATCAACGACTGGGACGCCGCTGACGTGGTTATCAAGCATGATTTTTGCCGCCTGCCTGACACTGTTGTCAGGCGACACCTTGATAATTTTGACGGTCATTACATCTTTGACGAGCATTCGGCTCCAACTCCTGCATGGACCTCAGGGCGGCGATACGAATTGAGCTAGCTGTAGGCTCGGTAACCGTTTATCGCCCATGGGCAAAGTTGCAGACAGGCGGCATCAGATAACTCCCTACGGGTATCTGGCAAGGTGTATGTTCCCGTAACATACGTGCAGTGGCTGGAAGGAGACGATAAACCGTCACAATGGGTTACTAGGATGGCTTCGGTCGCCGGCTTGTCCTGCACGCCGTCGGGTTTTTCCCGTTGAATTGCGGCTGCCGCAAAGCGGGGCTGGCAAGAAGCAATGTGGGTGCGCTCGCGGCGCTCCCGGCATGTCGCCTGCAGACACGCAGCTTAGCCGGAGCGCCATCCGATTGCCCGAAAACGGCGAGGATCGCACCGGACCGGCAGGTCCAGAACTCAGGATCACGACCCGATATCGGCGGCTGCGATAGAAGCTGTTCTAATGGGAGTTTTCATGACGGATACAGCAGGCATTGTACCGCCGGAGGCGCACCGGAAATATGAACAGCTCGTCGCGCGCGCCAAGCAGGCTCCGCGGATGAACACGGTCATCGTTCACCCCTGCGACGAAGCATCTCTGCGCGGCGCCGTCGAGGCTGCCGAGGAGGGGCTGATCACGCCCATACTCGTCGGTCCCGCCCAGAAGATTGAGGCGGTGGCCGAGGCACACCATCTCGATATCGCAGCCTATGAGATCGTGGACGTTACCCACAGCGATGCCGCCGCAGTTCGCGGAGTTGAGCTGATCCGCGAGGCGAAAGGCGAGCTTCTGATGAAGGGCAGCCTGCACACCGACGAGTTGATGCGTGCCGTGACCGCGTCAGCCACGGGATTGCGGACTGCCCGCCGGATCAGCCACGTCTTCGTCATGGACGTGCCGACCTATTCGGAGCCGCTGTTCATCACGGATGCAGCTATCAATATCGAACCGGACCTCGATGCGAAGCGCGATATCGTCCAGAATGCCATCGACCTGTTTACCCAGGTTGGCCTCGGCAAGCCGCGGGTGGCGATCCTGTCGGCCGTCGAAACGGTAACCTCGAAGATCCCTTCCACCATCGAGGCGGCCGCGCTTTGCAAGATGGCGGAGCGCGGGCAGATCACCGGCGGGCTGCTCGATGGGCCGCTCGCCTTCGACAATGCCATCGACCCCGAAGCTGCGCGGATAAAAGCTATCCATTCGCCGGTGGCAGGCAAGGCGCAGATTCTTGTCGTGCCCAATCTGGAAGCCGGCAATATGCTGGCGAAGAACCTTACATTTCTGGCGCGCGCAGACGCTGCTGGCATCGTGCTCGGCGCCAGGGTGCCGATCATCCTCACGTCCCGTGCCGATTCCGTGCGGACCCGCCTTGCTTCCTGTGCGGTGGCAGTCCTGCTCGCCGAAGCGCGCCGCCGAATGGCGACCATATCGGGTGCATAGTGTGATGGATGTCATTCTCGTCGTAAATGCCGGATCCTCCAGCCTCAAATTCGAGGTCTTTTCGGTCGAAGGTGGCCTTTCAAAACTTTTGAAAGGGCAGATGGAAGGCGTGGGTACCGCCCCGCGTTTACGCATCAAGGGCACCGGCTCAGAGATGCTTGCGGATCATCAGCACAGCCCGAGCGAAGTTCCCGACCTGCCGGCCGCCATGCGGCTCGTCGGGGACTGGCTGCGAGAACGACATCAAGATCGGCTTGTCGCAGTTGGTCACCGGGTTGTGCACGGCGGCCCGGATTATGATCGGGCGGTGCTCATCGATAAAACGGTGCTCGCGGATCTGGAGCGTTATGTGCCGCTCGCCCCGCTGCATCAGCCGAACAATCTGGCGCCGATCCGCGCGATCCGGCAGCGGCGTCCGGATTTGCCGCAGGTCGCCTGCTTCGATACATCCTTCCATCGCGGCCACAGTGCGGTTGCAGATCACTATGCCATTCCTGAACGGTTCTATGCCGAAGGCGTCAGGCGCTACGGCTTTCACGGGCTCTCCTATGAATATGTGGCAAATCGCCTGCGCGAACTTGCACCGGAGATCGCCGGTGGCCGCATTGTCGTCGCCCATCTCGGCAGCGGCGCCTCAATGTGCGCGCTGCTCGGTGGTCACAGTGTGGAAAGCACTTTTGGCTTCACTGCTCTCGACGGGCTGCCGATGGGCACGCGTTGCGGTCAGATCGATCCCGGCGTCATCCTCTATCTTCTAGACCAGAAGGGCATGAAGCCCGACGGAGTGCAGGACCTGCTCTACAAGGAGTCGGGGCTCATGGGCCTTTCCGGCGTGAGCAATGATGTACGTGCGCTCCTGGAAAGCCGGCAATCGTCTGCGGCCTTCGCTCTGGAGCACTTCGTCCATCGCATCGGCTTGCATGCCGGCATGCTGGCAGCAGCCCTTGGCGGCATCGATGCCTTTGTCTTCACTGCCGGCATCGGCGAAAACTCGCCCGAGATGAGGAAGAGGATCGTTGCGAAACTCGAATGGCTGGGGGCGAAGCTGGATCCGGAAAGGAACGCCAAGGGAGATCTGCTGATCTCGACGCCGGATAGCAGGCTGCGGGTCTATGTGGTGCCTACGGACGAAGAACTGATGATCGCCCGCCATACGCTAGCTACGACCCGGACCTAGAATGGAATGTCCAACAGCGGCAATGGCGGCATGGAGGAAGTGCGGCAGCACTCGCCCACCATGAGCAATTAGGAATTGCCTAGTTGATCGATCCAGATCCAGGATCCGTCGGCATGATATTCGAGAACTGCATCATAGCCGCTGCGCGCTGCATCGGGCTCCGCGAAGTTGATGCATGCGACCGATCTTTCCGCCAGAAGCCCGAGGATCTGATTCAGCAGTTCCTGCCCGAACATGACCTCGCCCTTCTCCATCAGGACATAGTGCGGCTCGGCAACGAGCGCTCCCGCGATAGCCAGAAGGTGCTGCTCGCGTGGCGACAGCAGTGTCGCCCAGTTCTGTTCCTTGTCGATTTCCCCGGCATCCATGGCGCGTCCAAGACCGAGCTCTTTCAGCAATCGAAGGATTTGCTCTTCCGAGACGTCCCCGGATCGATCCGGCGGTACGAGGATCTGGCGCAACGTGCCGGGAGCAACATAGGGGCGCTGGGGAATGAAACGGATCAAATCCCGCCTTGGACGGTTGATGCGTCCGTTGCCTGATATATTGATCCCCGCTGTGGCCCGGAACAAAGCAATGCCTGCGGCGTCTTCATCGCCGACGACAAGCAATCGCGTGCCGAGCGGGATCGACGTTGACAGCTCTCGCAGCAAAGGCACATCCGAGGGTGCCGTCAGGGTCACATCCTCATAGGCAAGTTGCTCTCCGTTTTCGGTGAACTCAATCCCGGATTCTGCGGATTCTTGCGCCTCCTCTATGGCGTCCAGCAGAGAGCTGATGCGGGCCACCACGGCGGCGAAATTGGAAATCGAATGGAACTGGCTGACGATGAACGAGAATGCGCCGACCAGCGTCGCAAACGCTGCAGCCGACTGCGTGATGACGCCGAATTCCATGTCGCTATTCATGAAGACTGGAGCAATGATGACGACCGGAATGATCTGTATCATCCAGTTATAGCCGGTGGTGAAGAAGCCGACATTGCGATTGATGAGTATTATTCTCCTGAAATTGCTGGCGAGCTGATCGAACTGTTTGATCAGGAATCTGGCGTGGCGCTCCTCTCCGCCTGCGATCATGACGGATTCCGCGTTTTCCCGCATATGGATCAGGCTGGAGCGGAAGGCCGCTTCGGAGTCGAGCTGGTTGTAGTTCAGGTCGATCAACGGTCGGCCGAGCGCGATCGTCATGTAGGAGCCAAATGCCGCATAGACGACTGCAGCAATGAACAGCAGCGGACTGATCAACCACAGCACACCTGAAAAGGTCAAAATGGTCAACCCGCTGTTCAACAGCATCAGCACGAAGGAAAGCGTGGCAATGGTAAACGCCTTGATGTCGTCTGCGATTCTCTGGTCCGGGTGTGAGAGCTTGCCTGATATGCCGACCCGATAAAAGGTGCCGTCGCTCATGTAAAGCCCGATGGCGCGATGTGTCAGGAATTCCCTCCAGAGCAGAGCAAGACGTTCCTCCGCAAAACGCGCGATCACCGAGACAATCGTCGAGGCGCCAAATACCCCAGTATAAAGCAACGCCTGGCGGACGAATTCGGCAGTTTGCTTTTCGGCAATGGCGGTCATGAAATGTCGCCCAACAAAGCTGTTGAGGACATTCAGTGCGCTGATGCCGCAGAAGAGCGTTACCAAGCCAAGGAGGAGGAGTTTTGCTCTTCCGCCGACATGCGAAGTCAAGAAGATTTTCACCGCGTAGGAAAACCTGGCCACGGTTACCTTGAGCGGAGTGTATTGCTGGCTCATGCTCTTCCTCCACAACTACATATCTGCGGCGGATGCAGCTATCGGCATCGTAAGCGCGGCCGAAGGCGGTTCATCGATCGAGATTCGCGATCGTCAATCCGGCCTTACGCAGTCCTTCCACACGGCGGTTAAAGTCCTCGGGGTTTCGGAAGGGAAGGACGCGGCGGCGGCGCTCGACGGAAAAATTGGGATTGATCTGGAGTGCCTTTTCCCACGCGCGTCGGCACTCCTCCGGCCGGCCGAGGTGGCCGTAGCATGACGCCAGCAGGGCATAGGCGGTTTCCGATTGGGAGTTTTGTTGGAGCCGCAGCTCGATCGCGACGATCGCTTGCTCATATTCACCGAGAGAAAAGCGCGCGTCAGCGAGAAATTGGAAAAGAATTTCCGGATGATGTGGGTCAAGCCGCATCGATGCATCGAGTTTTTCCAAGGCGCCTTCGGGATCGCCGGAGAATATCTGGATATGGGCCATCAGCATCAGGAGCTCGGCGGAATTGGGAGAAAGCGCGAGGCCTCGCAGCACTTCTGCCCGGGCCCGGTCCAGTTCGCGGTTCCACATGCAGGCCATGCCCAGCGCGAAGTGGCTATTGGGTTGTTCTTCCGCCATTTGCACTGCCTGCTGCGCGAGATCCAGCCCGATCTGCAGCGAAGCCTCCGGATCGTCGCTCCAGGCGTTGACGTAGTCGAGCACATGCGTGAAGGAAATGAGGGCTTGGGCCGCCGCGTAGTCCGGATCGATGGCTATAGCGTCTGCAGCCAGGCTGCGGGCGGCTCTATTTCCGGCTCGGGTATGGGCCGACGCCTGCTCACGGCCACGCAATAACAACTCGTAAGCGCCGACGTCGACTGCGCGCCCCTGGCCCAAACGGTCCTGGTCGCCATGGGTGAGGTTCAACTTGAGCGCTGTCACGATCTCCTGTGTTAGTTCATCCTGAACCGCAAAAATGTCGGTAAGGTCGCGGTCGAACCGGCTGGCCCAGATATGTCCGCCATTGCTGGCGTCGATCAATTGGGCGGTAACACGCACGCGGTTGCCAGCCTTGCGCACGCTGCCTTCAAGGACATAGCGGACACCAAGAGCCTTGGCCATCTCAGGCACGGAAGCTGTCACGTTCTTGTAGATGAAGGATGAATTGCGGGCGATCACGTGCAATTCGGACAACTTCGAGAGGTCGGTGATGATGTCCTCGCTGATCCCGTCGGAGAAATATTCCTGTTCGGCGTCGCCGCTCATGTTGTTGAACGCCAGTACGGCGATGGAGGGCTTGTCATGAACGGCTGCGGCCCATGTCGGTTTCATCGGGGTCGGCTCTCCCGGCTGCCATGCCGGAAGCGGCTTTGAGACAGTTCCGATCTGAAGCAAATAGGCCCGCATCGGCTCCGCGATATTCTTGAGAGGGATTTTGCCGAGATCGGTCACGGCACATTCAAGCCGCGTTTTCACCTGGCGATAGGCATCTTCGGAGAGACAGATGGCGCCGGGCTGGGCAATTCCCTCCAGCCGTGCGGCGATATTGACGCCGTCGCCCATCAAATCGCCGTCGCTCTCCTCGACGACATCCCCCAGATGGATACCGACCCGGAACTCGATGCGATTCTCGGGGGACACGCCGATATTTCGCTCGACCATGGCAGTCTGCACTTCGATCGCGCAGCGCACGGCGTCGACGACGCTGCGAAACTCGATGAGGCTTCCATCTCCGGTACGCTTGACCACACGGCCATTGTGTACGGCAATGGTCGGATCGACCAGATCGCTGCGCAACGTTCGCAGCCGCGCCAGGATGCGATCCTCGTCCGCACCGGCGAGGCGGCTGTAGCCGACCACATCCGCGACCAGGATCGCCGCCAGTTTTCGCGTCACGCTCGTAGCCTCAGTTCCCTATCGGACCAAAATAACACAATGCGGCCGGCAACGTCGCCAAATCCTGATTGCCTTTGCTGCGGGTCTCGTGATGAGTTCGTTTGAGGTGGAGATGGTCGGGTAAGCTTGTGCGCTGACAGCGGCTAATGTTCGTCTTTGAGAGTGAAGGCGAGCACGTAGTCGCCGACGTCCGTCGAATATGGCGCTCCACCAACGGATATCAGGACATACTGCTTTCCGGTTTTAGGTGAGACATAGGTCATGGGCGTGGCGCTCGAGCCGACCGGCAGGGGATATTTCCAGAGTTCCGAGCCGTTCTCGGCGTCATAGGCGCGGATATAATAGTCCTGAAAGCCGGCGAAGAAGACGACACCGCCGGCAGTCGCCGACGTGCCGGCATAACTCGGCAGGCCCATCGGCATCGGCAGATTGGTTTTGATCTTAAACGGCCCTAGTTCTTCGGCGGTCCCGGCCGGAACCTGCCATGCGATCTTACGGGTGTTCAGATCCACTGCCGTGACGGTGCCGAAAGGCGGCTGCGTGCAGGGAACCCGGAGCCTCGAGGTCCACATTTCGGTAGCCATACCATATGGTGTACCGCGCTGCGGGGCGGAGGGGCCATGCGCGGTCGTGGTGAGGGCAAAATCGACATACTCTGCGCGTGGGATGAGTGCGAAGAGACTGGGCACGCGGATATCGTTTATGAAGACCCGGTTGTTCGGCAGATCAACCGATACGCTTCCCCAGTTGAGGCCGCCCAGATTTCCCGGCTGCTGGATTGCATAGTGCGGGCCGATCGGGGTGAAATCGCCATCGTAGCGCATCTTTCGGAAGGCGATGCGGCATGCCAGTTGATCGAACATCGTCAGGCCCCAGGCCGTCTGCTCCGTCACCCGCTCGGCACCGATTGTCGGCATGCCGACGGAATAGGGCTGTGTCGGAGACAGCTTCTCCCCCGGCGCGCCGCCGTCCTGCGGCACCGGATTCTCCTGAACCTCGGCAAGCGGTGCGCCGGTCTGCCGGTTGAGCAGGAAAAGCTGCCCGCGTTTGGTGGTCTGCAGGAGAGCAGGCATTGTGGCGCCATTGCCATCAGGCAGGTCGATCAAAACCGGTTGGGCCGGGAGGTCATAGTCCCAGAGGTCGTGATGCACGGTCTGGAACTTCCATTTCTCTCGTCCCGTCGTGACATCGAGCGCTACCAGTGTGGCATTGTATCGATCGGCGAAGGCCGGGCGATTGACGCCGTAGTAATCCGGGGTGGTATTGCCGAGCGGTGCATAGATGAGCCCAAGCTTGTCGTCGAATGCGGCCGTCGTCCACATGTTGGGCGTGGCCCGCGTATAAGTCTGGCCCTTCGGCGGGAGTTTGGTGATCTCAGGATTGCCGAGATCCCACGCCCATTCGAGCTCGCCGGTGACGACATTGAAGGCGCGGATGACGCCCGAGGGTTCGCCGACCTCCTGATTGTCCATGACCCAGCCTCCGACGACGATCAGATTGCGGGCAATCAGCGGCGCTGATGTTTGGAAATAATAACCTGTCTTGACTTCGCCCATGCCCTGGGAGAGCTGCACGGTGCCATTGTCTCCGAAGCCTTTACAGGGCGCGCCGGTCCTGCTGTCGATCTCGAGGAGGCGGGCATCAATCGTTGTCTGCACCAGACGCTCATTGCAAAGACCGTCGGCAGATGGGGCCTCCTGGGGCATCTTATAGTAACCGAGGCCGCGGCAGCGCTGCCAGTAAGGCGCCGTTGCCTTGGGGTCGAAGGTCCAGCGGGGTTTGCCGGTATCTGCATCGAGCGCTGCGATCACATCCGTCGGCGTGCAGCTATAGATCGTATCGCCGATCTGCAGAGGCGTGTTCTGATCGGCGCCTTCTCCTTTTCCTGTGCGATATGTCCAGGCAAGGTCTAGCTTGGCAACATTGCCGCGATTGATCTGATCGAACGGCGAGTAGCGATCTCCTGCCGTGCTGCGGCCATAGGATGTCCAGTCGGAGGGAGCATTGTCGCCTTTGGCGATTTTGTAGGCGGGGATGTCGGCGGAGGGGCGGATCAGCCCATGCGGCGTGAAAGCAAGGCTAAAGCCCGCAACGAACAGGACGACGGCAAGCAGGGTGCCGCCATAGAAAAGTTTCCGGTTGGCGGCTGGCAAAAGCGAGGGCGCAAAAAGAAGTGCAAAGCCCGCCAGTGCAATGGGAGACATCAAACGTGCAAAAAGTGCCCAAAAATTGAGACCCGACTCCCAAAGTGCCCAGGGAAGGGTGAAAACGGCACCAAGAAAGACGATGAATGCGCCTGACGCTTTCCGGCGCCATAGCAGGAGCGCTGCAATCAGATAGGCAAGCCCGACGATCGCGTAATAGGGCGAGCCGCCGAGGCTGAGCAGCACGGCGCCGCCTCCCATCAAGCCCAACCCGATAAAGGCGAGAACAATACAGAATAGGGTGGCCAGAAATTTCATCGTTTCCTCATCCAATCCGCCGCCCGATCGCCTGGATTTAAACTCTGACCGTCGCATGGCACCTCGGGAAGCACAGGGCCATTGGGTTGATGGTCAGCTATCTCGTCTTCAGGAGAGGGGAGCTCTCTCGTTCAATTTTTCCTGGTGTACCTCTGGTCACTGACACGCGGCTCCGATCTGGCAATGATGCCGCCGCCGCACTGCGGCAACAGCTTGCCATTCCAAATCGAGTAATATTTCTGAAAGGGGCACAGATGTTTCTCGGCGAAAAGCTTGATCTAGCGAACGGGCGACCGGCAGGATTCGATTATATGCGATTACTGTTAGCCTTTTCAGTGCTTTGGATACATACGGCCCGCGTCACCTACGGCGATGACCTCTTCCTCTGGGAGTCGCCCTTCCGTCCTGTCATCAAATCAGTGCTCCCGATGTTCTTTGTCTTGAGTGGATTCCTGGTGGCCGGCAGTCTTGAACGGTCGAAGACATTAATCTCATTTCTCGGTAACCGATTTATCCGGATCTACCCTGCTCTTGCGGTGGAGGTATTGCTGGCTGCCTTTATACTCGGAGCGATCTATACAGAGTATGACCTGCGTGACTATTTCACCGACCCACAGTTCTTTACCTATCTGCTGAATGTCACAGGGCACATTCACTTCAATCTTCCAGGGGTATTCCTGGATAATCCCGACGCCGCGATGGTGAACGGGCAGCTCTGGACTGTACCCTTCGAGCTCGAGTGTTATGCTGTGATCGCCGCCCTGTTTCTGCTTGGCGTGGTCAGGCGGCGCGTGATCGCCCTTATCGCAACGCCGGCTTTGATCGTAAGCTTCGGTATCGCAAGGTATTGGAAACATGAAAGTGACTGGGCGGCGATGCCCACGACCGCGTCAGGTAATCTGCTTATTTGTGCTTTTCTCGTGGGCGTGACTTTCTATCTCTACAAGGACAAGGTTCTTTGGGATGTGAGAATTTTCCTTGCCTCCATGGCAATGATATTCTGGGCCTACTGGTTCACCTCCTTTGGGGATTTCATAGCCATTCCGGCCATGGGATATGTCACGGTTTTCCTCGGCCTGACCTCGCCCCGCAAGCTTGGCGTTTTGCGCGGGGCAGACTACTCCTACGGCGTCTTCCTCTATGGATATCCCATCCAACAAGCGTTCGTAGCGCTCGGGCCTTGGGCGCATAACTGGTTGTTGAATGGCATTGTCTGCAGCATCGTTGCGACTTGCTTTGCTGCCTTCTCCTGGAGATTCATCGAAAAGCCGGCGTTGAAATTGAGGAAACAAGTCACTTGGCTTGAAAACCTCAGTCTCCAACGCGGCGCAAAACGGCAATTGGCGGCTGCAGTCTCGAAATAGACTTATCGATGCCGGTCGCGAGACTGGCAACTTTATCGCCGGTGCTTAACCTGCAAAAGACATCAGCAGGGCTCACCAATCACCGGCGGGCCCTGTTTCGTTGTAACGTGGTCGACCGCCACGGGGGGAGCGTCCGATCCCGTCGTGAAAGCCGAGCTTGGAGCAGGCTTGCTGCAGATCACTGACGTCGTCGTCATCTCATGCTGGGTTGACAGGCGCTGTTTGGATCATCGCGGGTGCATAATACGCAAGCTTATGTTCAGATTTGTCTTTTTGGAACAATCGAACGAATGTTCAGTTAGGCGCTGGAACGTCGCGGCAGCACCGCGGCGCCTCGTTACTAATCCGATACCTAAACCTTCCTGCGTGCTCCAAGCATCTTTTGATTTTGGACGATGGATGGCCCTGTCTGAGGAATAGCCAAATATTCTTCGCGTAGTTGATCGGGTTGCTAGGCGGTTCTTAGCAATATTTTAACAGTAATAGATAAAATACTTTGATCGGACTTCGTTCCGACTTTGAGTTTTGTCATGTCATTGAGGGCAGACGGCGGCTTGAAGGAGGCGTGAAGAGAGGAGCAGTATAAATGCTGAAGAGCACGCTCATCGTGGTTTCCATCTCCATCGCCGCCGGAGCGGCCATTCGCGCCTGGGCCTTTGCAATCTTTGCATTTCTGCTGGTCGCTGCCCTGGGTGCTGTGATCCTGCTGAAAGGCTCCTCCTTTTCCGAAGCGATCGCCTACTCGCTCGAAGCGCTTGTATTGATGGAAATATGCTATCTGGCGGGTCTATTCGCCTACTCATTGTGGGTGCATATCCAAAAGCGGCGGAAAAAGGACTCTATCACCGAGCGCTCACAAGTGACCGGCAAGCCTCCCCACGGATAATGCAATGGCTGAACAGGCAGGTTGCGCCTCTGTGTGGTATCTCAGCCGTCCGGAACGAAGGCAACATCCACAAAAAATGACGATTTGCGCCCACCAGAACAGGATGGTTTAAGGCTGCCGGTCTGCCTAAAATCCTGTTTTTAATAAGATATTTTGCATCATTATTTCGTCCAAAAACCGCTTACGCTTTTCGGCGGGGAAAACGGAAATACTCTACCAGTCCACTTTCGGCAGCAAGGCGTGCCGGGAAAGCAGGGCCGACAGAGTTTTTGCCATGATCATGAAATCCAATGCGAGCGTCCATTTGCTCAGATACTCGACGTCGAGGCAAACGCTATTCTGATATTTGGCGCGCTCGCCAGTCTGCCACTGACCGATCAGACCAGGACGGACCGCGATGTAGGCATAGGCATGTTCGCCGTATCGCGGCAGCTCTTCTTTGCTAACGGCGCGGGGTCCGACAAGGCTCATTTGCCCAAGCAGCACGTTGATCACTTTAGGAAGCTTGTCGAGGCTCGATCGCGTCAGGATGTCGCCGAGAACAGTCACATGCGGGCTGGCCGTTGCGTCGGCTCTCGTCGTCCGAAACTTGAGGCAACCGAACTCTTTTCCCCTATAGCCAATCCGCCGATGGGAATTGAGAATAGGCCCCCTATCGCTTAGCGTCATGATGAGTGCTACCGACAGAAGGAGCGGCGACAGAAGAAATAAGAGAGACGCCGCAATGGTGATGTCCAATGCGCGCTTCAGAATCCTGCTGATCGTATCGGATTTGGACGAGTTGAATGGATACCCTTCCTGTCGTCCCCTGGTGTAGTCCCGCCAAGGATCGTTTCGGTTGATACCCTGATTTTTTCCCGCCATCCGCGTCTCCGTTGGGCGAAGCCCAGAAATTACAGCGAAAGCTTGTTCTAATATAGGCTTGATGTCTGTGACCGAGGTCATAATGGTGAACAAATTCCTTATCTCCGAAGGTGTATTTGTGCATATTTAAAATACTGTTTGCACATCCGGTTAAGTAAACAAAATGTTATTAGTATTAATTGGTGGTAATGGGATTAATCGTCTGTCGCGCCGATTTGTCGTGTAATTGAGAAATTGTCATGGATCGTACAAAATCCAACCATAGCTTACGATCATGGCAGTTTATGGAATTCAGTATAGATCTTTATGTATATAAATGTGAGCATTCGTCATAGTTTATGTATAATTTCGACAGTATATCTTTATACTATCGTTATTCGACTTTCTAAGTTAACGTATTTCCAATGTTGCCGACGATAATAACGAATTAATCTGCGTGGAGTTGTGTGTATGGACGGGGCGATTAGCATCAGAGATAACAAGACTAAAGGAGGCGCGTCGCGAATAGAGGAGGCGGTTACTTCAGGGCCTGTAGGTATTATATACGGTGGGCGGGGGGATCTGGATCATGAATTCCCGTTTTGCCGTTCGAGTGTCCGAAAGTTTCGCCGCGGTGAGGTGATTGCCAGCGCCGGTGTCGTCGTCGACATATTCGCCCGCGTTCAGCACGGAATGGTGAGTGCAAGCACCCCGCTTGCAGATGGACGAGAGTTCATCGTGGAAATCGTTCCAAAAGGCGGCCTGATCGGCGAACTGGCGGTACTGCGCAAGCAGTCCCTCAGCCTGGAATATCGGGCCTCGTCCGACTGCGAACTGCATTATTTCGACGGTCGGTTGCTGCGGGACTTATGTGCAAACGATCCGCAATTCCAGGTGAAGCTTCTGTCGAAGGCGCTGGCGCGTGTTTCCGAACTCGAACTGCGGATCATTTCCAATGCGGGATCGAGCCTAAGGCAGAGACTGGCCGGGACGCTGCTGCGCCTTTCTGCCGTGTACAAAGTGGATGCGCAAAATAGCGGAGATGAGCTGATTATCTCCCAACATGAGCTGGCGGCGACGCTGCCGGCGTCGCGCGAAAAGGTCAACCAGTGTCTGCGGCGTTTGCGCGAGAGCAAAGTGGTCGACGGCACGCATGGCAAAATCCGCATTCTCAATCGGAAGGCGTTGGAGGCTTATGCCGAGGGTGCGGCGCACCTCGCTTGAGACGGCGCCGCGAGCACTTCCGGGGGATATGCATCTAGGTGACCTGCATCAGACTTCGCTCTCGGAGGCATTTCTCCAGTATTTCCAGCCTTCACCCTGGATGAGCCCGTGATCGGAGAGGTCCTTCCAGCTTCTGTAGGTCCCGGTATCGGCACAGACGAAGGCATCCACATTATTGCTCGAGGAATATACGGCATATTCCTCCGTATGTTGGGACCGGTGCGCCGCATCGGCAACCTTGTGCACGAAGGTCGACAGGAACTTAAAATGCAGAAGCGCGCCAGATACGCCGAGTGCGCCGCTCATGTCGCCCAAATTCAGGGAGAGCGGCCAGACCTGGTGGGATGATTTCAGAAAAAGACGTTCACCCCCGACATAGACAAGGGGTATCTTGTTGAGCGCAGGGCCATCCCAGAGCCGGTTGTTGAAATAGACCCGCCCGCGAACGCCGCCCTTGATCCAAATCGTCCAGTTGCGTTTGTCGAAATGCGCGACATAACCGGACCGGTCGAAGAGATTGCAGACTTCGAGCGGATTTCGACCGGGTTCACATATGTTTTCGAGAACGGGATGGGGGCTGTACATGTCGATCATCACCGAGCGGAGGGAATGGCCGCCCATGGAATCGATATAGGCGGTCAATTGATCGATCGGCCGTGTGTCGCAATGGGGATAGACCAGGAACTCGTCTGCATCGACATAGAGAACCCATTTCTCCCGACAGTGACGATTGATGACTTCGTTGATCCAGTCGTTTCCGAATCTCGCAGCCTTGTAGGACCCGTGGGCAGAAAGAAGTGAGACATCGTCGAAGCTGGACAGCAGCTCGACCGTGCCATCGGTCGAGCCGTTGTCGATGCAGATAAAATGCTCGAAGCCGAGATCACGATAATATTGCAGGAAGAATGCCAGCCGGTGCACCTCGTCGCGGATGACGCAGATGACGACGTGACGTGCCTGCGTGAGCCCATCGCGCAGCAGGTCATAGCGAACCTGCCGGGCCTTGAGCGACCGGCGCAGGCGGGCTTTTGCGTAATGCGAGATACTGGCGACGGAAGCCCTATAACTCATATTCTGTCCTGAACATTATCTATCCTGGTATGAATAGATGAATACTTGCGCGCGCGCCTGCAATCCAAAGCTCGACCGGCGATGCTGAGATCGGTCACGCCGACATTCACCTCAGGACGAACCAACGATGGGTCCTCATACAGCGTAGTCGCCAACCAGCAGCTTTTGGACCCGCGGATCAGATCCGTCTTTCTCAATTGCATGTTCGATGCGCGCTCGTATCGACCGGTACTTATACAGGATCTTACGATCGAAGCTTATTCCGCGATACAACGAGTTGTAAATCGGATGGGCTTTGCGAAGGTCGACGTAAACTTGGCTTTCCTTGTCGGTCCATGGAAAGAAGGTTCCGTGCCACGGCTTCGGATGCGCCATGTAATGCACGATCGCCAAGGAGGACATATTGACGAGATGAAGGAACTGCTTGGGAAAGTTCCAGCGGTTCGATACGAGGATCAGCGATGCGCCACAGACATAATTCAATGCGCCCTGATCGTGTTTGCCCTCGCAGGCCTCAGGATTTTTAGCAAAAAGCTCAAGCGCCTCCTGCCCGATCCAGCCATTGCGATGGAATTTCAGGACTCCCGCGTTGAAATAGTGGCTGCTCTTTCCAGTGTCGAGGAAATCATGGATCGCCGTGTAATCGCGCGCCGCGAAAAACCTGCCTTCGGGCACAGCGGCGTTTTCGAGCCTGCCGAGATCGCTGACGATCTGCGTATCCCCATCAAGGTAGATGATCTGGGTATAGTTGGCAGGCAGAATCTCGCAAAGCACCAACTTGGCCATCGTGCTGACGCTGATGCGTCCCCGGAAATGCGCCCCGTCGAGCTTGCCGAGCGAATCGTGCAGCGCTCCGGTCACATCCATCAAGTCGACCCCGCTCGTGGCGAGCAGGGCTTTCAATTCTACGAAATTATCGAGATGTTCCGACATGAGAACGCAGACATCAGTCGCGGGGCTTGCGAATTTGCGAGCCTGAAGCGCCGAGAGAATAGTCGGAAATGAATACTCGACATCCGTGACGTAGACGACGCACTGATTGTTCATGCCATCACCCTTCCGATTGTGCGCGATACAAATGAACCGGCATTGTCTTTCCAGTCGAGAGAACAGTTGTGAATTGAGCCGACGGGTCTGTCATATGAAGGCCCCGTTCGGTATATATAGCCCGCGTCCAGTCCGGTGGTGACCGAATCGGATCTGTCCGCCGGCGGCTTTTGTGTGATCATTGTTGAGATATTCACCATGAAGAGTGCCTTGCCTGTCACAAGGCTGTGTTTCGACATCTTGTTTCGCGGACCAACGATTGGTGCTGGGAGCCGTGTCGGCATGCAGAAGGAATGGGGATTGCGATGCTGATCACCACACTCGTGGCAGCTGTGATTTCGATCGTTGCCGGGGCTTCCATCCGTGCCTGGGGCTTCGCAATTTTTGCATTCCTCGTGGCAATCGGATTCGGCAGCGTGGCTTTCGCCGATGGGTCTTCCGTGATTGCGGCGGTCCTCTCCGGTATTGCTATCCTCATACTGATGGAAATTGGCTATGTGGCAGGCGTATTCGTGTCGGGGCTTTTGCGGCGTAGTGCCAGGTTGCGGGAAAATAATTCGGTCGCAGACAACGTCGCGACCAGCCGCGAGCGCCCGCAAGGCTGATGTTGATACAGACCTCTCAGCATATCCGTCTGCGGCGCGCTTTGTAGGAGCGCCTTTGGCCGACGGGCTCCTTCTCGTGCTGCGGCGGAGTTCGAGCGCGGGCATCATCGTGCTGAAAACATCGGCGCTCTCATCAGAGATGTCGATGTCTCCCGTGGGGTTCGGTTGGCAAGCGACAGGGCTGCGCGTCGCGGTGAGATATTGGTTGGTGCCAGGCACCCGGCAGCCAGACCCGCCGTGGTGCTGAACAGCAGGCCGAGATCGGTGCCGCTTCCTGATATCGCCGCCGAGGCGACCTGGGCGATGCATGCCATAATCGCGGCATTTCCGATCGCGTGGGTTTCCCGATCGCCTGATATGCGCCGGCCGGAAGCCCTTAAAAGGCTGCACAGGAAAGTGGCGAAGAGAAGAGTGCCGGTTAATCCGACATTGGAAAGCAATGCAGCGATAAAACTCGAGGCTCGAACCGTGCCGAGCCCGGCGCCGAAGGTGGCGGTATCAACGAATGCGATCAATGCCAGCGTGTTCCAGGCGGTCCGTTCTTCGCCGGATTGCGATTGGAGCTTGTCCGACAAGGTGGTGTTCACCAGGCCGGCAATGGAATCCCACGCATCGGGGACGAGGCTGAGTGCAACGATGGCACAGGGAATCAAGAACAGCGTGATCACCAGGAGTGTCACGTGCGGGGTCGTTGCCGGGCCGCCGATCAGTCGTTTCAGGCAGAACAGCACGAACAAGCTGACAACGAAGATGCCGGCGATGTAGGCGGTTGTTGACGTGCAAAGCACGATCGTCGGGCCGATGAAAAGCGTTGCAAGTCCCGCCATGCGGCTTTGAACACGCTCCAGCCAGAGCATCAGCGTGAAGGAAAAATAGGCCAGCGCGACCGCGCCATAGGTGCTCGCTTCGGGAAAGGAACCGACGATGCGCTTGAACCCGCTGATCGTCTCGGCCGTATGCATCGTATAATTCGCATTCCTGATGACATCGAGCAGGTAGGACTGGCCGGTCAGGAAGGTTCCGATATCGATAAGCGCCAATGCAAAACATACTAGCGACGCCACGATCAGTTGTTGTGCAATGAAACTGGCATATCCGAGCCTGGTAAGCCCCGAGACGACGGCAAAGCAGGCGAGGTCGCCAAGCAGATAGACGGACTGGCTGAGATTGGACGAGCCTGGAGCCAGCGGAGCAGCCACTGTCGACATCATCCCCGAAACGTCTCGTGCAGAGGAGTAGACGAGGGTCGCGCCGGCAAAGATGCGGGGCAAGAAGAACGACGATGCCACGGAAAACAGGATGTAGCTGGCAAACCAGAAGCCAGGGCCTGGATAGGCGATGCTGGCCAGTACCGTCTGCGTTTGAGCCGGGCGCAGCAGGGCGGCCAGAACGAGAAAGAGCACCAAAAGATGGCTTGGCTGGATGCTGCTGCCGCCGAGCGCGGGCAATTGGAGAGCCGCTGCGGCTCCTAGCAGCGTCGACAGGCAGAGGGTCGTAAGAGCAAAGCGCGCGCCGTTGATCATGCCGAGCACACCAAGCAGCAGAACGATGAAACCGATCGGTTCTATCGACATGCTTCAGATCCTGATCCGGAGGGTAAGCGGCCAAGACCCCGCTTTTGCCGACAACCGGCATCCGTCTCTCGGCATGATGCTCGAGGCGAAAGCTGCCCGCTGTCGTCGAGGATCACAACCGCCACCTAATTCGATCCCGCCTGAGATACCCAGCCGGGGGCCGGCCGACTGTCCCCGGCCACATCGGACGACGAGACCGTCGAGCTCTGTTTCTGCGGCGCGGTCTGCGGCGACTGGGATGAGCCCTGAAGAGCCGTGTCTAAACCGACCTCGACCAGATCGTGCGGCAGCAATGCGGTTTGCTCATCCGCCACGATGTTGTGATAGGTTCCGTCGTCATTGCGGCGCACGATCCTGTAGTTCTTCTGCGCTCTGCCGAGACCCGGTGCGTCCGTGCTGATCTGGGCGAGTTGAGCGTCGTAGCCGGCCTGTTCGCCAAGAAGCTGGGCCACCTGGATATCGATCGCCGCCCTGCCGATCGCAAGATTGACCTGATTGAGCAGGTCCTGGTTTTCGCTGTTCTGCCTGTTGACGATGTTGATCTTGGAACGGTCAGCTTCGCTGAGGCCCTGACGAGCCGTGGTCAGGGCAACTTCGAGATCGATCAGGGTGCCCTGTGCATCCGCGACCCCGCGATCGACCGAGACCTGACGGGAATTGCTGACCAGGCCTTTGCTGACCAGGCTGTTGACATTGTCCAATTCTTTTTGGGCAAGATCGATCTGCCGTTTTTGCGAATTGATCTTGGCCGCAAGCGACTCGACCTGCTGGCCATAGAGGCGGGTGAGATCATTCGCCGCTTCGATCTGGCTGTCGATATCGACGCGCCGCAGCCGCATCAGGTTCAATTCCTGTGCCTTCAGCTTGTCTATATCGGGCGTTCCCACAAGTTCGTCAGGAATTTCAAAACTCTGCTCGCCAGCGATCTCCGCGCGCAGCCGCGCCTGCCGCATCAAGAGATCGCGCCGGTTGAGAACGGCCGTTCGGTAGGCGCCGGCAGCCTGGATCCGGTCGCGTTCGAAGTAGGTATTATCCTCGCGTTCCCGCAGGAAACCACCAGCGATGCTGACCACCTTCATGACGGTCATGTTGGGTTCAAAAGGATAGCGCCCGGGAGTTTGCACGGTTCCGGTGACGAAGATCGGCGCATGCTCGGCAATCTCCAAGGCGATGTACGGCTTGCCCGGGAGTTCCGCCTTTTCGGCCAGCGCGCCGGCGATAGCATCGGCGAGCTCTTCAGTCGTCTTTCCGGTCGCCTGCACGTGACCGGCGATCGGGATCGACAGGTCGCCGGTATCATCGACGGTATAGACGCCGTCGAGAGCCTCCCAGCTGGCATAGCGCGAATCCGACGAGCGCCATTCGACGACGCGCAGTCTTACCTTGTCTTCCGGTACGAGGGTGAATGTCTGCGCATGGGCGACGCTCCAGCCGGTCAGGCAGCAGAAGGCCAGCAAGGAGAGTGCCGCGGAGATGAGGCGATCGGACAAGGATGTAGGCTGCATTGATCTATCTCCGTTTCGTTGCGATCGACGGCGAAGGCATCTCGCGCGGCGACGGATTGCCGAGTTCGAGAATGCGGGACGGAGAGGCGCGGCCGACAAGAAGATCGGAAAGCGCCAGCAAATTGCCATTCAAACGTCCCCAACGGTCAATCAAGCGGTCTTTGAACAATAGGCCCGAGGCGTTCGCCAGGATGTTGCGGCCGATTTGTGCGATTGCGCGGGCCCTCGACATCGTGCCCTTGCGGATCAGATAAACAGGATTGGCAACCTGCGAATAGCCGAGTCTTCGGCCGGGCTGGCGCCCGGATCTGACGCCGAGATGCACGCCGCGGGCGCCTTCGACATGCACGGACCTGCCGTAGCGGGCGATGGACCTGCTGAAATCGACATCCTCGAGCCAGCCGTAGAGTGGCAGCTGCTCGTCAAAAGTCAGCGCATGCTCGACAACGGATGAAAGGCGAACCGCCATGTTGCATCCGTAGGCGTTATAGACCTCCGTCACCTGTTCGGCCGCTTCGCCGGCCGTTTCAAGAACCTGCAGGGCCTTTGACATGCTAAGGCCGCCATCGAGGATGCCGTCAGCCAGGACTTCGCCAGTGGCGATCGCGACGTCGGGCCTTAGCGTAAAGACCGCCGCAATCCGCGACAGGAAGGTTGCTGCGGGAATGAAGTCGTCGTCCAGGAATATCAGAATATCCGTATCGGCCGCGGCGGCCTCGATGATCCTGTTGCGCTGAGAGGTCAGGCCACGGCTGCCGATGATGACGTCCACGTCGATGCGGTCGGCAAGCCCGGTGGCATCGTCGATCGAAGGCACGCAGACGATCAACCGCTCAGCCTGACCGGGCATGGTGGTGAGATAATCGATCGTCTCCCGCAGGATCGAGGGGCGGCCTGCCGAAGCAATCCCGATGGCAATCCGCAATGGGCGGCTCGCGGCCCCTGACGCGGCTTCAGTGCCGCAAGGACCAGGCGCCGGCGCGATTGGCCCGTCCTGCCTGGTTGCTCCTGCCGAAGATGAGGTCATGACTGCATTCTCTTCGGTGCATGGTTGATGATCGCGCCGAGGATCTCCGCGCCGACGTTCCGCATCGTGTCGATGATGCGCATGGTATCGTCGATCGAGGTGCGGCCGTGCGAGGTGACGACGAGGACGCCGTCCAGTTCCGGCGCGATCGCATTGGCATCCGGAGAAGCGGAGAATGCGGAAATGTCGACGAATATGGCGTCGAATTCCTTTTTCAGATCGGCGAAGCTCAACTGCGTGCGACGGGAGCTCAGGCGAATGGCCGGCGTCACCGCTTCGACATCGCCGAGGGGAAGGAACTTCAGCGTCGGGGTGAGGGGCAATGCCGCCGTCTGAATCAGTTCTCCATTGTCGAGGACATCGATGAGGCCGGTGGAACTATAGGGCGCGATCGATTTGCTGAGCGACGATTTCTGTGCAGCCGCATCGATCAACAGCGTCCGAGCTCCTGATATCGACGACAGCACGGCAAGTTCACACGCAATGGTCGATGCCCCGCTGCCGGGATCGATAGCGACGATTCCAATCACAACCCGGCGTTTGCGCCGAAGACCGACGACCGTCGCGCTCAGTTCCGCCATGCCTGGGATATCAGGATAGGCGGCTGCAGTGCTGCTATCAGTGCCGGCCGCAAGGAAACGCGCAGGGTGTCGATTGCTGGCCCTCTTCGATGTCGCCAGCAGAGTGACGAAGGGCAGTCCAGCGGCCTCCGCGATCTGATGGGGACGGATGATCCGGCGATCACCGGCGTGCCTTATCATGGCAAGTGCCAGGCCGAGACCAAGACCGACCGCCGCCGCAAAGGCGAGGATAAGCGTGCTGCGTGGCCTGGCCTTCGAAAGAGGCAGCGTGGCCCGCGAAACGATCGTGGCATCGGACACCGGGTAGGTGATGCGCTGCTTGGCTTCGGTAAGCTGGTTCAAGGTGCTTTCATAAAGGGTGCGGCGGGCGTCCGTCGCGCTTTGCAGCTCCGCAAGCTTGAACTGATCGCGCGGATTGCTCGTAAAGCCAGCCAAAGCGCTAGCAGCTTCGGCAAGTCCTCGCTGTTGCTCGGTTATGAACTTCGCCAGCCAGTCGCTGTATTGGCGGGCGGCGCTGGCCTTCATGGAGATATTCTTCTGGATATACTGCCTGGCGAGCGTGTCGGCGATATCGACGGCTTTCTGAGGGGTCGTTGCCGCGGCCGATATCTCGATGACCGTCGAACTTCCGATCCGGCGTATTTCCATCATGTTCAGCAGGGTGGCGGTCGCCCAGTCATGGAGCCGCTCCCCCTCCGGCTGCGCTTCTCTCGTTCCCTTGCCCGTCGCTTCCTGCGATGGCGTATCCAGTTGCGAAGAAAAGCCCGTCAGCCAATTCTTTGCCCTGTCCTGCAGCGAAGGCGCCTGATCGACGAATTCCGGATCGGTGTCGAGATCCAGCGCCGTTACCGTTCCGCCGACGACGTCGCTGGATCTGGCGATTTCCAGCTGTCCCTCTATGAATGCGTCTTCCGCAAAGGCCCTCTGTGTTTCGGAGCCGCTCACCTGGGGAAAGATCAAAAGTTGCGTGCTGGCAACGAATGTCGGCTCGGCGGTCAGTACATAGCTCCCCGCCATTACGAGGAAGGCTATCGTCGTCGCCGCAATCCACAGCCAGCGCATTCTAAGAAAGAAAAGCATATCCCGCAAAGTCAGCGGTGAATTCGCCCCAGTCGTTGCGGCAGGCAGAGGTATCGAAGAAACGCCGCTGAAGATCGTGCTCGAGGTCATGTCGTCCTAATCCAAAATGGCGATATCAAGGAGTAACCAGGTATCGGGTGACCAGGTGCCTGCAGCTTGGAGGGGACGGAGGAGGTGTATGTCTTCCGATTTCAGGCATGATCGGCAGCTCTCTCCTAATTGCTCAGTACGAGCCCCGCTGCGAAAACAGTGCGGGAATGGTCTTGGCAATGATGATTAAGTCCCGGCCTAGCGACCAGTTATCGAGATAGTGAACGTCGAGGGAAACCCGGTGCTCATAGCTGACATCGTTGCGCCCGCTGGTTTGCCAGTGGCCTGTCAGGCCGGGGCGGACTGCCATGTACGCCCAGATATGCTCGCCGTAGCGCGGCAATTCCTCGACGGTGATTGGCCGAGGGCCGACGAGGCTCATTTCGCCACGCAGGACATTGAACAGCTGGGGAAGCTCGTCGATGCTCGACCGCCTCAGGATGTCGCCGACGGCCGTAATCCTCGGATCGTCCTTCAGCTTGTGGGTCGCCTCCCACTCGGTTCGTGCAACTGGGTTGTTTTCGAGCAATTCGGCAAGCTGAGCACTCGCATCGGTCTTCATCGTGCGAAATTTGAGGCATCCGAACGGCGCGCCGCTGAAGCCGATGCGCGTATGGGAGTAGAAGACCGGGCCGCGGTCGGAGACCTTTACGATCAAGGCGACGACCAAAAGAAGCGGGGAAAGCAGGAACAGGGCGGTGATCGCCATCAGAAGGTCGAGTGCGCGCTTGGACGATCTGCCTGCTGCACGAGGCCGGGACGCATTCAGATCGCCGCCTTTCGCAGACCTTCCGACACGCGACCATGCTTCGAAACTATGTGCATCCCATGCCATAGGGGGTCTCCAAAACTTTCCGATTAAGAACCGTTCAAAGTTTGCTGCGCCGCACTCTTGTTGTCTGTTACCAAGGTCATAATCCTTAATAAATTCTTTATGCTACTAGACGGCAGAAGAGAACTCCGATTGTACCTTTGGGCGAATTATTTTCATTCTAAAGAGCAATCTAACATACTTAAAGGTGATTAATTCACTGAAATTCAATTATATTTTTGATATCACCTTTTCGATTATGACTTTTTTTTAACTAGAAAGACTTTTTAATGAGCACCTCTTTCCAATCATACAATCGTTCTTCGGTTACGCCGAGTTTTCGATTGTCGATGATGGTGTATTTTTGTTTTTCACCCAAATGTAGTCTTAATCTTTACGCTGTCTATCGGGGATGTTATTTGACTTGGGTATTAAGGTAATATAAATGATGCGGTGCAGCATTGCCTATCGTTATTCGAGTACTGGAGTATGCGCATGGACGGGGTGACTCACGCATCAGATCGCAGGGCCGGGGTCGGCAAGGCGGCGATATCGGCTAGTGGCGGCATTCATCTCGGCAGCCGCATAGTGCTCGACGACGAATTCCTTTCGTGCCGGTCGAGCGTTCGGCGTTTCCGGCGCGGCGAGGTCATCGCCGGGGCCGGCGTCCTGATCGATATGTTCGCTCGCGTACATTCGGGAGTGGTCAGCGCAAGCACGATGTTGCCCGACGGCAGAGAATTTATCGTTGAGATCATCCCAAAATCGGGCCTGATCGGCGAACTCGAGGTTTTGCGCAGACAGACGTTGAGCCTAGAATACCGAGCCGGTTCCAACTGCGAGTTGCACTTCTTCGAAGGCCGCCTGCTGCGCGACATGTATGCCAGCGATCCTAGCTTTCGCGAAAAGGTCTTCTCCAGGGCGCTGGCGCGTATTTCGGAGCTCGAACTCCGGATCATTGCGAATGCGGCGTCGAGCCTGCAGTCGAGGCTGGCCAGCACACTGCTGCGGCTCTCCGCCGTTTATGGAAAAGATGCGGCAAACAGCGGGGACGAACTGATCATTTCGCAAAATGATCTGGCCGCGACGCTGCCGGCGTCCCGCGAGAAGGTCAATCAATGCCTGCGGCGCCTGCGTGAAGGCAAGATCATCGACGGGGGGCAGGGCAAGATCCGTATTCTTAACCGAAAGGCGCTGGAAGCCTGTGCCAACGGTGCGGTTTCGGTGAAATGATGCGCTTGTCGCCTTCCGAGGCCAGCCGATCCACCGCACGCGTCGGCCGGTTTCTCGGCCCTGGCACGACAAAGATCGATCGCCTGGTCATTATCGACGACTACTCGGTGGCCAGAGGCGGGGCGACAGGCCTGGCGGTGCTGTCTGCCAAGCTTTTTCGCGGGCTCGGCATTCCGGTGACCTATATTTGCGGAGATAACGCCGCCAATGCGGAGCTTGCCGCGCTCGGAGTCTCGATGGTCGGACTGAAAAGCCGCGACCTGCTCAGTGCCGAGCGTGCGAAGGCGTTCGTGACCGGCATTCACAATGGCGCCGCCGTCCGCATGGTCGCGAACTGGATTGCTGCAAACGATACCGCCAACACCATCTACCATGTGCATGGCTGGCACCAGATTCTGTCCCCCGCGATTTTCAGGGCGTTGGTGCCGGTCGCCAGACGATGCGTGGTTCACGCGCATGATTTCTTCACGGCTTGCCCGAACGGCGCCTTCTTCGACTATCAGGCGCAGGAGATCTGCCTGCGACGCCCGCTCGGCGGAGGCTGCATTGCGACGGCTTGCGACAAGAGAAGCTATTCGCACAAATTGTGGCGTGTCGCCCGCGGCTCGAATATCCTCCGGCTCTTGAAGGATCAGGCCAATTTCGGCCGGATAATTCTGCTGCACGAGAAGATGGCGAGCTTTCTCGTCGGCGCCGGCTATCGGCCCGAAAGGCTGACGACGATCCGCAATCCCGTCGCTCCACTTTCCATCAAACGGATTGTGGCAGAGGCCAACGACGAGTTCGTGTTCATCGGACGGTTGGACGAGGAGAAAGGCGTGGAGGACGCCCTAGCCGCCACGCGCAGAGCCGGCGTCCGGCTTTGCGTGATCGGGGACGGGCCACTGATGCCGCTGGTCGCCGCGTCAGGAAATCACGTCAGGGCCGTCGGCTGGCAGTCGCATGCGGAGATCGGCCCGACCATCCGCAAGGCGCGTGCGCTGTTGATGCCCTCGCGTTATCCCGAGCCGTTCGGTCTCGTCGCTATCGAAGCGGCCAGGAGCGGTCTGCCCGTGATCATGTCGCGCAGCGCCTTTCTCGCCGAGGAAATGGAAAGAGCCGGCATGGCACTTGCCTGCGATACGGCCGATCAAAGCGCCTTTGCCGACACTCTGGCGAGATTTAGCCAAATGCCCAAGCAAGAGGTCCGCGCCATGAGCGAGCGGGCTTTCCGGCTGTCGCCGGATCTCGCCTCGACACACGAGGAATGGCGCGATGCGCTTCTTGCCGAATACCATAGCCTGATTTCGACGAATACGGTTTCCGAGCTGACAGACGGTGTGGCGATACAAGGAGTATTGAGTTGACCCTTAAAGCAACAACCTCTCTTCCCGACGCGAGGGCTTTTCTTACCGATGCGCCTGTCATGGCGAAAAGGCGCGTCACCGAGGGCGGAAGCACAAGCGAAACCGGGCAACTTCGGGTCGCCATCGTGCATTACTGGCTCGTTTCGATGCGCGGCGGCGAAAAGGTCCTTGAAGAGCTGTGCCGCATGTTTCCGCAGGCCGATATCTTCACCCTCGTCTGTAACCGGGATCGCATCAGCGATTTTCTGAAGACGCGGAACATCCGCACCTCTTTCCTGCAGAAGATCCCTGGCGCGCAGCGGCATTATACCAAGATGCTGCCGCTGATGCCCTTCGCGCTCGAGCAGTTCGATCTGCAGGATTACGACCTGGTCCTGTCGAGCGAATCCGGGCCCGCCAAAGGCATCATCACGCGCGCCGACGCTCTCCATGTCTGTTACTGCCATTCGCCGATGCGCTATATCTGGGATCAGTTCCATGTCTATCGCCATGGCCTTCCCTGGCTGGGACGCGCCTTAATGTCGATTACCGCGCCGATGCTGCGCGCCTGGGACGTGACGACGTCCTCGCGCGTCGATGTGTTCGTCGCCAACTCCGATTATGTCGCAAGCCGCATCCGCCGCTTCTACGACCGGGACTCCGTCGTCATTCATCCGCCCGTTGCGACCGACGATTTTGCGGTGGGGAAGGGGAAAGGCGAATTTTACCTTTATGCGGGACAGCTGACCACCTACAAGCGGCCGGATATCGCGGTGCGCGCCTGCACCGAGGCTGGCCGGAAGCTGGTCGTCATCGGCGAGGGAGAACAATTATCTTATCTGAAGTCGATCGCCGGCCCGACCGTTGAGTTTCTCGGCCATCAGCCATTCAACGTGCTGCGCGACCATCTGTCGCGATGCCGCGCGCTGTTGTTTCCGGGCACGGAGGATTTCGGCATCCTGCCGGTGGAAGCCATGGCATCGGGGCGGCCGGTTCTGGCTTTCGACGCGGGCGGCGCCCGGGAAACCGTATCCGCGCCACAGGTCGGCTTTCGCTTCGCGCAACAGACGACGGAAGCCCTTTTGGAAACGATGGCAGCGTTCGAAGCGGTCGAGGACGATATCGATCCGCATGCAATCCGCGCGCACTCGCTGAAATTCTCCGCCGCCGTATTCCGCGATCGTCTGTCCAGCCTGATCGAGCGACAGTTGTCCAGCCATGGAGACGGATCTGCCGACGTCTTCAGAAGACGGCACGGTTGAGGGGGAAGGAACGGAGCTGCCTGCCTTGCCGCGCCCCGCCCGAATCCGTCTCAAGCCCCCGACGAGGAATAGATAAACAGATCATGTCAAGCGTATCTCAGAGGACGGCGACGGCGAGCATCTGGACCATCAGCGGAAAATTCCTCGCGCGGATGCTCGATTTCGTCAGCCTCCTTGTCCTGGCAAGGCTGCTGAGCCCTGAGGATTTCGGCCTGGTCGCCATCGCAACGTCGGTCTTGGTCATCGTCGAGGCGATCCTGGACCTGCCGTTGACCCAGGCCCTGATGCGCCAATCGTCGCCTTCGGACGAGATGTTCGCCACGGCCTTCACCCTCAGCCTGCTGAGAGGGCTGGCTATCAGCCTGCTGATGATGATCATCTCCTGGCCAATGGCGCTGGTCTACGCCGATCCGCGGCTTTTCGCCCTTGTCGCCGTTCTATCGATCGCGCCTGCCATGCGCAGCATGATCAGCCCGCGTATGGTTCTTTTCATGCAGCGGTTCGATTTCAAGCGTGAGTTCGCGCTCGATCTTATTGCCAAGGGATCGACATTGTTGTTCGGGGTGGGTGTAGCTGTGGCAACAGGCAGCTACTGGGGGCTGGCGATCGGAGCGGTCGCCGGCCCGACGGCGGCGATGATCACGTCCTATGTCTTTGCGCCGATGCGACCGACGTTCAGCCTTTCCGAATGGAAGCATTTTCAGGACATGATCAGCTGGAATACCGTGTCGCAGGTGCTGAATTCGATCAATTGGCAGCTGGACCGGCTGCTTCTGCCGCGTTTTACGGGCTTGTCGACGTTCGGCGCCTTCAGCGTCGCCGACAATATCGCGGGCATTCCGTACCAGACCTTCGTCGGACCGTTGCTACGCCCGCTGATGGCGGCATTCTCCACCGTCGAAGACCGCCGCAACCTGGTCGCCGCCTATCTAAAGGCGACGAATGCGATCACCTTCGTCGCGGCACCCATTCTCATCGCGCTTGCCCTCCTCGCAGAGCCGACCGTGCGCGTCCTCGTCGGCGAAAAATGGGCATCGTCCGCACCGATCCTGCAATGGCTGTGCCTTGTCAGCCTACTCGGTCTTCCCACGAACATGATGCCGCCATTGGCCATGGTCATGAACAATACCCGCTATGTCGCTCTCAGGATGTTTGTCGAGTTCGCCGTCAGGGCTCCGGTTACCATTCTGGCTATCGCCTATTTTCACGTGGCGGGCGCGCTGGGGGCGCGGTTCGTGGCAGTCCTCGTCGCCTATGGCGCATCGCTCGTCATCACAAGGCGTCTGATCGGCGCGAGTTTTGCCGCGCAATTGATGTCCTTTTTCCGGCCTCTGCTCGCGAGCTTGCCGATGATCGCTTTCCTGCTCTGGGCGGAGCCGATGCTTGTCGCCATGCCTGTCGGTCTCAATCTTATCGTCGGCGTCGCGCTTTTCGGCGGGGCGGCAGCGGGGATTTTCTGGGCTGTCGCGTTGCTGTTGTGGCAGATGATCGGAAGGCCCGACGGTATCGAGACCATCATCGTCCAAAGGCTCATGCCACGACGAAACGAGGTCTTCACCTCATGATCGAGAAGAGTGCATCCCAATGATTGGTTCGGCGTTTCCAGAGGAGTAGTAATGCGTTACGGGATATCTGCTAAGGGGCTCGGTTTGCTCCTCGTCCTCGGTCTGGGCGCGTTGCCGGGCCAGCCCAGCGTGGCCCAGGAACCACTCAATATCGATGCATACCAGCTGACGTTCGAGGAGAGTTTTGACAGCCTTGACGTTTCGGCCTGGGGAGAGAAAAGCTCCCGCTGGATCGCCCATACGCCCTGGAACGGTGATTTCGGTGATGCCCGTTTCACCGATCCGGCCCCCGGCTTTCCATTTACCACCGATCAGGGAATTCTGAAGATCGAGGCGCGCAAGGAGGCCGACGGCACCTGGCGCTCGGGCTTGCTTTCGTCGGTGAACCCGAAGGGTGAAGGTTTCTCGCAGCAGTTCGGCTATTTCGAAGCACGAATGAAGCTGCCGCCGGGTAAGGGAGTCTGGCCGGCATTCTGGCTCATCGGGCTCGATCGGTCGAAATACACCTCCGAAATCGACGTGCTGGAATATTATGGACGCGCGCCCTACGAATTCAGCATGGGCTTTCATGTCTGGCGTCAGAGCCAGGGCGGCCAGAACAGCACCGGTGGCCATTGGCAAAGCGTCCAGCACGGAATTTTGAACAGCGAATATCACACCTACGGCGTCGATATCCAAGCTGACAAGACGAGTTTTTACTTCGATCGTCAGTTCATCTGGAGCTTCGACACGCCGAAAGAGTTCCACATGCCATTTTATCCGTTGGTAAACTTGGCGCTTGGCTCGGGTTGGCCGATCGATGAAACGCCGAACCCTTCCATTCTGCTCGTCGACTATATCCATGTTTACAAGCGGAAGCCTGCCGACGCAGCGAATTGAACGAGTGGCTCGTGGTGCGTGACCGGCCTATTGCTCGCGGAGGCAGCTGAGACCGGTTTCAGGGTCGAAGAGATGCATTGCCTCCTCGTCGAAGAAGAGGGTCAGCTTTTCGTTGTCGCGGATCGGCGTGCGCGGCGGCAGGCAGGCCATCAGACGCTGATTTCCGGCAAGGGCGGTGACGACGAGTTCCGGGCCGGTCAGCTCTGCGACCTCAGCGGTGGCCTCGATCGACGGGCCGGGGCCGTCTGTGCGAAGCGCTTCGGGGCGGATGCCGAGGACGAGGTCGCGGCCATTGCCGGCCGTATCGCGGAAACGGGCGGGCAGGGGTAGGCCAGTGTCGGAGCCTGAAAGCACCAGCCGGTTGTCCCGAACGGTGGCCTTCAAAAGGTTCATCGGCGGCGCGCCGACAAAAGTGGCGACGTAAAGCGTTGCCGGGTGGTTGTAGATCTCCTCCGGCGTGCCGAGCTGCTCGATACGGCCGTCGCGCATAACGGCGATGCGGCTTGCCAGCGTCATCGCCTCGATCTGGTCATGGGTGACATAGACGACCGTCGTCTTCAGCATCTGGTGCAGCCGCTTGATCTCGGTGCGCATCTCCATTCGCAGCTTGGCGTCAAGGTTGGAGAGCGGCTCGTCGAACAGAAACACCTCAGGTTTGCGCACCAGCGCACGGCCGATCGCGACGCGCTGACGCTGGCCGCCGGAAAGCTGACTCGGCTTGCGGTCGAGGAGGTTTTCGATCTGCAGGAGCTTTGCCGCATCGCGAACGGCCTTGTCGCGGTCGTCCGCCGGCACTTTGCGCATTTCCAGCCCGAAGCCGATGTTCCTGTGCACCGTCAGATTAGGATAGAGCGCGTAGGATTGAAAGACCATGGCGATGTCACGGTCCTTCGGATGCACGCCGAGCACCGAGCGCCCACCGATCCTGACATCGCCGCTCGTTGCCTCGGCAAGTCCGGCGATGATGTTCAAGAGCGTAGACTTGCCGCAGCCGGACGAGCCGAGCAAAACGAGAAATTCACCGCTTTCCAGCGAGATGTCGATGCCTTTCAGGGTCTCGACATCACCATAGGACTTGCGGATGGTCTGGATTTCGAGCGCACTCATCGCAACGGCTCCTGAAGAGTTGTCGGGCCGCCATAATTGCGGGGAAGGGTTGAGATGGCGCGCGAGGCAACCTCCGTTCCGGCTATCAGGCAGGAAAGCAGCGGCGCATCGCCAGCGAGAGCCGCGAGGAAAGCGGCGTTGAAGACATCACCGGCACCGATCGTATCGACAACTTCGACAACGGGTGCGCCCACCGAAACCAACACGCCCTCCGGCCCGATCGCGATCGCGCCGTCCGGGCCACGCTTAACAACGACGATCGCATCCTGCGGCATATGCAGCCTGATGTGACGTGCGGCCGCGATCGGATCGACGATGCCGGCAAGCGTCGTCGCCTCGATTTCGTTCAACAGCGCGATGCCGCTGCGAGACAGCCAGGCGCGTGTCGCCGCGCAATTCCGCTGCGTCCAACCGTCGAGCGGCCAGCCGGTGTCGAGTGCGACGGTAACGTCATGGCTGTCGGCCCAGTCGAAAAAGGGGTCGTATTGCTCGGTCAGATCGTCGGTCAGGAACGAGCCGCAAAGGAGGGCGTAACCGCTGCTAAGGCGCGCTGCGTCGAGGACCGCGAAGACATCGGCCAGACTGAAACGCGGCAGATGGCCTTTGGTCGTGAAGAAGGTGCGCTCGCCGTCCGGATGGATGATGCCGACGGAGAGCGTCGTTTTCTCAGGACGTATGGGCCACTTCTCGGAACGGTGGCCGAAGGCTTCGCTCAGCCAGCGGCCGAATTGGTCACTGCCGATATTGGCGGCGATCTCGAATTCGACGCCAAGCGCCTGCCAGGTGAGTGCGCTGTTGCCGGCGGCTCCGCCGACCCGTAGTTCGTCGTGATCGACGATGATTTCCGTCCCGGCCTTCGGCCAGGCGGCTGCCGGTCCAAGGATCAGGTCGACGTTGACGTTGCCGATGACTGCAAGCGGCCGCATTCATTCACTCCGGGTGATCTTGGTGGATCGAACCGGCGTTCCGGCATTCTCCACACGGGCGTCGGCAAAGGCGATCATCAGCCGCTGGGCAACCGGCAGCATGGCGAAGATCGCGGCAAGGCCCGTTACCGGGGTAAAGCGGATTGTCACCGCGCCGGCGACCGGCGCTTGCCCGGATGCGTCGAACAGGATGACGGGGGCGCCGGTCTCGACGGCGGAGATCGCCATTGCGGTCACCAAGCCGGATGTCTCGTCCAAGCCGCGGAACAGCACGACGCCGATTTCCGGCCCCAGCATCTCCATCGGCCCATGGCGCAACTGGCCGCCTTCAAGCGAGAAGCAGGGGCGGCGCGACAATTCGGTCAATCCGAGCGCCAATGCCTCGGCGATGCCCTGCAGCCGGCGGCCTGAGGTGACGACCGTTGCGACGTCTTCGAGCGCGGTGAGGGCGGCGGCGATGTCATGGTCTTCAGGCGCGTTGAGGATCGCAAGTGCGGCCCGGGGATCTTCGCCGAGGGCGGCGAGGATTGCCAGATGCAGGGCGAAGGTTACCGTCAGGCTGCGTGTCGCGGCGAAGGCAAGTTCGGTGCCGCCGGCGCCCACCAATGACGGGGCGGTTCTTGCGAGGAAGGAACTGGCTTCGAGCGTCAGGCCGAAGGTCTCCTCAGTGCCGCCGGTTTCATCGAACCAACGCACCACCTCGGCGCTCTCGCCGGATTGCGAGGTGACGAAGATCGTCCTGCCAGCAACCGGTAGCGGCTGGCCAAGCTGCTCGGAAAGCGGCAAGGCGACGGCATCGATACCGAGGGCCCGATAGAGCGGTTCGACGGCGCGGTTGACGGCATGCGAGCCGCCCATGCCGAGCAGGAGCAGCCGGCCGGTTTTCTTCAGCGAGACGGCGGCTCTTGTCGCGCTCGGCCCGGCAACTTCATAGGAGGCGATCGCATCGGCATGCTGGCGCGCCATCTCGCGATCGATCGCGGCAAGTCCGGCCGGCCGGATTGTTTCTGTTGTCATGTTCATCCCTTGACGCCGCCGCTGGTGAGCCCTGAAACCAGGGCACGTTGCATGATGAGACCAATCAGCACCGGAGGCAGGGCGGCGAGCACGCCTGCCGTGGCGATCAGTCCGTAATCGGAAACGCGGCCACCGGCGAGATCCGCGATGGCGACGGTCAGCGTTTTGGCGCGCTGGTCGGAGGTGAAAAGCAGCGCATAGAAGAATTCGTCCCAGGCAAGCAGGAATGCAAACAGGCTTGACGTCGCGACCACGGGGCCGGCGAGCGGCAGCGTAATGATCCTCAGCGTCTGGAACAGGCCGGCGCCGTCGATCATTGCGGCGGATTCGATTTCGCGTGGGATGGAATCGAAGCCCGATTTCATCAGCCAGGTGGTGAAGGGCGCCAGGATGCTGAGATAGACGAGGGCCAGGCCGAAGACGTTGTTCAGCATGCCGAGATGGGAGAGACCCATATAGAGCGGCACCGCAAGCGCCACCGGCGGCAGCATATAGGTGCCGATCACCATCGACAGCGACCATCCCACAGAAGGCGTGCGCGACACCGCCCAGCCGGCCGGAATGGCGAGCGCGATCGACGCGATCGTCGCCATGCCAGCCACCTCGATGCTGTTGCGCAGCGACGAGGTGAAGGCGGCGCCGGCGCTGTTTTCGATCGTCGAGAGCAGCACGGCGTAGCGAGAGAAATCCGCCGTTTGCGGCCACCAGCGCAATGGCTTCGCCGCAAGGTCGGCGGCGGGCGAGATGCTCATGATGAACAGCCACAGGATCGGCGCCAGGATGACGGCGGCAAGAAGCAGCGCGCAGACATAGATGAAGGCGGTAAAGATTGGGCTTTGGCGTTCCATCAGGCCGCACTCCCGGCGGTCTTGCGCACCAGGGCGGCGTAGCCGGCGGCAAGCAGCGTCACCAGCAGCGTCACGATCAACGCCAGCGATGCGCCGGAGCCGGCTCGCTGGAAGGAGAAGGCTTCCTGATAGACGAGGATCGACAGCGTGCGCGTGCTATTGGCCGGGCCACCGCGGGTCATGACCCAGATGATGTCGAACACCTTGAAGGCTTCGATCGTGCGCAGCACCAGGGCCACCATCAGCGGGCCGGCGAGATAGGGCAGTATGACGAAGCGGAAGCGGGCGAAAGCGCCGGCGCCGTCGACGAGCGAGGCGGCGGTGATGTCGCGCGGCACGGCCTGGAGTGCGGCCAGCGCGATCAGCGCCACCAGCGGGAAATTCTTCCAGCAATCGGCGACGATGAGAGCTGCCAACGCCGTGCCCGGTTCGCCGAGCCAGGAGCGGTAGGCATCAAGCAGGCCGAGCTGGGTCAGCGCCGCGTTCAGCGCGCCATATTCCGGGTTGTAGATCAGCCGCCAGAGCGTGGCATTGACGACGGTCGGCAGCGCCCAGGGCAGGATCATCAGGGCGCGAAGCGCGGCGCGGCCGCGGAATTGCTGGTTCAGTAATAGGGCGGCGAGAACGCCGATCACCATTTCGGCGGCAACCGAGACGATCGCGAACCATGCGGTGGTGATGAGGGTGCGTTGAAAATTCGAGCCGGAGATCATCTTCGCGTAATTGCCGATACCGACGAAACTTCCTTCGGTGCCGACGAGCTTGGCATCGGTGAAGGAGAGGCCGACAGTATCGATCAGGGGCCAGCCGATGACCGATATCATGACCACGAGAAGCGGCAGCATCAAAAGCCACGCGCGGGTTGTCAGCCAAGTGCCCGACATCAAGGCGACCCTTCTTCATTCTTAAGTTTTTGGAAACCGGGCGACGGCAGGCGCCGCCCGGGGTTCTGAGCTGGATCAGAGACCGCTATTATCGGCCGCCGATTTCAGCGCGTTCTCGGGAGAGGACTGGCCAAGCAACGATTCCTGTATCGCCTGCTGCAGGGCGGTCGAAAGCTCCTGATATTTCGGTGTCGTCGGACGCGGATACATGGCGGCGAGGCCGACCTTGGCGGCGGAGATCAGCTCTTCCTGACCCTTGGTGACGGCCGGGTCCTCATAGGAGGAGGCCCAGATCGGCAGGCTGAGCTTGGCATAGGCATTCTGCGTCGCCTGCGAGGTCATGAAGGTGATGTATTTCCAGGCCTCATCCGGATGCTGGCTGGCCGAGGTGATGCCGAGGCCCATCGAACCGTTGACGGCCGAAGCCGCGCTCTTGCCGGCCACACCCGGTGCCGGGACGACGCCGACCTTGCCCGCGACCTTGCTGTCCTTCGGATCGTTGGCCATATTGTACATATAGGTCCAGTTCAGCGCGAAGGCGGCATCGCCGTTTTCGAAGACCTTGCGGACGTCCTCTTCCAGGAATTCCTTGGAGTTCGGATTGGTCAGGCCGGAGGAATAGCTGGAGACCATATATTTCAGCGCATCAAGACCGCCGCCGGTCTGGAAGGCGGGCTTGCCCTCCTTGAGGAAATCGCCGCCATAGGCGCTGACGAGCGTTGTATAGTCGCAGATTGCCGCTTCGGCCTGCGACCAGCTCCAGGCGATCGGCGTAGCGAGCAGGCCCTTGTCCTTGATCGTCTTTGCCTGCTCGGTCAGCTCGTCCCAGGTTTTCGGTGGAGCCTTGATGCCGGCCTTTTCAAGGATCTCCTTGTTGTAGAACAGGTATTTGGTATCGAGGATCCACGGCATGCCGAAATATTTGCCGTCATACTGCACGGTGGTCCAGGCGCCCGGCAGCACGCCTTTCTTCATCTCGTCGGTGATGTGCGAGGAGACGTCGACCAGCACCTTGTTGGTGGCGTATTCCGCCGGCCAGATAACATCGAAGAGGACGACGTCATAGCCGCCGCCGGAACCCTGCGCCAGCACCGTCTTGTCGTGCAGGCCTTCATAGGGAACGAATTCGAGATTGACTTTGATATCGGGGTTCGCCTTGGCGAAGGCATCGGTCATGGCCCGCACGTCGGCCTCGCTATAGGCGGCCTGCGCCATGAAAAGCGCGTTCAGCGTCGTCTCGGCGAAAGCGTGCGGTGCAAGAGATGCGCCGATCAAGGCCGCACCGAGAAGCGTCTTGTTAAAGGATTTCAGCATTGCAGCCTCCAGTTTTTGACATTTACGCATTTCCGAGGGCTTCCGCCATCGGTGTTCGAGAAGTCGTCTCGGAGCGTCGTCGGAGCCCTTGTCGGCGTCCTGCGTTCCCTGGAACTCTCCGGCTCCTTATTAAGTCAAGTGTCTTGACTTATTACTTCTTCAACATTCTATTGGAGTCAAGAGGCAATTGCACATGAATGACAGCCGTCCGATCCGAGCCAAGAGCGGCACCAACCACGGGGGCACCAGTGCCCATAACCGGCGCGTGATGATCGATGCCCTGAGAATCAACGGTGCGCTTTCCCGCGCCGATCTGGCGCGGGCGACGCGGCTGACCAAGCAGACGGTGTCCAATATCATTGAGGAACTCGAACGCGACGGTCTCGTCAGTTCGCAGGAGGCGGTGAGGAAGGGCAGGGGCCAGCCCTCGACGCCCTATCGGCTCGTGCCGGAAGGCGCCTTTGCGATCGGCCTGCAGATCGACCGGCATGTGACGCGTTCGGTTGCGGTCGATCTTGTCGGTAGCGTTCTCGTGCGCGACGAGGCCGGGCTCCCACCTGGAGGTCCGTCGCAGGGGGCGAAGGTGATCCTCAATCTTGTCGCCAGCGTGCGTTCGAAGCTTGCCGGCGTCGTCCGGCAGTCGGAAAAGCGGCTTGTCGGCCTCGGCGCGGCCATGCCTGGGCCCTTCGGCGTCGCCGGTAGCGGCGACGATCCGTGGATGATGGAGGCTTGGCAGAAGTTTCCGCTGTTGGAAACGCTGACTGCCGGCACCGGGCTCGATGTCGACCTGCAGAACGATGCGGCGGCGGCAGCGACCGCCGAGCGCATGGTGGGGGCGGCCCATGGGCTCGACCATGCCATCTGCCTCTTCGTCGGCTATGGCATCGGTGCCGGGCTTATCCTGAATGGCGAGCTCTACCGCGGCGCCAACGGCAATGCCGGCGAGATCGGCATGGCGCTGCTGTTTGCCGACGGCAAATCGACGCCGCTCGAACATCGTGCCTCCCTCGCCTCGCTCTATCAGCATCTCTCGGCCGATCCCGCCGATCCCGACCTCCACGCACGCATCAACGACCTTACCTTGAGCGGCGATCAAAGCATCGACGCCTGGGTCGAGGCGGCGGCGGTCGACCTGCGCTGGAGCATCCATCTCATCGAGACCCTGTTCGATCCGCAAACCGTTATCCTTTGCGGCAGCGCTCCGGAAGCGCTGGTGAACAAGTTGATTGCGGCAATCGGCCGGTTGCTGCCCTCGATCGCCGAACGTCGCGGTCGCATACTGCCGCGCCTGCAGCCCGGTATGGCCGATCCCTGGTCGGTCGCACTCGGTGCTGCCGCCGGGCCGATCAGCCACGCGTTCGATCCGCGTTTTGCTGCAATTTTGAAGGATTCCCTTTGATTTCAAGGCTAAAACCAGACGTTGCACACGAGTGCAGTGGCGGAAAGATAGCCGTTTCTGCAGGTTTCATGTGACGGTATCCCCGAATAAGGATGCTCTGTCGCAATATAGGCAAATATTGAAAACCCTTGATAATTATAATTATTCGAATATGAATATAACTGTTCGGCAGTGCGCTGGGGAGGCTGGCGAGGCTTCTCTAAATATAGCCTCGGCTGCGGCAAATAACATCCGAATGAAGGTTTTGTGACGGCACGATTTCGATCGTTTCATGTCATGTAATATTCATTAGCCGCAGCAATTTGAACCAGCTAATAGGGCGTGCGCTGAAAGTGCGCGTCTCTTTTACGTTCGAGGTTCTCATGCAAGCCAAGCTTCTCGGCGCCGTAGGCGCCCTTCTCGCTACAGCGTTTCTTGCTGGTCCCGCTGCCGCCGCCGATAAGACCAAGATTGACTTCTGGTTCGGCAATTCCGGTGACATCGCAAAGCGGGTCCAGGAACAGTGCGATCGGTTCAACCAGTCGCAGGCCGATTATGAAATCGTCTGCACCAGCCAGGGCAGCTACGACGCTTCCCTGCAGAACACCATCGCCGCCTTCCGCGCCGGCAAGCAGCCGACCATCGCCCAGGTCTCCGACGCCGGCACGCTCGACATCATGCTTTCCGGCGCCTACTACCCGGCCAACAAGCTGATGACCGACATGGGCTACAATGTCGACTGGAAAGATTACTTCTCCGGCATCGCAAACTATTATGCGACGTCGAAGGGCGAGATGTATTCGTTCCCCTTCAATTCCTCGACCGCTCTGCTCTACTGGAACAAGGATGCCTTCGCCAAGATCGGCAAAGACCATGCTCCCGCCACCTGGCAGGAAGCCGGCGAAGACTTCAAGGCTCTGAAGAACGCCGGCTATGCTTGCCCGCTCGCCTTCGACATCTCCAACAACGAAGTCTGGCAGTACATCGAGCAGTTCGAAGCCGTCAACGGCGAAGCGATCGCGACGAAGAAGAACGGCTTTGAAGGCCTCGACGCCGAGCTGGCGTTCAACAAGAACCCGCTGCTCGTCAGCTATGTCAAGGACCTCAAGTCCTGGTACGACAACAAGCTTGCCTTCATCAAGAACAAGGCCGTCGGCCAGACTTTCGTCGAGGCTTTCGCCGCCGGCGATTGCCAGGTCATCCTGACCTCGGTCGGCGACCATGGCAATGTTGGCCGCACCGCCAAGCAGGGCATGAACTGGGGCGTTGCCATGCTCCCCACCTACGGCAACGCAACCCGCCACAGCTCCTACGTCGGCGGCGCTTCGCTCTGGGTTCTGAAGGGTCACTCCGACGCCGAATACAAGGCTGCTGCTGCCTTCTTCAACTTCATCGCAAAGCCGGAAGAAGCTCTCACCTGGTCGACTGTTACCGGCTATATCCCGGTTCGCAACTCCGGTTTCGAATACCTGAAGAAGCAGGGCTTCTACGACAAGGCTCCCTATGCCGGCCGCGAACTCGCCATTCAGAGCCTGACCGCATCGCCTGCTGACGACACGGCTGCGCACGGCATCCGCCTCGGCGGCCTGCTGCAGGTTCGCACCGAAATCGCAAACAGCCTGCAGGCAATCTTTGTCAACAACGCTGACGTCCAGGCTTCGCTCGACGGCGCGGCCGAACGCGGCAACCAGCTCCTGCGTCGCTTCCAGCAGACCTACAAGAACGTTCAGCTTCCCTGATCATTCGATATGAGCCGCACCCAGCCCGCGTTTGGCGCGCTGGGTGCGTTTTGCAGGTTCTTCAATCGGACGCGGATGCGAACTCGCCGCCCGCGCCTACCGCATAATCCCTTAAATCGGAATCGATTTAGGGATAAATTATGCAGCAATTCAAAAGCTGCAGCGTCCTTTGCGCGTCTGAAAGAGGCGCGGCGCTGTGGGTCAAACCAGGGCGAAAACGACCACTCATGGAAAAGCGCGTCACTTTCTCCTCGACGACGATCGGACTGCTCTTTGCATTTCCGATGCTGCTGCTGATCTTCGTATTCTTCTATTGGCCTAGCGCCCAGGCGCTCTATTGGGCGTTCACGCTCGAGCAGCCATGGGGCGGCGGCAATGCCTGGGTCGGTTTCGACAATTTCAAACAGCTGCTTACCGACCCGGTCTATTGGGACTCGATTTCCCGCAGCATGATCTTCGGCTTCAGTTCGACGGCCATTGCCATGGGTCTGGCGCTCATCCTAGCGCTTTTGACAGATCGTGAACTGCGCGGCCATAAGATCTACCGGTCGGTCTTCATCTGGCCCTACGCGATTGCCGCGCCCGCTCTCGGTCTCGCCTTCCGCTTCATCCTGGCGCCGGAGGCAGGCCTTCTGTCGGTCATCAATCACGTCTGGCCCGGTCTCTGGAATCCGGCGCTCGACGGCAAGGATGCGATGATCGCCGTCATCGTTGCATTCTCCTGGAAATATATCGGCTACAATTTCATCTTCTTCCTCTCGGCGCTGCAAGGCATTCCGCGTTCGCTGATCGAGGCCGCCGCAATGGACGGTTCGGGGCCGATGCGCCGTATCTGGGATATTCAGCTGCCCTTGCTGACGCCGACGCTGTTCTTCCTGCTCGTCATCAACATCACCGAGAGCTTCCAGGATTCCTTCGGCATCGTCGACGTCATGACGCAGGGGGGGCCGGCGCGCGCGACGGACCTCATGGTTTACAAGATCTATTTCGACGGCTTTAGGGGCCTCGATTATTCGGGCGCCGCAGCCCAGTCGATCATTCTGATGGTGCTCGTTGTTCTTCTTACCATCTTTCAGTTCCGCTTTATCGAGCGGCGCGTGCACTACAAGTAAGGCCCCTGCACATGATCGAACGCACCCCAATATTCAATTTCATCTGCTATACGCTTCTCGCGCTCGGCATGGTCATCGCGCTCCTGCCTTTCGCCATTGTCATCATCGCGTCGACCCTCGATCTGGAGACGGTCAATCGTGTGCCGCTGCCGCTCACGCCGGGCTCGCATTTCTGGGAAAACGTCCAGACCGCCTGGGTCCGTGCCGATCTCGGCAACAAGCTGTTTCACAGTATCATCTTCGCCGCGGCGGTCGGCGCCGGCAAAGTGATCCTTTCTGCCATGGCAGCCTTCTCGATCGTCTACTTCCGCTTCCGCGGCCGGTATGTGATTTTCTGGATCATCTTCATCACGCTGATGCTGCCGCTGGAGGTCCGCATCGTGCCGACCTATTCGATCGCGGCCAATGCGCTGCAGCCGTTCCAGACGATCCTTGATGTCCTCGGCATAAGCTGGCTCGTGGCGCAGATCACCGGCATCCAGATCAAGCTCGAATGGGGCCTGCTGAATTCCTATCCCGGTCTCGTTCTGCCGTTGGTCGCAACGGCGACCGGCACTTTCCTTTACCGGCAGTTTTACCTGACGGTTCCGGACGAACTTGCCGAGGCCTCGAAGATGGACGGATCGGGTCCTGTCCGGTTTTTCTGGGACATTCTGGTGCCGCTTTCGCGGCCCAACATGATCGCACTGTTCACGATCATGTTCGTCTGGGCATGGAACCAGTATCTCTGGCCGCTGCTGATTACTACCGATCCGAATTTCGGCATTGCTGTGACGCAGCTCAAGACCCTCATTCCCTCCGAATTCGGCCTGCCAGACTGGAACGTCGCCATGGCAGGTACACTTATCATCATGTCGCCGCCGCTGGTGCTCGTCATCCTGATGCAGCGTTGGTTCGTGCGCGGCCTTATCTCTACCGAGAAATGAAGGAATAGTCCTGTGGCACCTATCTCAATCCGTGATGTGAAGAAGAGCTACGGCAAGAATCCCGTCGTTCACGGCGTCGATCTCGAAATCCAGTCCGGTGAGTTCATCGTCATCCTCGGCCCGTCCGGCTGCGGCAAGTCCACACTGTTGCGCATGATCGCCGGCCTGGAGGAAATCAGCGGCGGCGAAATCGCAATCGATGGGCGCGTCGTCAACCGGCTTGAGCCGCGCGAGCGCGGCTGCGCCATGGTGTTTCAGAACTATGCGCTCTATCCGCATATGAGCGTCGCCGAGAATATCGGTTATGCCCTTAAAGTGGCCGGCGTCTCCAAGGTGGAGCGTGAGCGCCGCATCGCCGAAGTCGCCAAGGCGCTCAGCCTGGAACCCTTCCTCGACCGCCGGCCCGCCGCCCTTTCCGGCGGGCAGCGCCAGCGCGTCGCCATGGGCCGTGCGATGATCCGCGAACCGAAAGTGTTCCTCTTCGACGAGCCGCTTTCGAACCTCGACGCCAAGCTGCGCATCGCCATGCGCGCCGAAATCCGCCGGCTGCATCGCCGCCTTGGCGCCACTTCGATCTTCGTCACGCATGACCAGACCGAGGCCATGACGCTGGCTGACCGGCTGGTGGTGATGAACGGCGGCAGGGTCGAGCAGGTCGGCACCCCGGAAGAAGTCTATCATCATCCGGTGTCGCGTTTCGTTGCCGGCTTCGTCGGCACGCCGGCGATGAACCTGCTTGAAGGCACAATCAATGACGAGGGTGTCTTCGTCTACGACCAGAGCCGCAAGATCGCGCTGCCGCGCGAGCGCGCAGCACCGCTGAAAGGCAAACGCGTCGTGCTCGGCATGCGCGCCGAAGCGGCCCGGCTGGTGGCCCCGGATGCGCCCGGTGCTCTCACTGCAACGGCCGATTTCATCGAAGAACTCGGCGCGAGCCGTGTCGTTCACGCCGATTTCGACGGGCTGCCCTTTGCCGTGGCGCTGACCGAAGCCGTGAAGGTGAAGTCCGGCGATCCGATCGGCATCGCGATCGACTATAACGCGATCCATCTCTATGCCGCCGATACCGGCCGGATCATCGAGAACCCTGTGATGAGCAGCGCTGGCGCCGTTCACGCGTGAGGGGACGCGCCGAGGTTGCTTTCTTTCCAGCGGGCGTGGCGGCATGCATCAGCGATGGATCGGGTCGATCCAGGGCACGTCTTCCGGTTTCTCGATCGGCTCGATGTCGAGATTGACGACGACCGGCTCCTGGCCTGAACGGACGAGCACGCATTCCAGCGTCTCGTCGCGGCTGGCGTTGATCTCCTGGTGCGGCACATAGGGGGGAACATAGATGAAGTCGCCGGGACCGGCCTCGGCGGTATATTCCAGATGCTCGCCCCAGCGCATGCGGGCTTTGCCCTTGACCACGTAGATGATGCTTTCGAGGTCACCGTGATGATGGGCGCCGGTCTTGGCGTTGGCATGGATCGTCACCGTGCCGGCCCAGATTTTCTCGGCCCCGGCACGCGCATTGTTGATCGCGGCGGCGCGGTTCATGCCCGGCGTCTGCGCGGTGTTCGGATCGAGCGAATTGCCGGGAATGACCTTGACGCCATGTTCCCGCCAGTCGACGTGATGATGCTCGTGATCGTCGCTCATGCCTTGCCTCCCCCTTCGATGAGATCAATCTAGGCGGAGGCGGCGCGAGGGCCAAGTGGATTTGCCGGTCACGCGGGCCGGAATATCTGATCGAAACGAAAAGCTGAACGAAGTTGGGTTGCACACTATGCCGGTGCATCGATAACGTCTGCGCAAAACGAAAGAGCGGACCCGATGAGCCACCTCCCACAGATCGACTACGACACTGCTTCGCAAGAGGTTCGTGCGGCGCATGACGAGGAAGTCAGGCTGCGCGGACGCATGACCAACATGAAGCGCACGCTGCTGCATTCGCCGGCCGCCCATCGCATCTATGCCGAATGGTTCACGCTACGGGCAGAACTCGATCCTGCTATCGGCGACCGGGCGATCTGGATCTTCTCGCATGCAATCTCGAAGGCGGCGAAATCGAAGATCGCCGTCACCTTCTTTCGCCGGGCTTTGATCAACAAAGGTTTCAATCCCGACGCGCTCGAACTTTCCGAGGAGGAAGCGCTGCTCGAGGCCTTCGGCAAGGCGACCGTCGCCGATTCCAATGCCGTTCCCGCCGAACTCTGGGCGAAGCTGAAAGAGCGCTACGAGACGCGGGTGCTGGTCGATCTCGTCGCTTTCGCCGGCATCATGCTGGCTACCGCCGTCTTCAACAATGTCGTCGAGGTCGATTTCGACCCCGAGCTTGAAGCCTTTGCCGAAAGCGCCGATTCACCGGCATCCTGAAACTCAACGATCGAGCGGCAGGATCAGCACATCGCGCGCCGGCACCTCGATGCCGCCATTGTCCATATGGTCGATCGGCCAGACGGGTTGGCCTCGCGCCAACATTCCGCGGGCAAGCGTCACCTCTGTTTTCTGTGCAGTTCTCGTCGGGTTGACGAGCCAGAGAAAGCTGCCTTTCTCCCCGACGTGAATGCGCGGGAAGAGCGCGCCATTCGAAAGCGTCGCATGCCGCTTCTTGCCGCTCCATGTTATTAGTTCGGCGAAGAAAGCCCCGTTCGCCTTTCCCTGCGTGCGGTAATAGGCGACGGAGGGATTGGTGCCAATTAGCAGCGTGCGGCCGTTGCCAAAGGTATTTTCGACGACGGCAAGACGGCCGTCGGTGAAATGCCCACGTGCCGCGCCGCCCGCCAGCCGGTAGGACTGCAGGAAACCGCCGCCGTCGACAGCTGCGCCGTCGAGATCGAAATGGATGCGGTCGCCGATATCGGGCATGAATTCGACTTCTTCCTCGCGCGCACCGAAGACCTCGTCGAGGCCCATGTTCGGCTGCACGGTGCCGACATGGCCACGATCGCCGAAATAGCCGGGGCATGCTTCGGCAATCAGCGTGCCGCCGTTTTCGACCCAGGCTTTCAGGCGTTTTGCCTGTTCTGATGTGAACATGATCGGGTAGGGGAAATAGAGGAAATCATAGGGGTCGATATCGTCGATATGCACCCAGTCCGGCTGCGCGCCCTGTTCGAGGAAGGCGCGATAGGCGCCCCACATTGCTTCGGGATAGGGCTTTTCCTTACGATCGTGGTTCAGGAGGTAATCGAACTCCTGTGTTTCGCGGATAACCAGGATGCCGACCTCGCCGCGCACCGGCTTTGCCTCCCAGAGGGGACCTTGCGCCGTGTCGTTTGCCCACTTTGCCATGGCGCTCGCCATGTCGGAGCGCGGCGTGCGCGAGCCGTCCATGCCGTAGGAGCCGAAGGCGCCGAAAAGGGGGCCGTCAAGCAGTGGGCGCCAGCGAAGGTTTAGGACGCCGCGGGCGCCGCCGGCAAGCGAGGTCATGCTCCAGAGGCGGATATCCTCGGGCTCGGCGACACGGCCATCCTCCTTGTCGCGGCCGATCACCTGCGGCTGCAGCCAAAGGGGGCCGCCCTGGCGCTCGGCATGCCAGAAAGGCTTGCCGCGGGCGGCGGCGCGGTTGATATCGACGCCGTACCAGTTCTTCCAGGCTTCCGAGCCCTTGCGCGCTTGGATCCAGGTGAAGCCGTAGACTTCGACCTTGGAAGCGGCGAGCCAGTCGTCGCAGCCGTTGGCCGCCATGTTGGGAATTGCGCCCGATATGCCGTGGGCAACGATGGTGTTCTTCAGATCGACGGCGCGGAGTGTGTCGATGCGCCACTGCATCTGGTCGTAGAAGTTGTCGCGCTTGAACTGCAGCCAGTCGATGCATTCGGGATAGGGCGCCATGTGGACCGGCGGCTCGATATCCTCCCATTCGGCGTAGCTGTAGCGGTGCCAGGCTGTCGCCAGGGCCTTCAGGCTCCCGTATTTCTTCTCCAGCCACTTGCGGAAGGCTGATTTGGCGTAGCTGCTGTAATCGACATCGGCGGAATAGTTGCACTCGTTCCAGACGTCGTAGCCATAGATTGCCGGGTGACCCTTGTAGCGGGTGGCGAGCGCGGTCAGGAACTTGCCGGCAGCTTCCTTGACCTCCGGGCAGTTCAGCGTCAGGGCGCCGGCACCGCCGCCATTATTGGAGAAGCCGCCGGTCGCCGCCGAGACGCCCATATAGGAACCGAGCTTGTTGCCGTCGGCATTGACCTGCAGCGCATGGGCGTATTTGCGAACGGCCCAGTCGGGCACGGCATGGATCAGTTCGGCGATGACTGTCTTGATGCCGTTTGCGGCGGCAAGGTCCAACTGGCGGTCATATTCTTCCCAGTCGTAAACGCCGGGTGCTGTCTCGATCGCGCCCCACATGAACCAGTGGCGGAAGATGTTGAGGCTGTCTTGCCCAGCGGTCGCGTAGTCGCGCTCCCAATCGTCGCGGGGCGGATTTGATTTGCGAAAATAGACGGCGCCGTAGGGCAGTTGGATATCTTTATTGAGCATTGTCTTGTCCTTTTCTATCGATGTCCGGACATGGCTTCGCCGTCCGGAGAAGAGGCTCCGGCAATAGGCAATCGAGGATGTCGTCCGGCTATTTTAAAAAGCGTTTCTTCTAGCGCGGCCCTCCGGCGAGGAGTTCGAGCGTGCGGATGAGGGCGGAATGGTCGCGTTCGCCGTCGCCAATGGCGATGGCGGCATTCATCAGTTGCTGCGTCGCGGCGGTGTTCGGCAGCGACAGATCGAGCGCGCGGGCTGCATCGACGGCAAGTGTCATGTCCTTGCGATGCAGGCGGATGCGGAAGCCGGGCTCGAAGGTCTCCTTGACCATGCGCTCTCCATGCACCTCGAGGATGCGCGAGGCGGCAAAGCCGCCCATCAGTGCGGCGCGCACCTTGGCCGGGTCGGCGCCGGCCTTCCTGGCAAACAGCAGCGCTTCGGCAACCGCTTCGATCGTCAGCCCGACGATGATCTGGTTGGCGACCTTGGCGGTCTGGCCGTCGCCACTGCCGCCGACATGGGTGATGTTCTTGCCCATCTTTTCGAAGAGCGGTCTGGCGCGCTCGAAAGCCTGCTCCTTGCCACCGACCATGATCGTCAGCGAGGCGGCCTTGGCGCCAACTTCGCCGCCGGAAACCGGAGCATCGAGATAATCGCAGCCGAGGGCCTCGACGCGCTTGGCGAAGCTCTTCGTCGCCACCGGCGAGATCGAGCTCATATCGATGACAAGCTTGCCCTCGGACAAGCCCGAGGCGACGCCGTTCTCGCTGAAGAGAACCGTCTCGACGTCAGGCGTATCCGGCAGCATCAGCACGATGATGTCCGAGGCTTCGGCCACAGCCTTGGCGCCTAACGCCGCCTTGCCGCCCTTGTCGACGAGATGCTGCGAGACCTCCTTGACACGGTGGAGATGCAGCGTGTGGCCGGAATCGATGAGGTGTTCCGCCATCGGGCGACCCATGACGCCCAGTCCGATGAATCCTATATTCATGCTGTTCTCGCTTGCTTCCGGTAGGGTTTCATCCAGCCGAGGCCCTCGCTGGTGCCTGATTTCGGCTTGTATTCACAGCCGACCCAGCCGTCGTAGCCAAGGCGGTCGAGTTCAGAGAGGATGAAGCGGTAATTGATCTCGCCGGTGCCGGGTTCGTTGCGGCCGGGATTGTCGGCGATCTGCACATGGGCGATCTTCTCCTGCAGCCTTGTGAAGGTCGGCATCAGATCGCCCTGCATGATCTGCATGTGATAGAAATCATACTGGATATAGAGATTGTCGGAGCCGACCCTGTCGAGGATGCGTTCGACATGGGCGGTGCTCGACAGGAAGAAACCCGGAATATCGCGCAGGTTGATCGGCTCGATCAGCAGCCTGACGCCGGCATCGGCGGCGCGCTTTGCTGCATATTTCAGATTGTCGACCAGCACCGTTTCCAGCGTTTCGAGGTCCGCACCCTTCGGCACCAGGCCGGAGATGACGTTGACCTGCCGGCAATTGAGCGCCTTGGCATAATCGAGCGCCTGGGTCACACCATCGCGGAATTCCTGCACGCGATCCGGCAGGCAGGCAATGCCGCGCTCACCGCCGGCCCAGTCTCCTGATGGCACGTTGAAGAGCGCCTGTTTCAGGCCACTTGCCTTCAGCGTCTCGGCGACCTTCTCCTTCGGCTCGGCATAGGGGCCGAGATATTCGAGCGCGCCGAAACCGTCCCGTGCGGCAGCGGCGAAACGATCGAGGAACGGTAGGTCCTGATAGAGGAAGGAAAGGTTGGCGGAGAATTTCGGCACTGGACAGTCCTTAGATGGCGGGCGCGACGAAACGATGCCGATGCAGCATGCGCTTGTCGCGGGGGTCAGGATTGGGAACGGCTGATATGAGGCTCTTGGTATAGGCCTCCTTGGGAGCGGTGCAGATCTGCTCGGCCTCGCCGAGTTCGACGATTTTGCCGCGATGCATGACGGCGACCCGATCGCAGAAATAACGCACGACTGAAATGTCGTGCGAGATGAAGATGAAGCTAAGGTTCAGCCGCTGGCGGATATCGAGCAGCAGATCGAGAATCTGGCTGCGGATCGAGACGTCGAGCGCAGAGGTCGCCTCGTCGGCGATGATGATGCGCGGATCGAGCGCAAGCGCGCGGCCGATGCCGATACGCTGGCGCTGGCCGCCGGAGAAGGCATGGGGGTAACGCTCCATGCCCATCGGATCGAGGCCGACGAGCCGCATCAGCTCGGCGACGCGGTCCTCCAGCGCCTTGCCCTTGGCGAGGCCGTTGACGATGAGGGGATCGCCGATCACCTCCTTGACGGTCATGCGCGGATTGAGCGAGGCGAACGGATCCTGGAAGACGAGGCGGACTTCGCGGTGGAAGGTGCGCAGCTCGCGTTTCGTCAGCTTGGTGACGTCGATCTCACGGCCCTCCCGGTTGCGATAGCTGATGCTGCCCGATGTTGGCTCGATGGTGCGCAGGATGAGCCGGCCCAACGTCGTTTTGCCGGAGCCGCTTTCGCCGACGATGCCGAGGTTTTCGCCCGGATAAAGATCGAAACTGGCGTCGTCGACCGCGCGTAGCGTGTTGGCCTGGCCCTGCCAGCCGTAAATCTTGCCGAGGTTGCGGACGGAAAGGATCGGCTTCGGCGCCTGCGGCGACGGCGCCACGGATGGCAGCTTGTCTTCGACATGGTGGGTGAGTTTCACCGTTGAGGCGAGCAGCTGGCGGGTATAGGGATGCTCGGCGGCGTGATAGATCGCGTCGACCGGACCCCGTTCGACGATGCGGCCGAAGCGCATGACGGCGACGTCGTCGGCCACTTCGGCGACGATGCCCATATCGTGGGTGATGAGCAGCATGGCCATGCCGCGTTCGACCTGCAGGCGCTTGATCAGGTCGAGGATTTCGGCCTGGGTGGTGACATCGAGCGCCGTGGTCGGTTCGTCGGCGATGAGAATATCGGGATTGCCGGCAAGCGCCATGGCGATCATAGCGCGCTGGCGCATGCCGCCGGAAAATTCGAAGGTGTAGCGGTCCGCCATCCTGTCGGGATCGGGGATTTCGACCTGGCGCAGCAGTTCGACGGTTCTTTCGCGGGCGGCGCGCTTGTCGAGATCGCTGTGCAGGCGCACGGCCTCGATGATCTGCGAACCGATGGTATGGACCGGCGACAGCGAGCTCATCGGCTCCTGGAAGATCAGGCCGATGCGGCGGCCGCGGATGGCGCGCATCGCCCGATCCGACGGCTTCAGGGCGGCGATATCGGTGACCCCGTTACCCCCGGTGACCTCGTCGCCGTTGCGCAGCAGGATGCGGCCGGAAACGATGCTGCCGGGGCTGTCGACGATCTGCAGCAGCGAGCGGGCGGTGACGCTCTTGCCGGAGCCGCTTTCGCCGACGAGGCAGAGCGTTTGGCCGCGTTTCAGCTCGAAACTGACATTTTCGACCGCGTGCAGGATGTGGGTGCGCAGCCTGAAATCGATCGAGAGGTTTTCGACGGAGAGAACGACGTCTTCGGAAAGATCGGTCACGATTTCCTCCTCAGCTCTCATAGGGGTCGGCGGCATCGCGAAGGCCGTCGCCGAAGAAATTGAAGGACAGCACGGCGACGACGACCGCGAGCGACGGCCAGATCAGCAGCCATGGCGCGGTGGCGACCGTGCGAATGTTCTGCGCGTCCTGCAACAGCACGCCCCAGCTGACGACCGGCGGCTTCAAGCCGATGCCGAGGAAGGAGAGCGACGTCTCGGCGACGATCATGGTCGGCACGGCAAGGGTGACGACCGCGAGGATGTGGCTCGTCAGCGACGGCAGGATGTGGCGGAAGATCAGCCGCGCTTCGCTCGATCCGTCGAGTCTGGCGGCAACGACGAAATCCTCGCTGCGTAGCGCAAGAAACCGGCCGCGCACCTCGCGGGCGAGGCTGGTCCAGCCGAGCAAGGAGACGATGATCGTTATGACGAAATAGACGTTGACCGGCGACCATGTCAGCGGGATCGCCGCCGCCAGACCCAGCCAGAGCGGGATGGTCGGCATGGCGCTGACGACCTCGATGAGCCGCTGCATCAGGGTATCCACCCAGCCGCCGTAGAAGCCCGAGATCGAACCGAGTACGACACCCAGGATCAGCGACATGGCGACGCCGACGAGGCCGATCGACATAGAGACTCGGGTGCCGTAGACGAGGCGCGAGAAGACGTCGCGGCCGAGACGGTCGGCGCCGAGCAGATACATCGGGTCGTTCTGGTTGAGAGGGCCGATCAGGTGCCTGTTCATCGGGATCAAGCCCCAGAGATCATAGGCGGCGCCTTTGACGAAGAAGCCGATCGGCACCACCTTGGTGTCGTCGACGACGAAGGTGCGGCGCAGCGCCACCTTGTCGATCTCGACCTTGTAGCTCTTCACGTGGAAATTGAATTCCGAGCTGCCGTCCGGTTTTTCGACGAAGAAGCTGAAGCCCTGCGGTGGGGCATAGGTGTATTGCGGCCGCGAGGTCGTCGGTAAGGCGGGCGCCAGAAATTCGGCGAAGAGGCCGACCAGATAGAGGAAGAGAATGATTGCGCCGGCTACCATCGCCACCTTTTGGCGGACCAGCTTGCCCGCGACCAGCCGCCAGGGGCCAATCGCGGCGGTCGAGACGGTCTTGCCCTGTTTCAGCGGGCTGATCGAGGGACCGTCGGCGACGGCATGGAGCGGGCCTGCATGGGTTCCGAAGGTTTCGTGCGTGCTCATCGCATTCCCCTCAATTGAACCGGATGCGCGGATCGAGCAGCGCCAGCAGCAGATCCGACAGCAGCATGCCGACGAGGGTGAGGGCGCTCAAAAGCAGGATGAAGCTGCCGGCGAGATACATATCCTGTGAGATCAGCGCGCGAAAAAGCAGCGGGCCGGCGGTCGGCAGGTTCAGCACGATGGCGGTGATGGTGACGCCGGAGACGAGGTGCGGCAATACCCAGCCAATTGCCGAGACGAAGGGATTGAGCGCGATTCTGACAGGATATTTGAGGATGACCTTGTACTCCGGCAAGCCCTTGGCGCGGGCGGTGACCACATAAGGCTTGTGCAGTTCATCCGTCAGGTTGGCGCGCAGGATGCGGATCATCGCCGCCGTTCCCGATGCGCCGATGATGATAATCGGGATCCAGAGATGGGCGAGGAAGTCGCCGACCTTGGCAAGGCTCCACGGCGCTTCGGCATATTCCGGCGAGATCAGCCCGCCGACGCTCTGGCCGAGATATTTATAGGCGATGTACATCAGCGTCAGCGCGAGGATGAAGTTCGGCACCGCCAGGCCGATGAAGCCGAGGAACGTGAAGACGTGATCGCCGACGGAGTGGCGGCGGACGGCGGAATAGATGCCGATCGGCAAAGCGACGATCCAGACGAAGAGCAAGCTCAAGAGCGAGATCACCAGCGTCGAGCCCATGCGGGCCCAGATCAGGCCGGAGACCGGCTGGCCCCATTCGAAGGAGTAGCCGAAGTCGCCGCGGCTGACGATGCCCCAGATCCATTTCAGGTATTGGACATAGAAGGGGTCGTCGAAGCCATAAATTTCCTTGAGGCGCTCGATCTGCGCGGGATCGACGGTCTGGCCGCTGTCGCTCATGGTGGCGATCATCGAGGTCAGGTAGTCACCCGGCGGCAGCTGGATGATCAGGAACGAGATCAGCGACATGCCGAACAAGGTCGGGATCATGTAGAGCACGCGCTTGAAGATATAGCCAAGCATCGGAATGTTTCTCCTCCCGTCGGGAACACCGTGAGGTGCTTCCCCCGGATCTCCATCCGCTTTCGGCCCCTCCAGGCCAAAAGCGCTCCTCGCGTATCACCTCATTTCCAGGTGAGGTGCAGCACCTCCAGCCGATCAATGCTCGGCACCTCCACCTGTGCGCGGCCATTCCCGAGGGTGAAGCTTGCGGCGCGGTCGGCAACGACAAGCCACGCCTTCGCCATCGATCGGCCCTCTGGAATCTCCACCGAAACGGTCTGTGTAGCCAGAGGGTAATTCTCGCGGATCGGACCTTTCATCATCATCGGGTTGGTGAGGTTGAAGAGGCTAAGTGCTAGGCCATGATCGTTTTCTCGAAGCGCCAGATCGACGACGCCCTTGCCCTTGACGGTGATGCGCGGCGTCTTGCCGAGCGCCCAGTGGACGGCATTGGCAAGCAGGCGGGCGTGGTCGACAGCAAAGACTTCCCAGAAGATCTCGCCGATATTCCAGGGGATATAGACTGTGCGTCCGCCCTTGCCGGTTTCGCGGGCGATGACGGCCGCTCCTTTCGGGTCCTCACGCGGATAGACCTCTTCCATCGGCAGATCCGGGAAATCGGGAACGTAGAGGAAGGGTGTCTTCGCATCGGCATACGGCTCGGCGTGGATGAGGCGGGTGCCGCCCATGATGCGCTCGGCGTCTTCATAACCCTGGTTGATCGGATGATCGCCGGAAAGGGCGATATAGGTATTCTTGACGATGCCGCGCGGGCCGGCGATGAATTTTGCACCGAGCACGTCGGCAAGGCCGAAGTCCGGACGTTTCTTGCCGAACTCGTCCCGCAGCGATGTCTCATAGGAAGCGATGACGCTGCCGCCGCGATCGACATAGGCGCGGATCGCCGCGTTTTGCACATCCGAGAGGCAGGAGGCATTGGCGAGAATGATCAGCTTGAAACGGTCGAGGTTGTCCTCGGTCAGCACCTGATCCGAAAGCAGTTCGAAGGGCAGGCGGGCTTCGACGAGGGCGTGATAGAGACCGAGATCGTGCTTCTCGGCAAAGTGCCGCTCTTCCGGCGCCCAGTGACGCAGCGTCGTCGAGGGATCGACGACGGCGATTTCTGCGGTCGGCTTCATGCTTTCCAGTACCGGCTCGACGGCTGCCTGCAGACCGAAGGCGTCGGCCACAGGCTCGACCCAGCGCTTGTCGGGCACGACGCCGTTGAACTTGGTGAACCAGGCGTAGAGGCCGTGGGCCGTGCCGTCATTGATCCAGAGCTGCATCTCCTCACCCGAGGTGACGGCGTCCTTCCAGCGATATTCCTCCTCCGGGCCGATCGAGGTGATCAGCACGACCGGGCGGTCGGGGAAGGTGGCGCGGATGCGCTTGCCGTTGCGCCCGGCCGACCAGCCGAGTTCAAGGCCCTTGCGGCCCTGATGGTCGACGACGAGGAAGGGGCAATGCCTGGCGATGACCGAGAGGTCGAACTCCATTAGCGAAGCGCCGCCCATGTTCGGGATGAAGCTCGCATGCGGGCGGATCGCCTTCACGGCATCGTCCCACTGGGCGATCATGTCCGTCAGCACACGGCGGCGCCACTGCACCCAGGCCTGCCAGGCCGGATCCTCGGCATCGGGCTTCTTCGGCAGGTGATGGCCAGACATGTCCTTGAAGCGGCGAGCGCTGTCTTCGCTGTAATCGACGCCGTGGCCCTGCCAGCGATTGGCGAAGATCGCGTCGATATCGTATTTGCGGACGATCTCCTTGACCACTTCCGGCATGAAAACGGTGTTATAATCGCCATAGGCATTGGTCACCCAGACATCGGGATAGGCCCAGTGGCGGCGCGGCGTGCCGTCGGCATTGATCATCACCCATTCCGGATGGGCCTTGGCTGCGTCGTCGTGGATCGCATGCGGGTCGACGCGGGCCATGACATGCATGTCGAGCTTGCGGGCGGCGTCGACGAGCGCGCCGAAGATATCCTTGTCGCCGAGATATTTGCTCACATAGTGGTAGGGCACATCGCTCGGATAATAGGCGATATAGCCGCCGGCGCTGAGACAGACCGCATTCGATTTGGTGCGCTTGAAGACATCGATCCAGAAGGCCGGGTCATATTTTTCCGGGTCATCCTCCACGAAGGTCAGCTGGGTCCAGCGGGTCGCGGTCTTGAACCACTCCGGCGTCCTCAACGTATCGGTGTTCTGTTTCCTGGCGTCGAGCATCGTCTTCATCCAATCATTGGCAAAAGAAGGGCCTTAGAGCGGCGCGCGTCGAAAAGGACGCGTTAGTGACGCTCTGACACTTTGAATTTGCGTATAATCCTTTCCGAAAATCGATTCCGATTTTCGGGGCTATGCGCTGGCGCCGGCCGGTGAAGCCGGCGCCTGACATGCATCATTGGAAAAGGCCATCAGACCTTGTAGAACTGCTCCGGCATCGTCGGAGCGGGCGTCGGCCAGCCGAAGGAGTTCGGCATGGTCTTCGTGATGTTCTTCATGTTGTTCTTGACGATGCCGTAGCCATCCGGCGGCAGCGAGATGCCGAAGACATAGAAGTTGTCGGCGGCACCCTGAAGGAGCTGCTTCATGATCTCGTGCTGGCCGGCAGCGTCGGAGGTCGCTTTCAGCTTGTCATAAAGAGCAAGCTGGCTCTTCGTGCCTTCCGGCGGCTCCTCGGCATTGGCGTTGCCGCGGTCGCGGTACCAGAGCTGCCAGGCCGGTGCGTACATGGCATTGGCATCGGTCGGCACGTAGTAGCGCGGGTCCAGCATGGCGGCGACGCCGCCATTGGCGCCGAACTGGTGCGCCGTCGCATCGAAATCGCGGCCCTGGCGGACGCGGGTTTCCCAGAGCGACCGGTCCATCGAGCGCATCTGCGCATCGATGCCGACCGCCTGGAACATCGGGATGACCAGTTGGAAGAGATCGAGGAAGACGGCTCGGGCCTGGTCGATCTCGAAGATGATCGTGAGGCGGCGACCCTTCTCATCGAGGCGGAAGTTCTGGTCGTCGCGCTTCGGCACGAGCTGGTCGAGCATGGCATTCGCCTTGTCGACGTCATAGGCCGTGAATTGCGTGGCGAGCTGCTCGTTGTAGAGCGGATCTTCCTTCTTGATCGAGGGCTGGGCGGGCGTACCCTGGCCGACGAGCACGGCATCGATCAGCGCCTGCCGGTCGAGTGCGGTGGAGAGTGCCGCACGGAAATCCTTGTTCTGGAAGAGTTTCCGCTTGGTCTCGTCATTGTGGTTCAGGTTGAAGATGAAATTCATCACATTGGCTTCGGTCGAGGTCAACGTGTAGAAATCATAGCCGCCCTGCTCACGCGCATCGTAGAGCACCGACTTGTTGTTCGGAGTGGCGATATACTGATCCATTAGGTCGACTTCGCCCTGCATGGCCTTCAGCAGCAGAACCTGCGGGTCGGCGACCATCTGGTAGACGATGCGGTCCATGTAGGGCAGCTGGTTGCCTTCGGTATCGACCTTCCAATAGTAGGGATTGCGTTCGGCGACGGCGCGCTCGGTGTTTTCGCCGGGTGCTACGGTGAACATCCAGGCGTGGACGCAGGGCTTCTTCGAGGAGTTCAGGAAGAAGGCATTGTCGTCCTGGAAACCGGCGGCCGCCTGGAAGGAGGCGATCCAGCTTTCGAAGCCGCGCTGCTTGGCGAGCTCATCGGCCTTCGGATTGTAGTCGATGTGGAATTGCTCGAGATAGTGCTTCGGCGTGCGCGTCGTCTGGTCGCTGTTCGCCCAGGCGACCTGCAGCGGGAACAGGCCGTTCGGCCTGTCGAAAGTGACCTTGAAGGTCTGTTCGTCGACGATTTCGAGCTTGGCCGGCTTGCCGCCAGACTTCCAGTGATCCTGGCCGACGAAGGCGACACGCTTGTCGGTGAAGACAGTGTCGTACCAGAACTTGATGTCCTCAGTGGTGTAGGGATGGCCGTCAGACCATTTCATGCCCTTGCGCAGGCGGATCGTGTAGACCTTGGAGTCGGCGTCGCCCTCGAAGGACTCTGCAACATTCAGCGTCACGCCGGACCAATCGGGCGTATAGCGCAGCAGCGGCTCATAGGCCTGGTAGCGGAACAGCATCGACAGCGAGCCGCCGCCGACCAGCGCCATGTTCCAGTCGCCGCCGTGTTTGCCGACGCTCTCGACCGGCTTGACGACGAGCGGATTTTCTGGAAGCCGGTCCTTGAGGGCCGGCAGGGCGCCGCTTGAAACTTTCGCTTTCAGAATATCCGCTTCCTTGAAGTCGGCGGCGAAAACCGGCAGCGCCGGCAATATGAGTGCGGCCGACGTCCCGGCCAGAAACGCACGACGTTTCAGCTTGATCATAGGGGTCTCCTCCGAAAACCGCGCCCTTGTTCTTAATTTTGCCGTCGGGCTTGGGATGTAGGAAAGATTACATTTGGATATTGTTAGGTAAAGCGTTATGTTCTGTTAGTGCAATATTTTGGCTTGCGAGCGCGATAGCGCCGATCAGTCGAAGAGCGAGGTGTCAGGTGGGAAGTAGGGGCCGGGTTACGTTGCAGACGATCGCGCGGGAGGTCGGCCTCTCGAAATATGCCGTGTCACGCTCGCTTGCCGGCAAGAGTGGTGTCAGCGAGGAAACGCGCACGCTGATTCGCGAGACGGCACAGCGTCTCGGTTATACCAGGCCCGCGGGACAGGGGGGCGCTGGTGAAGTCGCAGTCGTCTTTCATGATCTCGATGCGGTCAATAGCGAGCTCTATATGCAGGTGCAGAACGGGGTGCAGCGCGAGGCGCACCGGCTCGGCATGACGTTGCGCGTGCGTTGGACGCACAATGCCGGACAGTTGGAGGAACTTGCGCGCGCTTGCGACGGGCTGATCATCGTTGGGCCTCACGACCGCGAGGCAATGGTGGCGGTGAGTGCGACGGGCGTTCCGATCGTGCGTTTCGGCTGGGTCGATCCGCTGGAACAGGCCGACCAAGTGACCGGAACGGACCACGAGGCGGGGCAGGCGGTGATCCAATATCTGGTAGATCTTGGACACCGTTCCATCGTCTATGTCTATGGCACGCCGGGGTTCAGGGGGCGCCAGGAGCGTTACTACGGCGCCCGGGAGATCGCAGAACGTTATGGCAATGTTGCGCTGCATGTTATGCATTTCGACGAACAAGCCGGCTTCGGCGCAGCCTTCCGGGCGTTGGCAGAAAAAGATATCCGGCCGACGGCCTTTTTCTGCGCACATGACGGCTTGGCGCTGACCGTGGTTTCCGAGCTTCTCGGCCAAGGATATCGCATTCCCGATGATATTTCGGTCGTCGGTTTCGGCGATTTTTCGCCGGCGACGCAGATTTCGCCTGCGCTGACGACGGTGAGGATGGAAGGGCAGGAATGCGGGGCGGTCGGCCTGCGGCTCCTGCTCGAACGCATCGAGAATCCACGCCTGCCCGGTATGCCGGCGCGGCGTGTCATGATTGCCTCCCGCATCGTCGAGCGCCGCTCGGCCGGCCCATGCAAGGTGGCGCCGAGCGCTGACGTCGCTCAAGCTTAACCGCCGAGCGAGGCGATCGCAGCTCTGACTGCGTCCGCACCGGGCCTGGTCGGTCGGTACTCCAGGCCGACCGAACCGTCGTAGCCGTTGGCGAAAATCCAGCCGAGGCGGTGGGCAAGGTCGATGCCGCCGGAGCCCGGTTCGTTGCGGCCGGGATGATCGGCGACATGGACGTGGATGACGCGGTCGAGACGGCCCTTCAGCACCTCTTCTGTGCGCTCGTCCATCACGGCGGAATGGTAGATGTCGTAGACGATGCCGATCTCCGGGCGGGCGACGTCATCGATGATGTCGAGGCCCTCGCGGGTCGAATGGAGGAAATAGCCGACATGATCGATGCGGATGTTGAGCGGCTCGACGCCGAGGCGCACACCGCTGCCGGCAAGAATATCGGCGCCGGCTTTCAGCGTTTCGGTGAGCGCCCGGCGCTGCTCCTCGCGGGGCACGTTTGGAAGATCGTTGCCCGCCTGGGCAATCAGGACCGGCGCGCCGAGACGTTTTGCCACGGCGACGGATTCGGCAAGACCTTTCAGCCAGGCCTGCCGGTTGGCGGCATCGGTCAGCGCGATCATCGGTTCGGCAACGAGGCTGGTGACGGCAAGGCCGCTTTCCTTCAGCGCCGCCTCGATCGCATCCAGATCCTTGTCGGTCCAGCGCCAGAATTCGATCGCCGTCAGGCCGCTGGCACGAGCGCGGCCGATGCGATCGGGAAAGCGGTCGCCTTCTTCGGCAAACAGCCACTCTATACAGGCTGAATAACGTCGCATGAAAACTCCTCTTATGTGTAGATGCAGGCTGCGACAGATCGGTGACTGCCGCAAGAGGCGTTTGGGTGCTTGACGCCCGGTTTCATTGACGGAACACTCGGCACATCAGGCCGGAACCGCCGGCCGCTTGCGCGGAGGAAAATATGGATCTCGGACTTAAGGGAAAGACCGCCGTCATAACCGGCGCCTCTGTCGGGATTGGGTTGGCGATCGCCGAGGGGCTGGCGGCTGAGGGCTCCAATCTGGTGCTGGCGGCCCGTGGCGGCGAACGGCTCGAGGCGGAAGCCGCCCGGATCGCCGAGAAGTATGGCGTCAGCGCCGCCGCTATTGTCGCCGATGTCGCGACGGTTGCGGGAACCGAGGCGATCATTGCAGCGGCGGCCGAAAAAGGCGGCGCCGATATCCTCATCAACAATGCCGGCACCGGTTCGAACGAGACGGTGATGGAGGCGCCCGACGAAAAGTGGCAGACCTATTGGGACCTGCATGTGATGGCCGCCGTGCGGCTGGCGCGCGGAATTGCGCCGCAGATGAAGGAACGCGGTGGCGGTGTGATCCTGCACAATGCCTCGATCTGCGCTGTCCAGCCGCTCTGGTACGAGCCGATCTACAATGTCAGCAAGTCGGCACTGATGATGTTTTCGAAGACGCTTTCGACTGAGCTCATCAAGGACAATATCCGCGTCAACTGCGTCAATGCCGGCCTGATCCTGACGCCCGACTGGATCAAGACCGCCAAGCAGTTGACGGCCGAAACCGGCGGGAACTGGGAGGGCTATCTGCAGGGTGTCGCCAACGAACACGCCGCCTCCAAACGGTTCGGCACTCCCGAGGAACTGGCAAACGTCTTCGTCTTCCTGAGTTCGGAACGCGCGAGCTATTGCATCGGCTCCACCTATTTCGTCGATGGCGGCATGCTGAAGACGATCTGACCAAAGGCTGTCAATGGCTCGGCAAGTCGGTTCTTCTCAAGACTGCCGGGCGGGCCTGTGGACGTTGCCGATATAAGCTATAAATAATAGCTATTTTGTTGTATGTTCACGCTTTTGACGCTATTTGCCTGCTATTGGCAGGATAAATACTGCGTTTTCTACAGGGCAAAGACGATGCTGACGAAAAAGGGCAAATACGGGCTTAAGGCGCTGGTGGATCTGGCGCGGCTGGCGCCGGGTGAGACCGCCTTCATCAATGACATCGCAAGCCGCAATAATATCCCGAAGAAATTCCTCGATACGATCCTGCTCGAACTGCGCAATGTCGGCATCCTGCGGTCGAAGAAGGGGCCGGGCGGCGGCTATTCCCTGTCGCGGCCGGCTTCCGAAATCCGCATCGGCCATGTCATCCGCACGCTCGATGGGCCGCTGGCGCCGATTCGCTGTGCCAGCCGTACGGCTTACGAGGCCTGCGACGACTGCGCCGATCCGGAAACCTGTCAGGTGCGGCGCTCGATGACCGATGTTCGTGACGCGATCGCCGCCATTCTCGACAATATGAGCCTCGAGCAATTCGTCGCCGATGGCGGCGGCATCGAAGGCCCCGAGGAACAATTCCCGGTCTCCGCTGCCAGCTGAATTAGGCGTCGCCGGGCTTCGACCTATATTCGCCTGCGGAACGCACCAGCTTGTCCCGTGGCAGCGATAGAGCGTGAATGCGGGCATTGCGCCAATGCCGGTCGAGATTGAGCCCGATGCCGGCGGATGTTTCCCCTACAAGTTCGAACAGCGCGTTTGCGGTGTCGATTGCCGTTTCCCCTGCAAGGATCGCGGCCGCCGAGGCAGAGAAATGCGCGTCCGCCATCGCGGCCTCCACAGGGTTGACCTGGGCAATATCGAGTTTGCGGCCAGCCCGTTCCAAGGCTGCCGCCGTCGCTTCGATGCGGACGGCGCGTTCGCCGAGCTGAGCAAGGACGGCGGTGCAATCGTCAATCGCGGTCGTGAGGTCGGTCCATGCGGCCCGCGCGATGCCGAGGCTGACGCTGGCCTTGAGCAGCAGGCCGAGCGAGATGCCGGTCGGATTTCCGGAGGAGGGGGAAGGCGCTATCGCATCGGCATTGACGTGTAGCCTGCCTATGATCGCCGTTCCCGAGCCATTGGTGCGTTGGCCAAAACCGTCCCAATCGTCGATCACCTGCAGGCCTACCGCATCGCATGCGAGGTAGAGTGTCACTGGGCGGCTGGGCGGCGCGGTGGCGGCAGCCGCGATCCAGTCGGCGAATAGAATGCCGGGCGTCTGCCGAGTTCGCCCGCTCAGGCGGTAGCCTGGACCTTCGGCGGTAAGCTCGGCCCCTTCGGTGAGGCCGGCGCCCGCAAAGCGGTCGCCGAGCAGCGCACGGGTAAACAGCGATACCTTCAAATCCTCGCCGGCATGGGTGCGGAGTGTTTCCAGGACGCAATAATGGTTTTGCAGCGCCTCGCCGATCGAGGCATCGGCCTCGGCAATGATTGCAACGATTTCGGCGAGCAGCGCGTTCGACACGTCGAGCCCCTGATAGTCGGGCGGAACGGTGATCGCCGTCAGTCCCGAGACCGACAGCGCATCGAGTTCAGCAAAGGGCAGCACGCGGTTGATATCGCGTTCGCTCGCCCGATGCCGGAATGCGGCGGCGAGGCTGCGGGCCGTGGATATCGCCTCCTCTTCACTTTCGATGCGATGTGCGGGAGGCCTCACTTTATCCTGAAACTGCGATACCGTTCCCATCGGTCACTCTTTCCTACAGCGCCGCGCGTCTTTTCAGACGCGCAACGGACGCTGCAACACGTTGACTCCGCGTATCGTGTCTTCCGAAAATCGCTCCGATTTTCGGGCCGATGCGAGAGATACAGGAGTGAAGGATTGGCCCACGAATGATAAGGCCGGTTTTTCTACAAAACCCGAAGGCTTTGAATTTTCTTACCAGCTTGATTGCCTTGTGCTCCACTCTATTTACGGTGAAGTGGGGCTTCCTTGATCGAGAAACATGATGGGCGACACTCTTGCTCGCAACGGCGAGGTTTCGAAAATGGCACGCCAGCCGAGACCGCGTCTGAGGCTGGATATTGCCGCTATCCCAACCTATGCGATCGGCGACATCCATGGGCGGTACGATCTGCTTGTGAAAGCAGAAGAGGCGATCCTGCGCGATGCCGCTCGATTGCCGGGTCGCAAGCTGATCGTCACGCTTGGCGACTATATCGACCGTGGGCCGGATTCGGCCCGGGTCATCACGCATCTCATGGAGCCGCCGCCTGATGATTTCGATCGCATCTGCCTTACCGGCAATCACGAAATTGCCATGCTCGACTACATCGATGGCTGGATCTCCTATGACGAGTGGATGGGGATGGGTTCGGCAGAGTCGCTCAAATCTTATGGACTCGATCCGGAGCATCTGCCGCTAGTCTTTCCCTCCGGCGCAAAGCTCGATGCCTTTATCCGCCAGTCGCTGCCACACACGCATATCGATTTCATGCGGGCGATGCCTGTCATGCTGGAGACTCCAAGCGTAATTTTCGTGCATGCCGGCATCAATCCGAAGCTGTCGCTGGGCGAGCAGACGGATGAGGATCTGGTCATCATCCGTCAGCGTTTTCTCGAAAGCCGGGTGCCGTTGCCGAAGCTCGTCGTTCACGGCCATACGCCGAATGACGAGCCCGACATACGGTCGAAACGGCTCAATCTCGATACGCGCGCCTATCGCAGCGGCAAGCTCACCGTCGCCCGCCTGTGGCAGGGCGAGGTGCATCTGTTTTCAACCTGATTTCTCGCCTTATCAGCCGCCTGTCGAAGCGGATCAAGCCGTCTCGCTCTCAACCGGGACGGTCTCGACCGCCTTCTCAGCCGGACGGTTGCGGCGCCAACCGCGCAGCACGACGTAGAAGACCGGCGTCAGGAACAGGCCGAAGATCGTCACACCAAGCATGCCCGAAAAGACGGCGGTGCCGAGCGACTGGCGCATTTCGGCGCCGGGGCCGGTGGCGATGGCAAGCGGCAGAACGCCGAAGATGAAGGCGAATGCCGTCATCAGGATCGGGCGCAGGCGGAGATGGCTGGCCTCGATGGCCGCCTCCACCGGCGACTTGCCCTCATCTTCCGCTTGCCTGGCAAACTCGACGATCAGAATGGCGTTCTTGGCCGCAAGGCCGATCAGCACGATCAGGCCGATCTGCGTCAGGACGTTGTTGTCCATTCCTCTCAGCGAGACCCCGATCAACGCCGCGAGCACCGCAAGCGGAACGATGAGAATGATCGCCAAGGGCAGAACCCAGCTCTCATATTGTGCCGCCAGCGCCAGGAAGACGAAGACGACAGACAGGGCGAAGATGTAAACGGCCGTGTTGCCGGTATGGGTCTCCTGGTAAGCGAGTTCGGTCCATTCGAAGGTTGTCCCTTGCGGCAGGATCTTCGCCGCCAGCGCTTCCATCTTCGCGATGGCATCGCCCGTCGATGTCCCCGGCGTCGGATTGCCCTGAAGCGGCACCGAGACATACATGTTGTAGCGCTGGACAAGCGCCGGGCCGCTGGCATCTTGGATATCCATCAACGTTCCAAGCGGAACCAGCGCGCCGGTCGCCGATCGAACCTTCAGGGCGAGGATGTCTTCCCTGTCCATGCGATATTGCCGGTCGGCCTGGGCACGGACCTGGTAGACGCGGCCGAACGCATTGAAATCGTTAACGTAGGCGACGCCGAGATTGATGGAAAGCGCGTTGAAGATATTGGGGATCGGCACGTTCAAGAACCGCGCCTTGTCACGGTCGATCGCCAGGAAGTATTGCGGGCTTGCATCGGAGAATGTCGTAAAGACGCCGGTCAGTCCCTCGGTCGTGGCTGCCGCACCCATCATCTGGCGGGCGAGACCGAGCACGCGCGTCATGTCGGCGTTTTCAAGATCGGAAATCTGCATCTTGAAACCACCGGAATTGCCGACGCCACGCACGGATGGCGGCGGGATGGCGATGATGAAGGCTTCCTGGATGCTTTGCAGTTTGCCGTAAAGCTCGCCGATGATCTTGTTGGCGTTCTCTCCGCCTTCTTCACGTTCAGCAAAGGATTTGAAGGGCACGAAGACGACGCCGGCATTCGAGGCATTGGTGAATGTCGCGCCGCTGAAGCCGGCAAACTGTACGGCGTTGCCGACACCGGGCACAGTACGGGCGATATCGCCCACCTGTTTGACCACGGCGTCGGTACGCGCAAGCGAGGCACCATCGGGAAGCTGTATGACGATGATCGCGTAGCCCTGGTCCATGGTCGGGATGAAGCCCGCGGGAACGCGGGTGCTCATGTACCAGGTTGCTCCGAGCAGGCAGACGAAGGCGACCATCGCCGCGGTCAGGCCGACCCAACTGCTGACCAGATGCCGAATGGTCCATGAATAGCCGGAGCTCAGCCGATCGAACCCATGATTGAAGCCCTTTGCAAGACCTCTTCCCAGGCGTGATGCAACATTCGTGGGCTTGGTTTCATGGTCATGGGTTTTCAGCAATATCCCCGCAAGGGCGGGCGACAGTGTCAGTGAATTCAACGCCGATATCGCGGTGGTGACCGAGATCGTCACGGCGAACTGCCTGTAAAACTGGCCGGATATGCCCGGGATGAAGGCTGTCGGCACGAACACGGCGATCAGCACCAGCGAGATGGCGACGACGGCGGTTCCGACTTCGTCCATCGTGACATGGGAAGCCTGCTTCGGCGTCATGCCGCGGGCCAGATTGCGCTCGACGTTTTCCACCACCACGATCGCGTCGTCGACGACGATGCCGATCGCCAGCACCAGACCGAACAAGGTGAGCATGTTGAGCGAGAAGCCGAATGCCAGCAGGACGGCGAAGGTGCCAATCAGCGATACAGGGATGGCGATGATCGGAATGATTGCGGTTCGCCAGGATTGCAGGAAGACAAGAACGACGATCGCCACAAGGATGGCCGCCTCGGCGATGGTCCTGTATACCTCGGTGATCGAATCCGAGATGAATTCGGTCGTGTCATATACAATGCGATATTCCAGGCCCGGCGGGAAATTCTGCGAGACGTCCTTCATGAGCGTCTGGATCTGATGGGCCGTGTCGAGCGCGTTGCTTCCCGGCCGGGCGAAGATGCCGAGAGCAACTGCGGGGTCGTTGTTGAGATAACTGTTGGTGACGTAGTCCTGCGCGCCGAGTTCGATACGGGCGACGTCCTGCAACTGAACAAGTCGCCCCGCTGTCGTCGATTTCACGATGACATAACGGAACTCTCGCGCATCGGAGAAGCGGCCTTCCGTTCGTACCGTATATTCGAATGCATTCTTGCCGGTTACCGGCGGGGCACCGATCTTGCCGCCCGATACCTGGACGTTTTGGTCTCTCAGGGCGGAGACGACATCGTCTGACGTCATGCCATAGGCGGAGAGCTTTTCCGGATCCAGCCAGATTCGCATCGAATATTGGCGTTCGCCGAAGATCTGCACGTCGCCGACACCGTCGAGGCGCACGAGAACGTCGCGAATGCGGTTGCGGGCGTAGTTCGAGACGTAAAGCTGGTCATAGCGGTGCGACGGCGACAGCAGGTGCACCACCATCATCAGATCAGGTGAGCTTTTGTCGGTGGTCACCCCAAGCCGCTGAACTTCCTCGGGAAGACGGGGGAGGGCGATGGAAACCCGGTTCTGGACAAGCACCTGGACCTTGTCGAGATCGGTGCCGAGCTTGAAGGTGATGGTCAACGACATGGCGCCATCGGCGCTGGAGTACGAGGACATGTAAAGCATGTCTTCGACGCCGTTGATCTGTTGTTCAAGCGGCGTCGAAACGGTATCGGCGATCGTCTGCGGGTCGGCGCCGGGATAGGAGGTGCGCACGACGATGGTCGGCGGCGCTATCTCCGGATACTGGGATACCGGCAATTGCGTGTAGGCAATGCCGCCGACGACGAGAAAAAGGATCGAGATGACCGCCGCAAAGATCGGCCGGTCGACGAAAAAATGAGCAAATCTCATTGTCCGTTCTCCGCGCCGGCAGTTTCGGGCGCAGTATCCTGCCGCTCCTGCGGCAATTCGGTCATCTGAGGCGTGATCTTTGAACCCGGTCGGGCGCGCATCAGGCCGTTGACGATGATCGTCTCGGTGCCGTCGAGGCCCTCGCGTATCACGCGGTAACCGTAAAGCCGCGGTCCGGCTCGCACCGGCTTGGTCGAAACCGTGCCGTCCGTTGCGACGACATAAACGACACGCTCATTCTGATCCGAACCGATTGCCTCGTCGGGGACGAGAATGGCCTGGTAGGTGTTGGAGGCTTCAACCTGAATGCGGCCGAATAGGCCGGGCTGAAGGACGAGATCGGGGTTGGGAAAGCGGGCGCGGAGACGAATGGTGCCGCTCTGATTGTCGACCCGGTTCTCAGCGAAATCGAGCTTTCCCTTAAATGGTTTGGCAGAGGGATCCGAGATCGTGACGGATACATCCAGCCCGCCACCGCCCAACTGGAGTTCCTTGCCCACTTTGCGCGCCGTGTCGGCGAAATTCAGCAGGCGGCGCTCATCGACGTCGAAATAGAAATCGATCGGGTCGAGCGAAACGATGGTCGTTAGGACGGTCTGGTCGGTCTGCACAAGGTTGCCGGCCGAGATCAGTCGGCGGTCGATGCGGCCGCTGAGCGGCGCCTTGATTTCGGTATATTCCATGTCGAGAGAAGCGCGATCGGCTGCGGCCTGCGCGCCGCGGACATTGGCCTCGGCCGAATCGAATTCGCGGCGGCGATCATCCAGTGTCTGCGCCGACTGGCTGCCGCTCGCGGCAAGCGATTGCGCGCGCTTATACTGCGCATCGGCAAAGACCAGAGCCGATTGCGACGCTTCGAGCGTCGCCTTTGCCTGGCTGAGCGCGGTGACGAAGGGCCTCTGGTCGATGACGAAGAGCAGGTCGCCCTGCTTGACCAATGCACCGTCCTGGAAATGGATTTCCTGCAGGTATCCACCAACGCGCGAGCGAACGGAGACTTCGTCGACCGGCTCGAAGCGGCCGATGAATTCGTCACTGTCGATGACATCACGAACGACCGGCTTGGCGACGGTGACCGGAGGAGGGGCAGACGGTGCGCCCTGCGCCATCGCCGCCAGAGGCATGAACGTGGTGATGCAGCCGAGCATCAATATCCGTCGAAGCACGTAACTCATACCGGTCCCTCCAATCGCGACGGCTGATAGACTGCCGCCGAACCTAAGATTAGGTGATGCTATTCACGTCTTGCTGCTTTGAACGAAGGCCTCGGCCCTCGTGATTTCCCCCGGCGTTCAATCCATGGGAGGGAAGGCCGGCATACAATGCAAATCGGAAAAATCGTAACCTATGGAACCGGATATAAACGGCAGCGGCGAAAAATAGCAAATGCCAATTGGCTGCGGTTTCGAAATCCATCAAAACGTCATGGATGGCGTCAGCTCTCGACGATCTCGTCGCGGCCGGGCGGCAGGACGGCGAGTTCGGCCCAATCGAGCTCCTGTTCCAGCATGTGAAAAACATCGTCGTCGATCTCGTCGGCACGACGCATCGCCGCCAGTCTGCGGCGTTTGGCGGCGATGACGTTGCGGCGCTGCTTGTCCAACTTGCTGACCTCGCGTGGGTGTTTTCCGTCGGCGGCGATCTCGCGTTCGGAGGTATAGACCTCGCGCAGGATGCGCGCGGATTTATCCTCGTCGTCGGCAAGCTCGGCAAGCGCTGCATCGATCAACGCGACGCGAGCTCTGACGAGGTCGCGGTCCAGCGAGGTGTCGGGGTCGAATTTCAGGAAACGGATCAGCGGTCCGAGCGTCAGGCCTTGGATGATGAGCGTGCCGAGAACGACGGCCAGCGCGCTGAGCAGGATGATATCGCGATCCGGAAAGTCGATTGGCAGAGCAAGTGCTGTCGCCAGCGTGACGAGACCGCGCATGCCGCACCAGCCGGCAAGCAGGCTGGTCGCGAATGTCGGAGCCGCTTGTGTCGTGTGTCCGCGCGCGGCGAGAAAGTTCACCACGCGATTATAGAAGAGTACCCAGGCCAGGCGGACGACGATAACGGTGATGAAGACCGCGGCGGCTAAGGTGATGGCGAAACTCAGGCGACCGGGATCGAGGTCGAGAACGATCTGCCGGACCTGCAGGCCCATCAGCAGGAAGGCGAGCACGTTGAGCAGGAAAACTGCTGCTTCCCAGACCGAATACGAATGAATGCGGTGGCGGGCGGTCTGCCGCTCGGGCATATATCGGGCGATCACCATGGCATAGACGACGATCGCCAGAATGGCCGAAAGGTGCAGCCGCTCGGCGATGATCCACGTGCCAAAGGTGGCGACGAATTCGAGCAAGGTGCCGCCAAGCGTGCCGGCCAGCCTCAGACCGACGATCATGTACAGGCGGCCCATGAGGTAACCGAGGATGAGGCCGCCAGGCACGGCGAGCGCCAGTTGCGCCAGAACGCCGGCGAAGAAGGTGGGGCTCGCCGCCGCGGCAACCGCGGCGCTGAAGATCAGCAGCGCGACGGCGTCGTTGAGCAGGCTTTCGCCCTTCAGGATCACATAGGTTTGGCGCGGGAGGGTGAAACGGTCGAGCATGGCGGTCGCCGCCGCGGCATCCGGCGGCGCGACGATGGCGCCGAGTGCGACGGCAGCGGCAAGCGGCAGGCCGGCCATCGTCACGCTGACGGTGGCGACCGCGGCGGCCGTTAGGATCACGGCGATGGCGGCGAGCGAGAAGAGCGGCAGCCAGTTTCGTCGCAACGTTCTCGGCGGCAGATCATAGGCGGCGTCGAAGAGCACGGGTGCCACCAGCAGCGCAAGTGCAAGTTCGGGATCGATCGCGACCTCGGGCGCCCAGGGCACGGCGGCGACAATGACGCCGGCGATCGCCAGCATGGTCGGATATGGAATTTTGAACTTCCTGGAGAATTGCAGAAAGACGATTGCCACCAGCAGCAGCGTCAACATGCTTTCGAAGAACGCCATCGAGCTCCCCAATGCGCGCCTCCGACGGAGGCTGCTCCTGTCTCGGAACTAGGGCGGAGCCGGGCCGCGGCTACCGTCTGGCGTCTCGAAAGGGCGATAGAGGGGAACCCAGGATAGGCTCGGCCGGCTGCGGCATTTTCACCGCGGCGGCCGAATCTGTCTTCCATACCCTTGTGCAGCGCACAAGCTCAATATATCTACCCATATTATAAGTATGCTTATAAATAACAGTCACAGGTTTTCATGAACGCCACTCCTACCCTCGGTTTCCTTCTCCACGACGTCGCGCGGCTGCTGCGCAAGCGGTTCGAGCAGCGTGCGAAGTGCCTTGGGCTGACCCGATCGCAATGGCAGACGCTTGCCTATCTCTCGAACAATGAAGGCATCCATCAAAGCGGGCTTGCCGAAATCCTCGAGGTCGAGCCAATTACGCTGGTGCGCATCCTCGACAAACTCGCCGAACGCGGGTTGATCGAGCGCCGTCAGCACCCGACCGACCGGCGCATCTGGTTGCTCTACATGCGCGAAGAGGCGCATCCGCTGCTCGCCGAAATGCGCGAGATTGGCGACACCACCCGCGCGGAAGCGCTGCAAAGCGTTTCAGCCGAGCAGCGCGAGCAGCTTTTCCACACCCTATCCGTAATGAAGACGAACCTGGTTCAGGCATGCCGGACCCCGGTTGACGAGAACGAGACGAACGATGGCTGATCAATCCCCCCTCCGCGTCGTTGCTGACGCCAATACCAAGACATCTGTCGAAGACAACCAAACGAAACAGCAGGAAACGGTAGCCGAAGCGCCTTCATCCAATTCAGCGCCGGCTGCCGCCGTGGCTGCGCCCGGCGGCATCAAGGTCCGCCGCCGGCGCAGTCTCACTCGGCCGATCCTGTTCGCCCTGCTGCCGGTGGCACTCGTTGTCGGCGGTTATTATTACGTCAATGGCGGCCAGGTGATGTCGACCGACAACGCTTATCTCCAGGCCGACATGGTCGGGCTTACCACCGATGTCTCGGGTATCGTCGAGCAGATCAAAGTGCACGAGAACGAGGCGGTCAAGGCGGGGCAGGTGCTCTTCAGCCTCAGAGCCGATTCCTTCAAGATCGCGCTCGACGGCGCCAAGGCGCAGCTCGGCGTGCAGCGCAACCAGATCATGAATCTCAAGGCGAGCTACCAGCAGTCGCTGGCCGAGATTACCCAGGCGCAAGCCGATCTGCCTTATTACCAGGATCAATTCGACCGGCAGCAGAACCTGGTCAACAACGGCAGCGCGACGCAATCGGCCTATGACGAAGCCAAGCATAATCTCGAGGCTGCCGAGCAGAAGGTGACCGTCGCCAAGGCGGAAGCCGCAACCACGCTTGCCCAGCTCGGCGGTTCGGCCGATCAGCCGATCGAGCTGAACCCGCTCTACCTGCAGGCAAAGTCGAATGTCGACAATGCCCAGCGCGAACTCGACCACAGCGTCGTCAAGGCGCCGTTCGACGGCATCGTCACCAATGTCAACGCGCTGCAGGTCGGCTCCTACCTGCAGGCTTCGCAGCAGGCCTTCTCGCTCGTTGCCACCGATCATCTGTGGATCGCCGCCAGCCCGAAGGAAACCGAGCTTACCTACGTCAAGCCAGGCCAGACGGCCGAGATCTACGTCGACACCTATCCTGGCGTGACGTGGAAGGGCAAGGTCGAGAGCATTAGCCCGGCCTCAGGCTCCAGCTTCTCGCTGCTGCCGGCGCAGAACACCACGGGCAACTGGGTGAAGGTCGTCCAGCGCATTCCGATGCGCGTCAGCATCGAAGACACCGAAGGCAAGCCGCCGCTTCGCGTCGGCATGAGCACGGTGGTCGATGTCGAGACCGGTCATGCCCGCGGCCTGCCCGATTTCGTCAACAAGCTTCTGGGTCGGCCTCAGGGCAAGGATCATGAGTAACGCTTCCGCTTCCCCGGCGACCCCGGTTGCCAATCGCGGCGCAATCACGGCCTGCGTCATCCTCGCCGTCATCATGCAGGCGCTGGACACGACGATCGCCAACGTGGCGCTGCCCTATATTCAGGGCAGCGTGTCGGCTTCTGCCGACCAGATCAACTGGGTCCTGACCTCTTACATCGTCGCGGCGGCGATCATGACGCCGCCGTCAGGCTTCCTTGCCGCCAAGTTCGGCCGCAAGCGCGTGCTGCTCGTCGCTATCGCCGGCTTCGTGGCCGCCTCGATCCTATGCGGCCTGGCGCAATCGCTGAATCAGATCGTCGCCTTCCGCCTGCTGCAGGGTCTGTTCGGCGCATCGCTGGTGCCGCTTTCGCAGGGGATCCTTCTCGACATCTATACCGTCGAGGAGCGCGGGTCGGCCATGGCCCTCTTCGGCGTCTCGGTCATGGTCGGGCCGGTGCTCGGTCCCGTCATCGGCGGCTGGCTGACTGATAACATCAGCTGGCGCTGGGTGTTCTACATCAACATTCCGATCGGCGCGCTTGCCTTCGCCGGCATCGTCATCTTCGTCACCGAGACCAAGAGAGATTTCCTCGCCAAACTGGATTGGTTCGGGTTCGGGATGATGAGTCTCGGCATCGCCTCGCTGCAGCTCTTCCTCGACCGCGGCGAGCAGCTCGACTGGTTCTCCTCCGGCGAGATAATCCTCGAGGCGCTGATCTGCGCTTCCGCTTTCTATCTGCTGATCGTGCATACGCTGACGGCGGAGAAATCCTTCGTCAATCCGAAGCTGTTTCTCGACCAGAATTTTACCATCAGCATGATCTTCATCTTCGTGATCGGTATCACTTATCTCGCCTCGCTGGCGCTGATGACACCATACCTGCAGACGCTGATGGGCTATCCCGTCATCACCGCCGGCATCGTCATGGGGCCGCGCGGGCTCGGCACCATGCTCTGCATGTTCATCGTCGGGCGTCTGATCGGCAAGGTCGATACGCGTTGGCTGCTGGTGCTCGGCCTCGGCCTGACTGCCTGGGCGATGCACGACATGACCGGTTGGACGCCCGACGTCTCGCAATGGACGATCGTCTCGGTCGGCTTCATACAGGGCGCCGGCCTCGGTTTCCTGTTCGTGCCACTGACAACCATCGCTTTCGCCACGCTGCCCGCCCATATGCGCGGCGACGGCACCGGGCTCTACAACCTGTCGCGCAACATCGGCTCCTCGGTCGGCATTTCGATCGTCGCGGCGCTGATCGTCGAGAACACGCAGAGCAATCATGAATCGATCGCGGCCTATGTGACGCCATTCAACCACGCCTTCAATGCCGTGGCGGCGCAGGGGCTCAGTCCGCTGACGGCGGCGGGGCGCGCTTCGCTCAACGAGATCATCACCCTGCAATCGACGATCATCGCCTACATGGACGATTTCAAGCTGCTGATGGTGATGTCGCTCGCGGTCATTCCGCTGGTGCTGCTGCTGCGCAAGCCGAAAGCAGCGCCCGCCGTCGACCATAGTGCGGTCATGGAATAATCAGCGGAAAGGTTTGCTGAGATAACGCGAGCCCTGAATGCCGAAGCGCCACGGTGCTTCGGCATTTTTGGTGATGCCGATGCGTTTTCCCGAGATGATCGGCACCGGTGCTGACGGCGCGATCGCATAGGGCGGGCGGTCGAGCAGACGGTCGTTGATCTGAATATCGATGCCGAGCCCCTGGCAGAGTTTGCCGGGACCGCTGCAGAGCGCGGTCAGCCTCTCGGTGCCGCGCCGCTCGATCATCAGAGGGATTCCCGTTTCCGGCTCCAGCGCGCGAATGAGCGCGGCCGAGCCCGGATGGCAAACGAAGTTCAGGCACCAGTACATGCCGTAAATGCGGTAAATGTAGACATTGCCGGGGCGGCCGTACATGGCGCCGTTCCGCTTGGTCGGGCCGCGGAAACTGTGCGAGGCCTCGTCATCGGGGAAATAGGCTTCGGTCTCGGTGATCCGGCCGCCGACGCCATCGACAGTGAGATGGCAGCCGAGCAGGTCGCGAGAGACGGTGATCGCGTCGCGCTCGAAAAACGCCCTGAGGTTTTCGCCGGTGAGCGCGCCAGCGCCGATCGCGCCAGTTATCGTTCCACCATCGGTCATGGCCGACGCAGATAACATTCATCGCACCCGCCGTCATCCCAAAACCGCTTCATGCTTTCAGCCACCGGCATCAGCGGCCGGCATTCGGATCGCGCATCGGGATTGAGGAGACGGTGACCGAGACCGGGTCGCTCGCCGGGAAGGAGCCTTCCAGACCTTCCTCCAGCTCTTCTTCGAGCAAAGCTGGGTCCTTGCTGCGCGCGCCGTCGTTATGGGCAGGTTCGATCGCTGCCGCAAGCAGGGTCTTGGCCCGCAAGACGGCGGTTTCCAGGGTCAGCTCGGGCGTACTCCGCAGTGTCGCGGCAATCCTGTCTTCGCCTTCGCCGCCGAATTCGACGACAAAGCCGTCTTCCGTCTGGTAGACGGTGATATCATTGAGTGCCATGGCCGTTTCCCCAAAGAACGCTCATATTAGCAAGGTGCGTTTTACTGCATAATTCCCTAAATCGGAATCGATTTAGGGAATTATGCAGCGATTCAGAGTGTTACAGCATCCTTTGCGCGTCTTTTCAGACGCGCGGTGCTGTAATAAACGCGTTTTCCGAATTTTGTCGTGCGAAGACCTTCACCAGCCAGTCGATGAAGACGCGCACGCGCGGCGTAAGCTGGCGGTTGCGCGGATAGAGCAGGGAAACCGGTGTCGGGGTCAGCGGAAAATCCTTGAGGACATGAATAAGCGTTCCTTCGGCCAAGTCTTTTTCGGCGTGATAGCGTGGGATCTGGATCATGCCGAGGCCCATCCTCGCCGCTGAAATGTAGCTTTCGGCGGCGTTGACGGCGACGGTAGCGGGAATGGTGATGTGACGCACCGCGCTGTCGACGATGAATTCGAGCGGTAACAGGCTGCCTGTACTGCTGGAGCGGAAGCCGACCATGCGGTGGCCGGCAAGCCCGTCTGGATGCTGCGGCAGGCCATGGGTGGCGACATAGCCAGGTGAGGCGAGCGTGATCTCATCCAGCATGGCAACGCGCCGGGCGATCATGTCGCTATCCCCAGGCGTGCCAACGCGCAGCACGCAGTCGATGCCCTCGCGCACCAGATCGACCAGCCGGTCGCCTTCGCTCATGTAAAATTCGATCTCAGGATAGGTCTGGAGAAAAGACGGCAGGCTCGGCAGCACGAAATGGCGGGCGAGTGTGCCATGCACATCGACGCGCAGCAGACCCTTCGGCTTGGCGCCGGCAAAGCCGCCTTCGGCATCTTCGATATCGGCAAGGATCGACAGGCAGCGCTGGTAATACGCTTCGCCGTCGAGCGTTGGGCTGACATGGCGTGTGGTGCGCTGGAGCAGGCGCACGCCGAGGCGGGCCTCGAGCTGCTTCACCGCATCGGTGACGGTCGAGCGCGGCAGGCCGGTGTCTTCGGCGGCAAGCGTGAAGCTGCGGCGTTCCACGACGCGGCAAAGCACCCGCATGGCATCGAATCTGTCCATCTTTTTGTTCGCCATTCCCGGATAGTGATGCCGAAGAATGCCTGATTATCCGCGGAAGGAAAAGGCGCATCTTCTCCTCATCGAAAACGCGCTGCGGCGCAGGATGAAGGAGACGGACCATGGCTTCCCAAGAAAACGGCAAGGTGGCGCTGGTCACCGGCGCTTCCCGCGGCATCGGCGCGGCAGTCGCCCAACGCCTCGCCAAGGACGGTTTCACCGTCGTCATCAATTACTCCGGCAACGCCACCCCGGCCGAGGAACTCGCCCGGGAGATCGAGCAGGCCGGCGGCAAGGCGCTGACTGAGAAAGCCGATGTCAGCGATGCGCAAGCCGTCCGTCGCATGTTCGATGCTGCGGAAACTGCCTTCGGCGGTGTCGACGTCCTCGTCAATAATGCCGGCATCATGATGCTGTCCTCGCTGGCTGAGGCCGATGATGCCCATTTCGACCGCCAAGTCAGCGTCAATCTCAAGGGCACCTTCAATACGCTACGCGAAGCGGCCAAGCGGATGCGCGACGGCGGCCGGATCATCAATTTCTCGACCTCGGTCGTCGGGCTGAAGCTCGAAACCTACGGAGTCTATGCCGCCACCAAGGCTGCGGTCGAAACGCTGACAGCGATCATGGCCAAGGAGATGCGCGGCCGCAACATCACCGTCAACGCCATCGCACCTGGTCCTGTTGCCACGGACCTTTTCCTCAACGGCAAGTCGGACGAGCTGATTGCCCGGATGGCCAAGATGAACCCGCTGGAGCGCCTGGGCACACCTGAAGACATCGCCGCCGCGGTGGCCTTCCTCGCCGGCCCCGACGGCGGCTGGATCAACGGCCAGACGCTGCGCGCCAATGGCGGAATGATCTGACGAAGGCAAGCGGCCGATGCCCTATGGCATCGACGATTTGCTGAAGCCGGCCGTCGAGAACTGAAACCCGGCCCGCCGACGGGGGTACATGAGCCAAGCCGTCATCGCGATTATGTGAACGGGCTTGCGGAATTTCCCCTTACAATCCTGCGGGGAGTACCTATGTTTGTTCTATCGGGAGAGAGTGGAATTCCCTACCGTTCTTTTCCGAAACTCCAGAGCCTGCCGCTCTCTTCCTGCGGTGCGACAGGCTTGATGTTCAAAGTTGCACAGTGCGGCCCGTCGAAGGTTTCCCCTGCCTTCCGGGCCGTACTTGTTTTGGCGCTCAGCCGTCGTTCAGTCTCGCCTCTACCAGAAGCTTTACCAGCCAGTCGACAAAGACACGGACCTTGTTGCTGAGGTGGCGGTTCGGGGGGTAGACGACGTAGAGCGGCAGCGGATCGCGGCGCCAGTCCGGGAGCACGCGGACGAGTTCACCCCTTGCCATCGGCTCACGCGCCATGAAAATCGGCACCTGCGCGACGCCGAGCCCCGTCAACGCAGCTGTCAGATAGGTGCGGCTATCGTTAACCGAGGCGATGTAACGTGGACTGGTTTCGATCACCTCGTTGTGCCGGCGAAATTCAAAGGGCAGCGTTCGGTTGTTCTGAGCGCGGAAATAATTGACGGAGTAATGATCGGCCTCCAGATCCTCCGGCCGCTCGGGCATGCCGAATTTTTGGATATAGTTCGGCGAAGCACAGGTGATCATCTCGACTTCGGAGACACGCCGCGCAATTAGCGACTGATCGGCCGGCGTGCCGGCCCGTAGCGCGCAGTCGACATTTTCTGCAAGATAATCGACCGTGCGGTCGCCGACCCCGAGATCGATGCGGATATCGGGATAACGCTGATAGAAATCGTAGAGCGCGGGAACGACGATCCAATCGGCGAAAGCGCCGGCCATCTCGACACGCAGCCGCCCGCTCGGCAGGCTCTGCGAATTGGAGAGGCTGCCATCGAGTTCCTCCAGCTCCGAAATAATCTGGGCGGCGCGTTCGTAATAAAGCGCGCCGTCCGTGGTCACCATCACCCGGCGCGTGGTACGATTCAAAAGCTTGGTGCGCAAATGCGCCTCCAGGCCCTGGATGAGATTGGTTACCGTCGCCTTGGGCATGGCGAGCATGTCGGCGGCACGGGTGAAATTGCCCGTCTCCACCACGCGAATGAAGACGCGCATTGCCGAAAGCTGATCCATCGGTTTGAAATCCGCGGTTTGCGTTGCACCATTGTTCGAGATCTGGAACAGTGTTATCGCGATATAGCTTCTTATTCCTCGGTTGGAATAACAATATCTTTTTTGTACAAAATGCAAGCGGCAGGCGTTGTCTGCTTCTGGCTGACGCAAAAGAGACCGGACGCATGACGGTGGAATGGAAAGATATGATGCTGGATAAGGTGGCCATCGGCCCCGTTTCCGCACGTATCTACCAGGGCGCCGATTACGGCAAGGGTCCGCCAATCGTGCTTTACCTGCATGGCGGCGCGTTTCTCGACAGCGACAAGAACGTCGACCGGCCGGTGGCAATGAGTCTCGCCAAGGCGGGCGCCATTGTTGTCGCCGCTGATTACAGCAGCCTTTCCGATAATATTTTTCCGAGGGCGTTGGAAGTCTCCTTCTCCGTCTTCAGCTATCTCGCCAACAAACGCGCTGGCCTCGGTGACCGCAAATCGCTGCTCTTCGTCGCCGGCGAAGAGGCGGGTGGCAATATTGCCGCCGGCGTGGCGCTGAAGGCGCGCGACCAGATGCCGGATGCGCTCGACGGTCAGGTGCTGATTTCGCCGCTGCTCGATCCGTTCATGGGCACGTCCTCGATCCGCAAGGCCGATGCCATCGGCATGCGCCGGCGCTGGACGGAAGGCTGGAGCCACTATCTAAGCGGTGGCGGTTGTCACCCTTATGCAGCGCCTTGTCTCTGTTCGCGTATTTCAGGCGTCGCGCCGGCGCTGATACTCACTGCGGAGGACGATCCTCTCCACGACGAGACAATTGGTTACGGTGCCCGCCTGAAAACGGCCGGCGTCGGTGTGCGCCAGCATGTCCTTCCCGCCGGGACGGGCTGGCCTTCGATTTATGGTGGGAAATCCGACGGAGCGCCCGACTGGCAGGAAAACGTCAGCCGCCATTTCGGAAGCTTCCTTCGGGACGTAAGCGTCCAAACGCAATTGCATTGAAGAAGATCTGATATTTCGGCGGCTCGTAGCCGCAAGGAGAGCACTGATGACGTCCAGAAAGAAGCGCTGGGCCCTGGTGGGCGCCGGCTTAGGCCTTATTGCGTCCGTTTCCGGCGCTGCATTGTTTTTCGAGCTGCCGATGAGCACGACCGCCACGGCTGCTTCCGCCCCCGCACAGGCTCCCGCTGTGCCGGTGACGGTCGCCGTCGTTGCGGCGCGCGACGTGACGGCCTGGGAGAGTTTCTCCGGCCGTCTAGAAGCCGTCGACCGGGTGCAGGTGCGTTCCCGCGTCGCCGGCGCCATCCTGGCGGTGGCTTTCCGCGAAGGGGCGCTGGTGAAGCAGGGCGACCTGCTCTTCACCATCGACCCGGCTCCCTACCAGGCAACCGTAGCCCAGGCGCAAGGCCAGGTCGCTTCGGCCGAGGCCAGGGTCAGCCTGGCGCAAACCGAACTCGATCGTGGCCACAGGCTTTCCGACAATCGCACCATCTCCCAGAGCGATCTCGATCAGCGCCAGAGCGCACTGACCGAGGCTCAGGCGGGGCTGCGGTCGGCACAGGCTGCGCTGCAGTCGGCCCAGCTGGATCTCGATTATACGCAGGTGCGGGCTCCGGTTTCCGGCCGCATCGGCAAGATCGAGGTTACCGCCGGTAACCTTGTCGCAGCCGGCTCGACCTCGCCGGCGCTGACGACGCTTGTTTCGGTCGATCCGATCTATGCGAGTTTCAACGCCAGCGAAGAGATGGTGACGCGGGCGCTTGCCCAGCTTCCGCAGACCGACAGCGCCCTGCCTCCGGTCGAGCAGATCCCGGTCGAGGTCGGCACGCTGACCGACAGCGGTACGCCGATCAAGGGCAAGCTGCAGCTGATCGACAATGAGGTCGATGCCTCAAGCGGCACGATCGGCGTGCGCGCCGTGTTTGACAATCCGGGCGGGCGTCTCATCCCCGGCCAGTTCGTGCGGGTGCGTATGGGCCAGCCGAAGGCCGAGAACAAGATCGTCATCAGCGACCGCGCCGTCGGCACCGACCAGGACAAGAAATTCGTCTTCGTCGTCGATGCCGAAAACAAGGTCGCCTACCGGCAGGTCCAGCTCGGCACACTTTCCGATGGCCAGCGGGTGGTCGAAAGCGGCCTGAACGTCGGCGAGACGATTGTCGTCAACGGTTTGCAGCGCATCCGTCCAGGGGCAGTCGTAGCACCCCAGATGGAAGAGAAGGTCGCGACCGCTCAATAACACATCGCCTGCCCCCTCCCGGGGGAGGGCGATGCCTTCGCTTCTGGGAAGGCCAATACCCGAAATGATATGACCCGCCGGCGGCTTCCAAACCGCCGGAGAGGGACTTTGCATCCATGTTCACCCCGGAGAGGGCTTTGATATGAACATCTCCAGATTCTTTGTCGACCGCCCGGTCTTTGCCGGCGTTCTTTCGGTCCTCATCGTGGTTGCCGGCCTGATCGGCCTGCGCTCGCTGCCGATTTCCGAATATCCGGAGGTGGTGCCGCCGTCGATTGTCGTGCGCGCCACCTATCCCGGCGCCAACCCGTCGGTCATCGCCGAAACCGTGGCGACGCCGCTCGAAGAGCAGATCAACGGCGTCGAGGGCATGCTCTACATGTCCAGCCAGGCGACATCCGACGGCGTGCTCAACGTGACCGTCACCTTCAAGCTCGGCACCGACGCCGACAAGGCGCAGCAGTTGGTGCAGAACCGCGTTTCGCAGGCCGAACCGCGGCTGCCGGCGGAAGTCCGTTCGCTCGGCATCACGACGGTCAAGAGTTCGCCCAACTTCATCATGGTCGTCAACCTCGTCTCCGACGGTGACAATCACGACATCACCTATCTTCGCAATTACGCGACTCTGAATATCAAGGATCGGCTTGCCCGCATCGCCGGCGTCGGTCAGGTGCAGGTCTTCGGCGCTGGCGATTATTCCATGCGGGTCTGGATCGACCCACAGAAGGCTGCCGAGCATAATCTCGCCGCGAGCGACATCAGCAACGCCATCAGTTCCCAGAACGTCCAGGCCGCCGCCGGCATCATCGGCGCATCGCCGAGCCAGCCGGGTGTGGATCTGCAGCTCAACGTGAATGCTCAGGGCCGCCTACGCACACCCGAGGAGTTCGGCAGCATCATCGTTAAGACGGGCGCCAGTGGCGAGATCACCCGCCTGCGCGATGTCGCCCGCATCGAACTCGGTGCCGCGGACTATACGCTGCGTTCGCTGCTCGACGGCAAGCCGGCCGTTGCCGTTGCCGTGCTTCAGGCGCCCGGTTCGAATGCGATCGAAATCGCCGACAATGTGCACGCCACCATGGATCAGCTGCAGCTCGCCATGCCCGAGGGCGTTAAATACGAGATCGTCTACGATACGACGAAATTCGTGCGTGCCTCGATCGAGAAGGTCATCGACACGCTGCTCGAAGCCATTGCGCTTGTTGTTCTCGTCGTCATCCTGTTCTTGCAGACATGGCGCGCCTCGATCATTCCGCTGATCGCGGTTCCGGTATCGATCATCGGCACCTTTGCGGTGATGTATGTCTTCGGCTTCTCGATCAACGCGCTCAGTCTGTTCGGGCTGGTGCTCGCGATCGGTATCGTCGTCGACGACGCGATCGTGGTGGTCGAAAACGTCGAGCGCAATATCGAACAGGGGCTGTCGCCACGGGCCGCCACCTACAAGGCGATGAAGGAAGTCTCCGGTCCGATCGTCGCGATCGCGCTGGTCCTCGTCGCGGTCTTCGTTCCGCTGGCCTTCATCTCCGGCCTTTCGGGTCAGTTCTATCGTCAGTTCGCACTGACGATCGCCATCTCGACCGTCATCTCGGCCTTCAACTCGCTCACCCTCTCGCCAGCGCTGGCAGCCCTTCTGCTGAAGGGCCATCATGAGCCGAAGGACTGGCTGACGCGCTTCATGGACGCCATCTTCGGCTGGTTCTTCCGTGGCTTCAACCGTGTCTTCGGCGCGGGCTCGAATGCCTACGGCAAGGGCGTGGGCGGATTGCTGTCGCGCAAGAGCATCGTCATGGTGATCTATCTGGCGCTGGTCGGTGCGACCTATAGCCTATTCAGTACGGTCCCCGGCGGCTTCGTGCCGTCTCAGGATAAGCAGTATCTGATCGGTTTCGCCCAGTTGCCGGACGCCGCAAGCCTCGACCGCACGGAAAATGTCATCAAGCGCATGACCGACATCGCGCTGGCGCAGCCGGGCGTTGCCAATGCGATCGCCTTCCCGGGCCTGTCGATCAACGGCTTCACCAACTCTTCGAATGCCGGCATCGTCTTCGTGACGCTGAAGGATTTCGAGGAGCGCAAGACGCCTGATCTCTCCGGGGGCGCCATCGCTATGGCGCTGAACCAGAAGTTCGGCTCCATTCAGGATGCCTTCATCGCCATGTTCCCGCCGCCGCCGGTCAACGGTCTCGGCACGACGGGCGGCTTCAAGCTGCAGATCGAGGATCGTGCAGGCCTTGGCAACCAGGCGCTCGACGAGGCCACCAAGGCAGTTCTTGCGAAAGCCTATCAGACGCCTGAGCTCGCCGGGCTGTTCTCCAGCTTCCAGATCAACGTGCCGCAGCTCTATGCCGATCTCGACCGCGCCAAGGCCGAGCAGCTCGGGGTTTCCGTCACCGACGTCTTCCAGACACTGCAGATCTATCTCGGTTCGCTCTATGTGAACGACTTCAATGCCTTCGGCCGCACCTACAGCGTCCGTGTGCAGGCCGATGCCAAATTCCGCGCTCAGCCGGAAGATATCGGCCAGTTGAAGGTCCGTTCGGCATCGGGTGAGATGATCCCGCTTTCAGCCCTGCTGAAGGTTGAGCCGAGCACCGGTCCGGAGCGCGCGAACCGCTACAACGGCTTCCTCGCTGCCGATATCAACGGCGGTCCGGCGCCGGGCTTCTCGTCCGGCCAGGCGCAGGCCGCTATCGAGAAGATCCTTCACGAGACCCTGCCTGCGGGTATCGACTTCGAATGGACGGATCTGACCTATCAGCAGATCCTTGCCGGTAACTCCAGTATCGTCGTCTTCCCGCTGGCACTGTTGCTCGTCTTCCTGGTGCTTGCCGCCCAGTATGAAAGTCTGACGCTGCCGCTTGCGATCATCATGATCGTGCCGATGGGTGTACTGGCCGCGCTGACAGGAGTCTGGCTCACCGGTGGAGACAACAATATCTTCACCCAGATCGGCCTTGTGGTGCTTGTCGGTCTATCGGCGAAGAACGCGATCCTGATCGTGGAATTCGCCCGCGAACTGGAGTTCGAGGGAAGGACACCGCGGGAGGCCGCGATCGAGGCCAGCCGCCTTCGTCTTCGCCCGATCCTGATGACCTCCCTGGCGTTCATCATGGGTGTCGTGCCGCTCGTCGTCTCCACGGGCGCCGGCGCGGAGATGCGCGCGGCCATGGGTGTCGCGGTTTTCTCGGGCATGATCGGGGTGACCTTCTTCGGCATCTTCATGACGCCCGTCTTCTACGTGCTGCTACGGCGGTTGACGGGCAACCGTCCGCTCGTCCAGCACAAGCCGGACGAGCACAAGGAAGAAGAGGCGGAGGTCATCCGGCTCGCGGCGGAATAAACAGAATTCAACCTTCCTTTGTCGAGTAAATCGGGCGGGAACTTCGGTTCCCGCCCGTATCGTTTTCAGGCCGATGCATCACCAAAATAGTTGCAACGGCGGGTGAGCGGGTTATCAAAGACGAACAACAGTTGGGAGGACTGAATGACAGGTTCGAGCAAAGGTCATGACGGGAGGCGGATCGCCTTTCTCGGCACCGGCCTGATGGGAGCGCCGATGGCGCGTCGGCTGCTTGGCGCGGGTTTTGCCGTCGCCGTCTGGAATCGTGATCCCAGCAAGGCCGAGGCCCTCGCAGGAGACGGCGCGATCTGCGCGGAAACACCCGCAGATGCCGTTTCAGGCGCTGATGTCGTCATCACCATGCTGACCAACGCCGAGGCGGTGAAGGACGTGCTGTTTAACCGCGGAGCGGTCGATGCGATGACATCAGGCGCCGTCGTTATCGATATGAGTTCGATCGCCCCGCATTTCGCCCGCGACCATTCTGCCAGGCTTTCCGAACGCGGTATCGCTCATGTCGATGCGCCGGTGTCCGGCGGCGTCGTCGGGGCGGATGCCGGTACGCTGGCCATCATGGCCGGCGGCGACAAGGACGTCGTCGATGCGCTTACAGATGTCTTTGCGCCGATGGGGCGCGTGACCCGCGTCGGCCCAAGCGGAGCAGGCCAGCTTGCCAAGCTTGCCAACCAGCAGATCGTCGCGGTAACGATCGGCGCCGTTGCCGAAGCGATGATGTTGATTACAGCCGGCGGCGGCTCGCCGGCAGCCTTTCGCGACGCCATTCGCGGCGGCTTTGCCGAGAGCCGTATCCTTGAACTGCACGGCAAGCGCATGGTCGAAAGGCAGTTTACTCCAGGCGGTTCGTCGAGCAACCAGTTGAAAGATCTGAACGCCGCCATGGAGACGGCCGACACCTTGTCGCTGACGCTGCCCCTGACTGCGACGGTGCACGCCGAATTCAGCGAATTCGTCGCAAACGGCAATGGCGAAAAAGATCATAGCGCCCTGCTCCTCCATCTCGAAGAGAAGAATGCCCTGCCGGGAGGAAAGAGGTGACTGACAGCCATTCTCCGAAGCGGCGCCTGCGTTCCCAGGATTGGTTCGACAATCCCGACCACATCGACATGGCAGCGCTCTATCTTGAGCGTTTCATGAACTACGGCATCACGCCGGAAGAATTGCGATCCGGCAAGCCGATCATCGGGATTGCCCAGAGCGGCAGCGATCTCACGCCCTGCAACAGGGTTCATGTCGAGCTTGCCACGCGCGTGCGCGACGGCATTCGCGATGCCGGCGGCATTCCGATCGAGTTTCCGACGCATCCGATCTTCGAGAACTGCAAGCGCCCGACGGCTGCGCTCGACCGCAATCTCGCCTATCTCGGCCTCGTTGAAATCCTCTACGGCTATCCGCTCGACGGCGTCGTGCTGACGACCGGCTGCGACAAGACCACGCCTTCGGCGATCATGGCTGCGTCGACGGTCGATATTCCGGCGATCGTGCTTTCCGGCGGTCCGATGCTCGACGGCTGGCACGAGGGGGAACTGGCGGGTTCCGGCACGGTGATCTGGCGGATGCGGCGAAAATATGCGGCAGGCGAGATCGATCGGGAAGAATTCCTGCAGGCGGCGCTCGATTCAGCGCCATCAGTCGGCCACTGCAATACGATGGGCACGGCTTCGACGATGAACGCCCTTGCCGAGGCACTCGGCCTTTCGCTGACCGGTTGCGGCGCCATTCCGGCCGCATATCGCGAACGCGGCCAGATGGCCTATCGTACCGGGCGGCGCGCCGTCGAAATCGTCTTCGAGGATCTGAAGCCGTCGGATATCCTGACCCGCGAGGCTTTCCTCAATGCCATCCGCACCAATTCGGCGATCGGCGGTTCCACCAACGCACAGCCGCATCTGGCGGCAATGGCGAAACACGCCGGCGTCGAACTTCATCCCGACGACTGGCAGGTGCACGGCTTCGATATCCCGCTGCTGGCCAATGTCCAACCGGCGGGCGCCTATCTCGGCGAGCGTTTTCATCGCGCCGGCGGCACGCCGGCGATCATGTGGGAATTGCTGCAGGCCGGAAAGCTCGATGGCGACTGTCGCACGGTGACGGGCAGGACGATGGCCGAAAACCTGCAGGGCAAGGAGGCGCGCGACCGCGAGGTTATCCGGCCATTCGCTGAACCGCTGAAGGAGCGAGCCGGCTTCCTTGTTCTCAAGGGCAATCTCTTCGATTTCGCGATCATGAAGATGAGTGTCGTCTCGGAGGATTTCCGCCGGCGCTACCTTCAGGAGCCGGCGCGCGAGGGCGTCTTCGAGGGCCGGGCGGTGGTTTTTGACGGGTCGGAGGACTATCACAAGCGCATCAACGATCCTGAACTCGACATTGACGAAAATACCATCCTTGTCATCCGCGGCGCCGGGCCGCTCGGCTGGCCGGGTTCGGCTGAGGTCGTCAACATGCAGCCGCCGGATCACCTGCTGAAACGCGGCATAAGCAGCCTGCCGACGATCGGCGATGGCCGCCAATCGGGCACGGCCGACAGCCCCTCGATCCTCAATGCTTCGCCGGAAAGTGCTGCCGGCGGCGGCCTCGCCTGGCTTCGCACCGGCGATGTCATCTGCATCGACTTCAATCAGGGGCGCTGCAACATGCTGGTCGACGAGACTGAAATCGAACGGCGCAAGGCAGAGGGAATTCCGCCGGTGCCGGCGGACGCGACGCCATGGCAGCAGATCTACCGCCGCTCGGTCACGCAGTTGTCCGACGGCGCAGTTCTGGAGGGAGCGGCGGAATTTCGTCAGATCGCCAAAAGACCGCCGCGGCACAACCACTGATCCTGAAGGGCGCCGTGGACTGCAAGTTCTCTGATCCAAAAGGGGAAAGTCGTAACGGACGGTTCACCTAGTGACTAGTTCGATCATCGGCACAAGGCTTCATTAATGCCGGCTTGAGACCATATTGCAATTATGGAAGCTCCTAAGGCTGAGACCGCGTTGCCAGAAAATAGACCCACACGATCCGAACAAGAGTTCCAGGATCTTCTGCGCCGGCTCGAACTCGCTCTCGATGCATCCCGGATCGGTGTCTGGGAACACAGCATCGCAAAGGGCGGGATCCTGTGGGATGCGCAGATGCACCGTCTCTACGAGACCGGCGAGACATGTCGGGACGTGCCGGCATGGTTATGGTCGAATGCGATCCATCCCGACGATCGTGAGCAGGCCGAACGCGACTTCGACCAGGCGATTGCAACACGCGGCGCCTATAATTCGCAATTCCGGATCGTACTGCCGAGCGGCGAAATCCGCTATCTGCGTTCACGCGCGCATTTCTATGTGGATGCAGAGGGGCTTCCCTCGTTCATCGGCGCCGAATGGGATGTGACTGCCGACATAGTGCTCAATGCCGAGCTCGCGCGACAGAAAATGGTGGCCGAGGCGAAGGCGGTGGCGCTCGAGGAAAGCAATGCGCGCATCGAGCACGTCGCCGATCACGATTATCTCACTGGCTTGCCGAACCGGCGGCTTCTCGACAAGCGGCTCACCGAACTGCCGGTTGACAAGAGCATCACGACGCTTGGCGTCCTGCATCTCGACCTCGACCAGTTCAAGCAGATCAATGACAGTCACGGCCATGCGGCAGGCGACGCCGTGCTCAGGGCCGCAGCGCTTCGCATCACCGCCGCCATTCCCGCAAATGGCATGGTCGCCCGCGTTGGCGGTGATGAATTCGTCATCGTACTGGTCAATTTCAGCGATCTCACTGAGCTGAAGCTGATCACCGAGGATCTTCAGCGTCGGCTGCGCAAGAAGATCCGCTTCGGCCACGAGATGCTGCAATCCGGCGCCTCGATCGGTGTTTCCTGGAGCGGCGATCGGCGGGCGCGCAACCTGCTTGCCGAATCCGATCTGGCGCTCTACCAGGCGAAGAAGCTCGGGCGCAACCGCGTCGAATTCTTCACGCGGCAACTACAGGAGGATCTGCGCGCCAAGCGCCGCCTCGCCGAAGAGCTCAAGCTGGGGCTGGAGCGCGGCGAGATCGTTCCCTACTATCAGGTGCAGCTTGACGCCCGGACCCGGGAAGTCATCGGCTTTGAGGCGCTGGCGCGCTGGAAACATCCCGACAAGGGCGTGCTCGCCCCAGGGATTTTCCTGAAGATCGCCGACGAGCACGGGCTTGCGGCGGAGATCGATGCGGCGATCCTCAAGAGCGTTCTCGAAGACCGGCTGTCCTGGCTGTCTCGCGGCCTTGCGGTTCCACGCATCGCCGTCAACATCTCGGGGTCGCGCCTTGCCGATCCGACATTGCTCGGCAAGCTGAGGAAGCTCGATATTCCGCCCGCCGCGATCGTCTTCGAACTGGTCGAGACGATTTTCCTCGACGACAGCGACGAAAGACTGCTCGATCATATCGGCGATATCAAACAGATGGGTATCGACATCGAGATCGATGATTTCGGATCGGGCCATGCCTCGCTCATCGGTCTCGTTAAGCTGCGGCCGAAACGGTTGAAGATCGACCGGCAGCTCATCGCCGAGGTTGTCAGCTCCGCCGAGCAGCGGCGCGTGGTGGGTTCGATCGTGGAAATCGCCAAGGCGCTCGACGTCGAGGTGATCGCCGAGGGCATCGAGACCGAGGCGCATGCCGTCGTGTTGGCGCAACTCGGCTGTGATGGCCTGCAGGGTTACGCGTTTGGTTATCCCGCACCGGCGGCCGAGACAGCGCGTCTTTTCTCGCCGATGGCGAGCGGGATCGAAAAGCAGAAGACCGTGATGAGCGGAACGGCCCGGTGATCCGTCGGCGCGGCGACCGCCGCCGCGCCCGGTTTCAACAGCGGTTTTCCCGGCTTGCGGAAGTGATTTCGGCCGAAATGCTTTTCTCTTTTTCGGAACGGCCAGGCGATATCTTTTCGGCGCGGCGTTTTATTCGCGCTCGCAGGAGGATAATTGGCGCGCAAGTAATTTTCTTGAGCTTGCATCGGCATTGTTTCATGGTAATGCGGAAACCAAGCTTTCTGCATTGCCTCGAAAAATGATTATACGCGTCGTCACGTCCATCAACGCGGCTCTCCATCATTCGCAGGTGCAATCGGGGAGTCGGGGACCTGACAATTACTTTGACATTGCCGGGATGGACTTGCGGGACATGCAATCTGGGAAAGTCGCATGAATTCGGAATTTGCCGTTCGTTCGATGCGGCCCGGCGAACTGGAACTCGTGCTCGAATGGGCGCGTCAGGAGGGCTGGAACCCAGGCCTCGATGATTCGCTTGCATTCATGGAGGCCGATTCGTCCGGATTCTTCGTCGGCGCCATCGGTGAAGTCCCCGTCGGTTCGATCTCGGTCGTCAAATATGGCGAGAGTTTCGCCTTCCTCGGCCTCTACATCGTTCATCCCGATTTCCGCGGCAAGGGTTATGGCAGGACGATCTGGGAGGCGGGCATCGCCAGCGCACACGATCGCACGATCGGCCTTGACGGCGTCGCCGCACAGCAGGATAACTACCGCAAGGCCGGCTTCGAACCCGCCTACTCCACCCTTCGCTACGGCGGCGTCGTCACCTCCTTGCCGGTCTCGACGCTTGCCGCGCAGCCGGTGCTGGATTCGCGCCTGGAAGGCCTGCAGCGTTATGATTCGGCGATCTTTCCGCAGCCGCGCGATGCCTTCCTCGCGGCCTGGTGCACCGGTCGCAAGGGTCGCCGCTCAGTAGTGGTACGCAAAAGCGGCAAGATCCGCGGTTACGGCACGATCCGCCGCTGCTACGAGGGCTACAAGATCGGCCCGCTTTTTGCCAATGATGCCGACAGCGCCGCAGCACTGCTTGCCGAATTGATCCCCGAGGCGAAGGGGGCTTCGATCTTCATCGATATCCCCGCGGAGAACCACGAGGCGGTCGCGCTTGCCGAAAGCCTCGGCCTTCAACCGGTGTTCGAGACGACACGCATGTATCGCGGGCCGGCGCCGGCCATCCCACTAAAGCATGTCTTCGGCGTGACGACTCTGGAGCTTGGATAGACCAATGCGCGTCGCGTCAAACTTGATTCATCCGAGGCGCTTTGGTTCTTTTGTTGAACCGCCGCGCACTTCCTGACATGCATCAATCCACCGGTGAGGCGGGAACAGTCGCGGCCGAAGCTTTCGGCCGGCCTTTTTCGGCGATCGCGATGCCGCCCAAGGTCAACACCAGCGCGATCACATGGAAGGACTGCAGCGTCTCGCCGATCAGGACGACGGAGAGCAGCGTTCCGAACACCGGCACGAGATTGATGAACAGGCCGGCCCTGTTGGCGCCGATAGCCACGACACCCTTGATATAGAGGATCTGCGCCACCAGCGAGGGAAAGATCGCCGTGTAGAGCGTGATGATCCAGCCAGCATGGTCCGGCCATTGCGCGGCATCGCGGCCGGCTTCCCAAAGGAGCAGCGGCACCGAGGTCAGCATGGCTGCAAATGCCGGGATCGCCATCAGCGTGCGCCAGTCGAGCGGCGGTTTCCAGCGCAGGAAGATCGTGTAGACCGAATAGGCGGCAATGGCGATCAGCATCAGCCCATCACCGCGGTTGAGGCTTAATTGCAGCAGCGTTGTCAGGTCGCCATGAGCGGCGGTCAGAGCGACGCCGATCAGCGTCAAGCCGAAGCCGAGACATTGGGCCAGCGAAATGCCAGTGCGGAAGAACATGAAATTCAGCAGGAAGATCAGCATCGGGATGCCGGCCTGCTCGATGGCGACATTGATTGCCGTCGTATATTGCACGGCCGAATAAAGCATGGCGTTGAAAAGCGTGTAGCCGATGACGCCGTAGAAAAAGAGCAACGGCAGGTTCTTCCTGACCACCGGCCAGTCCCTCTTGAGCTGGGGCACCGAGATCAGGGCGATCAGCGCCACGGCGATAAACCAGCGCAGGAAGGTCAGCATCATCGGGCTGATATGCCCGAGTGCGAGCTTGCCGGCGACGGAGTTGCCGCCCCAGCAGAGGGTGGCGATAACGAGGCAGATGTAGGCCCTGGCTTGCAAAAGCGTTCTTCCCATCTTTCCGCGATCGCCGCGCGGCGTTTTGTGACGGGCAATAACCTGCCGGCTGCTGATTTGTCACGTAAAAAGCCCAATCACCTGTGACAACAGGGTCGCTTTCCCAAAAACAAAGCTTTATAGATGCGCGGGTTTGAGCAGGTGTGCGGTTTTCCGCCGGTAACAGGAAGAGTTGGATGACGAACGTAGTCGTGGTCGGTTCGCAATGGGGTGACGAGGGCAAGGGCAAAATTGTCGACTGGCTTTCGGAGCGTGCGGATATTGTCGTGCGCTATCAGGGCGGACACAATGCCGGCCACACGCTCGTCATCGACGGCACGAGCTACAAGCTGTCGCTGCTGCCGTCCGGTGTCGTGCGCCCGGGCAAGATGGCGGTGATCGGCAACGGCGTCGTCGTCGACCCGCATGCGCTGATCGCCGAGATCGGTCGACTGGAGGCCCAGGGCGTGACGGTGACGCCTGATAATCTGCGCATTGCCGACAATGCGACGCTCATCTTGTCGCTGCACCGCGAGCTCGATGCGATGCGCGAGGATGCGGCATCTAACAGCGGCACCAAGATCGGCACGACACGCCGCGGCATCGGTCCGGCCTATGAAGACAAGGTCGGCCGCCGCGCCATCCGGGTGATGGATCTTGCCGATCTCGACAGTCTTGCCGGCAAGGTCGACCGTATTCTGACGCATCACAATGCGCTTCGCCGCGGCCTCGGCGTCGCCGAAGTCAGCCACCAGACGATCATGGATGAACTGACCTCGGTCGCCGATCGGGTGCTGCCGTTCCGTGATACCGTCTGGCTCTTCCTCGACAAGGAGCGCCGCAAGGGCTCCCGTATCCTCTTCGAGGGCGCGCAGGGCACCCTGCTCGATATCGATCACGGCACCTATCCTTTCGTGACCTCGTCTAACACCGTGGCCGGCCAGGCCGCGGCCGGTTCCGGCATGGGACCGGGCTCGCTCGGCTATATTCTTGGCATCACCAAGGCCTATACGACGCGCGTCGGCGAAGGTCCGTTTCCGACCGAGCTGAAGGACGCCATCGGTGAGTTCCTTGGCGAAAAAGGTCATGAGTTCGGCGTGGTGACCGGGCGCAAGCGGCGCTGCGGCTGGTTCGATGCCGCACTCGTGCGCCAATCGATCGCCACCAACGGCATCACGGGTATCGCGCTGACTAAGCTCGACGTGCTCGACGGCCTCGAGGAATTGAAGATCTGCGTCGGCTACATGCTCGACGGCGAACAGATTGATCATCTTCCGGCAAGCCAGGGAGCGCAAGCTAGGGTCGAACCGATCTACATCACGCTGGAGGGGTGGAAAGAATCGACCGTCGGCGCCCGTAGTTGGGCGGATCTGCCGGCGCAGGCGATCAAATATGTTCGCCAGGTCGAGGAACTGATCGGGGCGCCCGTCGCGCTCCTTTCCACGAGCCCGGAGCGGGATGACACGATACTTGTGACCGATCCGTTTGAGGATTAAGCTCACGGGTCACTGTGGAGGATAGTTCGGTAGGGTGCCGGACTTCTTGAGAAAGTACTGATGGCGGATTTTATTGCAGTTATTCGGCGGGCCGTCGACGGCCTGGCTGAAAATACCCCCGAGATGCGGGTGAAAGTCTACGAACGTGCCCGCGGCGCAGTGCAGCGGCAGCTCGAGAACATGAAGCCGCGTCCGCCGGAAGCCATGCTGCAACGCCAGCTCGAAAAACTCGAGGCCGCCATCCGCGAAGTGGAAGGCGAACACTCCGAAGCGCTGCCGCTCGAGGCGGCGGTTGCCGCGGTCCCCGCGCCGGAATCTTCGGAAGAACAAACGGTTCACGACGAAAGCGAACCAACACCTGCGCCTGTCGTCGAAGAGCCGACCTACGAAGCCTCTGCGGAACCGCAGGCGGTTGAGCCCGCCGACGAGCCGGATCACCTGGAGGCAGCCGCGCCGCAGGAGCCCCAGGAAAAGCTGGCGGACGAGGAACCTCTCTCCGAGCAAGCGCGCAGCCTCCCGGAGACGTCTGTTGCGGCCGAGGCCACCGCTCCCGCGCAGGCAGAGACACCCGTTCCTGCCGAAACATACTGGCATCCCTCGCATGAAGAGGAAGCGCCGGCCGAGGAATGGCATTCCAGCGAGGGGCGCGACATCGCTGCGGAGGCTTGGCCTGCAGATGATGAGCGCTGGGAGCCGCCTGCCGAGAATCGCAACGAGGAATCCGGCGAATATCATCCCGACGAGCAGCATCCCGCAGAGGCCGAAGAACTCGCGGCCGAACCGGCGACGGTGGAAAGCGAGGAGCCGGCTGCCGAGAAGGCGTACGAGCCTATCGACGCCTCCCAACGCGTCGCGCGCGGCCTAGACCATGCTGCCCATCGGCTGGTGGAGCCGGTTGCAGAGTTCGATCGTCCGCAGGAATTCGTCGAGCACAGCCGCGAGGAGCCGCTGCAGGCCGATGCCGCAGCGCATTTCGATCCCGTCTGGAGCGAGCCCGCCGCCGAAACGCCGGCTCCGGCGCCGAAGGATGCCGAGACCGAATGGGCGCAAGAGGAACTCCGGCAATATTCGGAAACGGCGCCAGTCACCGCCGACGTCTCGGCACGCGCCTTCGAAGAGGTGATTTCGAGCCTCGAAAAAGTCGCGCCTGCGGCCGTCATGCCGACGGCCAAGGAAAGTTTCTCCTGGGAGACCGCAGCCTTCGACGATCTGCCGCCGATCGACGCCGGCAGCAGCAAGAAGACGCCGGTGGCCTCGCATTTCGACGATGTCGATATCTTCGCGGAAGTGCACAACGGCAAGCCGGCGCCTGCAAGCGGCGCGCCGAGCGAGGAATGGCGCGAGGCGAAGGCGCTGCGCGGCTACGACCGCCGCGGCTCGGTCGCCACTGACGATGATGACGCCAATCCGGCGATGGACATCGATCGGATCGTCGCTTCCAAGCTGCAGGGCAAGAATTTCCGGATGGAGCCGAAGCGCCGCCGCTTCGGCATCGGCACCGTGATCACACTCATCTTCGCACTCATCTTGATTGGTGGCGGCGCCTATGCCGGCTGGATGAACAGAGAGGCGCTGGTGGCGATGGTCGACGGGCTCGTCAGTTCGGCACCGTCGCAGGCGACCAAGAACGAGACGCCGCCGCCGGCTAACTCCGCGACGCCTGCCCAGCCGGGCGCGGTGGCGCCAGCTCAGCCGACCACGCCAGGAGCACAGAATACCCCAGTGGCGCCGGCCCAGCCGAACCCGCAGGTGGCGTCATTGAACAATGACGGCGCCGTGGCCAATTCGAAATTCACTCAGCGGCTGCTGATGGATGGAACCGAGGTCGACAGCGGACCGGCGACGGTGCCGGGAACGCCGACCGCGGAAGGAAAATCGGTCGCCGAACAGAATGTCGCTGCAGCCGATACGCCGCCTGCCAGCGCCCAGGGCGATGTCGCACCAGCCGAAACGCTGACGCCGAACGGCCCGGCGGCATCTCCGCAGCAGACCGCCCCCGTCGGTTCGTCGCAAAAGATGTTCCTCTATGAGGAACGTATCGGCCAAAGCTCGCCAACCGCGATCGAGGGATCCGTCGTCTGGAGTGTGCAGCACGAGGCCGGTCAGGACGGCCGCCAGGAGGCGACGGTACAAGGCAACGTCACCGTGCCGGAACGCAATCTCTCGGCACTCGTCACTTTCAAACGCAATTCCGATCCGTCGCTGCCGGCAAGTCATCTGGTCGAGATCGTTTTCTCGGTGCCGCCGAATTTCGAAGGCGGCAGCATCGACAGCGTCCAGCGCATCTCGATGAAGCGCACAGAGCAGGACCGCGGCGACGCGCTGATCGCGGTTCCGGCCAAGATCACCGACGATTTCCACATGATCGCGCTCAACGACTATCCCGATGCGCGCAAGGCCAATCTCGATCTGATGGCGACCCGTAGCTGGATCGATATCCCAGTCACCTACCGCAACGGTCGCCGCGCGCTACTGACGATGGAAAAGGGGGGCACGGGAACGGACGCCTTCAATACCGCGATCAAGGAATGGACTGCGCTCGGGGATGTTTCGACGAGTCAGTGATGGTCGTCCGCAATGCCAGCTTTCCCGGCCTTTGACAGGGTGCCGAGGCTGCGAAAAGAGAATGAAACAGAAAGGCGGGCCGCAAGGACCCGCCTTCTTCAATTCTAAAGCGCGTCGCATCAAAACGCGATTTATCGGGCGCATTCTAATGTCGTTATTCCGGAACCACTACGCACTTCCGGGCGACATGCATTCTCACGCGGCAGGTCTATGCCGTTGCTTCGACGACGCGGACGGCCTTGGCGCGTTCCTGGGCTTCCTTGCGGACAGCATCCTGCACCTTTTCGAAGGCGCGGACCTCGATCTGACGGACGCGTTCGCGGCTGATGTCGAATTCGGTCGAAAGGTCTTCCAGGGTCACCGGATCCTCGGCGAGGCGACGAGCCTCGAAGATACGGCGTTCGCGCTCGTTCAGCACGCTCATCGCTTTCGCCAGCATACGCCGACGGGTATCGAGCTCATCCTGTTCGATCAGCACGTCTTCCTGGCTGTCATGGTCGTCCACCAGCCAATCCTGCCATTGGCCGCCGTCACCTTCGGCCGCCTTGATCGGCGCGTTCAGCGAAGCGTCGCCGGACAGCCGGCGGTTCATCGAAATGACCTCCTCCTCCGAGACTTTCAGCTTGGTGGCGATTTCGGAGACGTGCTCCGGCTTCAAGTCGCCGTCATCAATTGCCTGGATACGGCCTTTCAGCCGGCGCAGGTTGAAAAACAAGCGCTTCTGGTTGGCGGTCGTGCCCATCTTCACGAGCGACCATGAACGCAGAATATATTCCTGGATCGAGGCCTTGATCCACCACATAGCATAGGTGGCAAGGCGGAAGCCGCGTTCGGCATCGAATTTCTTGACGGCTTGCATCAGACCGACATTGCCCTCGGAGACGACTTCGCCGATCGGCAAGCCGTAGCCGCGATAACCCATCGCGATCTTTGCGACGAGGCGAAGATGGCTGGTAACGAGCTGGTGGGCGGCGTCGCGATCACCGTGCTCGGCATAACGCTTGGCGAGCATATATTCTTGCTGCGGCTCAAGCATCGGAAACTTGCGGATTTCGTCGAGGTAACGATTGAGACCGGCTTCGCCGGCGGTAATGGACGGCAAGGTATTTCGGGCCATAGTGCACCCTCCTAAAGTGGCTTCCGGCTCCCGTCGGCAACGCGTTCTCGCGTTAAAAAAGGCAAACCGGGACATGCGGCTCTACTGCAAGCCCGCACTAAGTCAACATACAGATAAGTGTGGCGAAACGGCGGTTCAAGGTGCCGCTCACGCAGGTGTGAGATGGGGTCGAAGACGCCTCTATCCTCGCAATGACTCGACCAGTTCTACCATATCATCCGGTAGCGGCACTTCGAAACGCATGATTTCGCCGGTGCGGGGATGCTCGAACTGCAACATGAAGGCATGCAGCGCCTGGCGGCCGAAACCGTTGACGACCTTGCGGATTTCTTCGGGCAGGATATTGGCCTTGGTCTTGAAGCCAGCGCCGTAAACCGTGTCACCAAGCAGCGGATGGCCGATATGGGCCATATGGACACGGATCTGATGGGTGCGGCCGGTTTCGAGGTGGCACTCGACCAGTGAGGCAAGCGCGGTCGCGTCGGGTTTTTCTTGGAAGCGCTCGACCACCTCGTAATGGGTGATCGCCTCGTCGGCGTCATGACTGTCGGGGCGCTTGACGGCGCGGCGCGTGCGATCGCCGGTGGCGCGGCCAAGCGGCGCGTCGACCGTGCCCGTCAGCGTGCGGGGCCGGCCCCAGACGACGGCCTGATAGGCGCGCTCGAGCGGCATGCTGCGGCCATGGTCGGCAAATTGGAGCGAGAGGTGGCGATGGGCAATGTCGTTCTTGGCGACGACCATGACCCCTGTCGTGTCTTTGTCTAGACGGTGGACGATTCCAGGCCGGCGCACGCCACCGATGCCGGAGAGCGTATCGCCGCAATGATAGATCAGCGCGTTGACCAGCGTCCCCGTCCAGTTGCCAGGCCCGGGATGGACGACGAGACCGGAAGGCTTGGAGATGACGATGACGTCGTCGTCCTCATGGAGGATATCGAGGGGAATATCCTCGCCTTGCGGCGTCGGGTCTTCCGGCTCGGGAAGCGTGATCTCGAAACTGTCGCCATTGCGCACCTTGCGCTGGGGGTCGGTGACGGGTTCGCCGCGCAGAAGAACCTGGCCGTCCTTGATCAGCGCCTTGATGCGGCTGCGCGAAAATTCCTCGGCGACCTGTGCCGTCAGCCAAGTGTCGAGCCGGCCTTCTGCGGTTTCGTCGGCGGTCAGGACTTTTCTATTGCCGGCTGCTTGTTTAAAGGGGTCGCTCAAGACGCTTCTTCTCCGACGTATTTTTAGAATGGGACGCACAGATGACAGCTATCGAGCCAGACGATCAGGAAGAGAAGCCCCTTGATCCGGCGATGGAAAGTGTCCGGCGCAAGATGGTCCGCCTGCAGATCGTTTCCGGCGCCATCATGTTCGTGAGCCTTATGGCGGTCTTCGGGGCGGTTGTCTACAAGACGATGCACAGCGAACCGAAGGACACGGCCGTGACGATTTCCACCTCCGGCGTGCCCTCGGATGCGCCGCTTTCGGCGACAGTTTCCCTGCCGCTCGGCTTCAAGGTGCAGTCCACTTCGTTTTCTGCAGGGCAGATCCTGTTTTACGGCGAGACGGCCGAGGGCAAAAGTAAGGCGCTGGTCTTCGATCTCAGGACTGGCCGCACCGTCGCCGATCTCACCGTCTCGGGCAATTGAGGCCGGCATGGCCGCCGTCCCGATCACCATCGACAGCGCCGACGATCCGCGCGTCGCGGAATTCCGCAACATCCGCGAGCGTGACCTGACAGGCCGAGAGAACCGCTTCATCGCCGAAGGCACTGTCGTGCTGCGCATGCTCGCCGAGGCGCACCTGGGAGACCGCGGCTTTTTCGCCGAGAAGATCCTGCTGCTGCGCAACCGCGTCGACGGCGTTCTGCCGATCCTGGAACGACTGCCGGCCGACGTGCCGGTCTTTGTCGCCGAGGCTGATGTGCTTAACGGCGTCGTCGGTTTCCATCTGCATCGCGGCGTACTCGCACTCGGCCGGCGGGAGGATCGCGGGGAGGCGGCACTTCTCGACGCGCTGCCGGAACGGGCGCTGGTTCTCGTCGGCTGCGGCATCTCCAATCATGACAATGCCGGCTCGATGTTCCGCAATGCAGCCGCCTTCCGGGCCGATGCAGTGCTCTTCGATGAAACCAGCTGTGATCCGCTCTACCGCAAGGCGCTGCGTGTCTCGGTTGGTTCGGTGCTGAGCGTTCCGCACCGGCGCGGTGGCAAGGCACTGGATATGCTTCTGGCACTTGCCGACCGGGGCTTTGCCATCTGGACGCTTTCGCCGCACGGCAAGACCGATATCCGCGCTATTCCGGCTTCAATGCGTATGGCGCTCGTCGTCGGCACGGAGGGGGAGGGGTTACCGGAGGCGCTGCTTGCGCGCTTTCAGAGCGCGCGCATTCCACAGTCGGAGGAACTCGACAGCCTTAACGCCGCGACGGCGACGGGGATCGCTCTATTTTCCATGGCTTCCGCGATGGGTCGGATCTAAATTATAGCGTCTTTTTAGACACACGAAGGACGCCGTAGCATATTGAATTGCTGCAGGTCTCAGCGCTGGGGATCGGCGATGATCGCCGTTGCCCGGTCGGCAAGGCTGACGCGATCGTTCGGGCTCTTTTCCGCAGCCTCCGCGAGAAGCGTGCGGATCGGCGATGAGGGACCTTCATTGAGTGCGGTCAGCGCCACCATGTTGGCGGCGATCGAGGCGATCTCCTCGCGGATCGTGCCATCGCGCCCGGGTACGGCCTTTGCGTTTTGCAAGCGCTCGGCAAGGGCGGCGCTGCGTTTGCGGACATCCTGGCCTATCTCAGCCGTGCCAACGGCGGCGTCGAGCGTGACTGTCGTCGTATCTTCGGCCGCCATCTCCGCCGGCAACTCCGCGGCCATCCCGGCAAGACCGGCGTCGCGCAGCACGCGGTTGACCTTGCGGATCTCGGCATTGGCGGCCTTCAACTGTTCCTTCAACTTGACGATCTCCTGCTGGCGGCGAGTGACCAGGGTTTCTTTTTCGGCGGCCGACGCGCTGTCGCGCGCGGCCTTATCCTCCAGGCGGATCACCATGTGCTGCTGCTGCGTCAATTTCTGTTCGGCATCCTTGGCACGCTTCTGCAGCAGGGTGACGTCCTGGCGCAACGTGTCTCGTTCGTCGCGCAAGGCGTTGGCGCGAAATTTCAGGCTCTCCGCCTCGGTTTCGCGTGCAGCCAGGTCGATCCTCAGTCCATCGGTCTGTTCGCCGAGCTTGCTCAGCCGCGTCCTCATCGTCGCCAGTTCGCTCTCCTTGTTGGCAACGGACTGTTCGGCAATATGCAGATTGGTCTTCAACTGACTGATATAATTCTCGTCCTTGCGCAGATGCGAGCGCTGCTCGGCGGCCTCGACATGCATCTCGCCGATCTGGGCCTGCAATTCGCCGATATCGGCGGCAAGCCTGCCTGCATCGACGGCAAGCGCGTCGTGGCGAAGCTGGAGCGAAAGGGATTTTTCCCGCTCACGCAGAAGGTCCTGGGCGGTCCGGGCATTTTCAGCGGCATAGAGCGCGCGCACCATATCCTTCTGGGCGCGAACCTCCTGCGGGCTTAGCGGCATGGTCGCCTTCAAGCGGTTCTCGGTATACCAGACAATGCGGCGGTGAACGGCGGGTGAGACCAGAAAAACGAGGAAGGCCGCGGTCAGGAAGCCCAATCCGAACAAGAGAGCATATTCGATCACGGCGCGGCCATCGATTCGAAGGTTGATACGGGGTCAGCCGCGATGATTAAGCACGCAGGACACGCATGGCAAGGCCGCTGATGCGGGCGAGGATGGATTCCAGCGACCTTGCGGCCTCAGAAGGGGTTCCAGGTCGGTGCCTGGGTGATCTTCAGATAGCCGACATTGATACCCAGGCGGGCGCCGACGCCGGTGCGGATCGGCACGACCAGGACGTCATTGTTCTTGAGAAGCGTCATGCCGAATCCGGCGATCACATAGGCAGAGCCGCTGACGCCGCCGAACCGGGCATAGATACCGTTGACGGAGGGCAGGTCGTAGACCAGCATCATTACGCGTGAGCCTTGGCCGCCGTAATCGAGGCCGAGCGAGGGACCTTGCCAGTAGAGATTGTGTTCGCCGGCGTTCTTGGTGTTCAACTGACCTTCGCCGTAGGTGAGGCCGGCGATGAAGGCGCCGCCGCCCTCTTGTCCGAGAATGTAGCCATTTGGCAGGCCGTATTTCTGGAAGGCACTCTCGACGACCTTGGCAAGTCCGCCGCTGGCGGAACCGAAGAAGGAGTGGCCGGCGTCAACGATTTCCTGCATCGTGTACTGGCCGTTGTCCTGAGCGGAGGCAGGTCCGGCAACCATCAGCGAGGAGAAGACGAGGGCCGAAAGCAACCTGTAGAAGTCGATGAATCGGTGCGGAAATCGAGGGCACATGGTATCATCCGTTCGTCGTTTGGCTGGAGCGGGCAAGCGCTCGCGGCGATTGGTGCATTTTGCGCCGATGATCTTAACAATCGGTTTACCAAATATGGTGTCATTATGGCACCGAATACGATCGCAAACTTCGCGCAATTTTGATGAAGCATATTCCCGGGCGCAATGAAATTGCTGCCCCTCAGGAGACGATGATGTCCAAGAACCTTAATCTCACCTTGGCCGGCCCGGATCTGGCCGCGCTTCTTTGCAGCCGCGTTTGCCACGATGTCATCTCACCGGTCGGTGCGATCAATAACGGCCTGGAACTCCTGGATGAGGGTGGTGCCGATGCCGATGCGATGGACCTGATCCGCACCAGCGCGCTCAACGCCTCCGTCCGCCTGAAATTCGCACGCCTCGCCTTTGGCGCTTCGGGTTCTGTCGGTGCCTCGATCGACACCGGCGAGGCCGAGCGAGCAGCCAAAGATTTCGCCGTCGCCGAGAAGAAGACCGAAGTGATCTGGAACGGGCCGCGCGCCATCGTCGCCAAGAATCGCGTCAAGCTGCTGCTCAACCTCTTTCTGGTTGCTTATTCCGCTATCCCGCGCGGCGGCGTCCTCGAAGTAACGCTTGAGAACCCCGAGTTCGATGCAAGGTTCAAGCTCACGGCCAAAGGCAAACTGATGCGCTTGCCGCCGAAATTCGTCGAGATATCGACCGGCACCATCGAGGAGGCGATCGACGCTCATTCGATCCAGCCCTATTACACCGTGCTTCTGGCGCAGGAGTGCGGAATGACGCTTGATCACAGCGCCAGCCCAGAAGAGCTGGTGTTCACTGCGGTAGCCGCCGCTGCCTGATTTCGGAGCGAGGGGCGGGTGTACGCGCCCGTCCGGTAACGATTCCTTAGCCTGATGGACCTATCCTCCAGGGTTGTAAGAGGCCTCTTGCTGCGACGAATGCGGGGGCAAAGGAGCGCCCATGCAAAGGTTCATGATCACCGATAATTCGGATATCGTCCGCAAGGTCGGCAAGCGCATTCTCTCTGAACTCGACTTTCTTGTCAGCGAGGCCTCCAACGCCGCCGAGGCACTGCAGCGCTGCCAGGCGGAGCTGCCGGAATATCTGATCGTCGATTCCGGCATGGAAGGCGCTCTCGACCTCATCGCCGCCATCCGCGCCATGGACGGCGGCAAAGAGGTCAAGATCTACTACTGTGTCGTCGAGGCGGATCTGAAGAAACTGATGGCGGGCAAACGGGCCGGTGCCACCGACTTCCTGCTGAAGCCGTTCGATCGCAAGATCTTGACCGCTGTTTTTGGAAACCGCGCAATCGCTGCCTGATGGCATGCCTCTCCCCATGCAGCATGATGCCGAAGGTGTAAGCACGTTCGGCCGCAGCCACTGTTTCCCTTTGTACCGATCCAGCCCCGATCCTCTCAGGACGGTTTCTTATTGCCAGGCAGAAACGAAAAATCCCGCCGAAAGGGCGGGATTTTCGTTATCCGATAAGGGGGATCGGAAAATCAGGCGGTTTCAGCGTATTCGGCACCATCCGGCTCGCGCAGAACGTAGCCACGGCCCCAGACGGTCTCGATGTAGTTGGCGCCGCCGGCGGCGTTGGCGAGCTTCTTGCGGAGCTTGCAGATGAAGACGTCGATGATCTTCAGTTCCGGCTCGTCCATGCCACCATAAAGGTGGTTCAGGAACATTTCCTTGGTGAGGGTAGTGCCTTTACGGAGCGAAAGCAGCTCCAGCATCTGGTATTCCTTGCCCGTCAGGTGGACACGCTGGCCGCCGACTTCGACAGTCTTGGCGTCGAGATTGACGATCAGTTCGCCAGTCATGATGACCGACTGGGCGTGGCCCTTGGAGCGGCGGACGATGGCATGGATGCGGGCGACGAGCTCGTCCTTGTGGAAGGGCTTGGTCATGTAGTCGTCGGCGCCGAAGCCGAGGCCGCGAACCTTGTCTTCGATGCCGGCCATGCCCGACAGAATGAGGATCGGTGTCTTGACCTTGGACAGCCGGAGCGTGCGAAGCACTTCATATCCGGACATGTCGGGCAGGTTCAGATCGAGAAGGATGATGTCATAATCATACAGCTTGCCCAGATCGACGCCTTCTTCACCGAGATCGGTGGTATAAACATTAAAACTTTCTGATTTCAGCATCAACTCGATGCTCTGCGCCGTCGCGCTATCATCCTCGATGAGAAGTACCCGCATAATTATCCCCTTTACCGCCGCCGAAAGGTGGTCTGGCCCCCTACACGATACCGAACACGCTACGTGATTTGGAAGCTGCCACGAAATGGTTAACAAATTCTAATTCACTCTGGCAAGGAGTATCGAATTTATTAAATATTTTTTCCATTTCTCTGTTTTCCAATAGGAATCTCAAATGGCGCTCCTAAACTTTGACATTAGGAAAAGGCGCTAAGTGATTCATCCGACTCGCCAATGAAAAGGTTCGAACTTCATGCCGCGGCATTTACCGACCCTTAAATCATCTGGCCTATCATTAACGATGCCCGTAAACGAAAGGTTACCAGCGGTAGGTATTTGTTAATATCGCAGGAAATTTTTTAGCAAACCGTGTCAAAGCGGCGCGCAGGGCGGTTTCAAGTTGAGCCGGGGTCTCGCATCACGGGAGTAATGCGTATGAAGTCGCGAGAGAGCCTCGTTCGTCTGAAAGAGTTTCAGGTGAACGAAAAACGACGTCAATTGCAGCAGTTGCAGATGATGATGTCCGAATTCGAACGAATGACGAAGGATCTGGAAAGCCAGATCGTCGTCGAGGAAAAGAAGTCCGGTATCTCAGATCCGAATCACTTTGCCTATCCGACCTTCGCCAAGGCCGCGCGTCAGCGGGCCGATAACCTGCAGGTTTCGATCAAGGAACTGAAGATGCAGGAAGAGACGCTGGAAATGGCGCTCGAGGAGATGCAGGCCGAATATGCAAGAGCGACGGCGCTGGAAGAGCGTGACAGCGGCGCCCGCGCCAGAGCATGATGCCGAAAAGTGTGAGCGGTTTTCGGACAACATCATGCTCTTACTCTTCAATTTAGAACAGGATTCAGATCTTAGGCCGATCTGGCCTAAAATCATCCTGTTCTAGGGCGTAAAAGAAAACCGCGGGCGCCGACTTCGGCGCCCTGGCGATCGCCACTGAGAAGCCATGTATGACGGGCGCACTGTCCGTCATACATGGCTTTTGGTGTTTTCGCCGTCTGAAGGGTCGTCGGCTTAAAACCGCCCCTTCGGGCCAGAATCAGTTCACCACATCCTGCCATTCCGGATGGCGCTGTGCCTGCGCCTTGAAAAAGGGGCACAGCGGTATGATCTTCCAGCCGCCGGTTCGGGCTGCCTCCACGGCATGAAGCGCCAATGCCTGGCCTACACCCTTGCCGCGTAGCGCATCGGGTACAGCCGTATGGTCGATGATGATAAGCTTCGCCGATGCGCGCGAATAGGTCATCTCCGCCGCATGCCCTTCGACCTCGGCTGCATAGCGGCCCCCGGAGGCGCCATCTTCATTTCGAATGTCCATTGTCGTTCCTTGCAACCAGATATGGTGGTAGCCGACGGTGACACGGCCACACAGCCGTGCCAAGCCTGTGCGGCGATTCTTTGGGAGACGAAGTGTTCATGAAAAATGTCGGATCGATGCGGGGTTCAGCGCAATGAGAGCGCTTTTGATGATCCGCCCCGTTCTTCTGGTGGCCGCGCCGTTCTTCCTGGCGCTCGGCCTCGTCCTGCCGCTGGTCCATTTCGAGACGCTGTATTTCTTCGACAGAACGCCTTCGCTCATCGAGATCGTTATGTCGCTGTGGCAAGGCGGGGATGGGCTGTTGGCGGCGATCGTCGCATTGGTTTCGATTCTGCTCCCGCTTCTGAAGATGATCGGCATTGCCGCGGAAGTGACGACCGCCGGCGGTGGGGCCGGCAGCCTGTTCTATCGTCGCGTCGTGCCGCATCTGTCCAAGTGGTCAATGATGGACGTGCTGCTGGTCGCGATCGTCATTGCGGCGGCGAAGACAACGGGGCTGGCAAATGCCTTCACCCAGCCCGGCCTCTGGTGTTACGCCGCCTCGTCAATGATTTCGGGCCTTCTTCATTCCCTGACGGGAGATGCGTCCGGCCCGAAATAGATGTCGATGATGGCGTGCGATCAGTGGCGATATTGCTGGATGCGCGTGGTGCGCAGGCCGGCAAGGCCATGGCTGTTGATCGATGACTGCCAGGAGAGGAATTCTTCGACCGTGAGCGTATAACGCTCGCAGGCCTCTTCCAAGCTCAACAGGCCACCGCGAACAGCCGCGACAACCTCTGCCTTCCGACGGATCACCCAGCGCCGCGTATTGGGCGGCGGAAGATCCGCGATCGTCAGGGGGCTGCCATCGGGGCCGATGACATATTTAACTCGGGGACGTATCATTTCGGTCATTGGACTCTCTACACAACGCAAGACCACGGACGCCACTCTAGCTTGCCACATTTAAAATTTGCCTAAACTCATCGTAAGACTTTGATAACAAATTTAGATGCCCTGGCGCGGCCGGTGGCCTGGGACGGCCATCTGCAGATCGTTAATTTGTAGCGCCGAAAAAAGGGGGCGAGCCGAAGAACTAGGACTGATTTCCCGGGATGATCTTTGTGGCGCTGGGTATAGGGCTGAGCGCAAGACATCGTCTCCGTTCCTTTTGGTGTATCAGTCCAGCTCGCGCTTTTGGTGATCTGGTTCGTCGGATGCAGTGCAAAAGTCGTCTTTGCCAACGCCCGGCTCGGAGCCTTTTGCTGCCAGCGGCGGGGTTCGGTTGAAGCAGGCCATACGTGGTACGAAGATGAAAAGAAGTGAGCATGCGCGCGGCGATTGCATTGAGGATGCTGGATTTTCGCCTTCACGGACCGGTCGCGCCGAACGGCGCCAAGGAGCGGCTCGGCGAGATGACAAAGCTTGCGGACTTCGATTTTTATCTTGCCCTCGGCTTTCCCGAGAAGCGACCGCACGGCTTTCATCGAAGTCCGGCTGACCGGCAACTCGGAGGGAAGCCTGACCGGCTTTTGCTGGGCGACCGATTTCTTCTATTGCATCAGATTGGTGACCGTGGCGAAGCGGACGATCGTGCCTAATCTTCTGTAAGGAGGGGCGATTGCGGGCGGCGTTGCCAAAAGACGCCGCCTCAACCCGCTCTTTCAGATGCATGCGCTGAAGAGTGCCTTCGCCTTCGCGCTCGCACGGCGATGACCTGAAATAATACATCTACGCCTTTTCAGGCGCTTGCCCATGTCCACGCACGCGATGGCGCTGCGTCACGGGTGCATGGAACTTCTGGCCAAGGTTTTGCGACGATGCAGTTCGGACGACAGCCGGTCGGCGAGGCTTACTCGGCGCGAAATCGAATGCGCGCGCTGGTCGGCGGCCGGCAAAGGCAGCGATGAGTCACGATCATTTCGGTCTCTCGTCACACACGCTGGGACTTATCTGAGGAGCGCAATGCGCAAGCTCTTGGTCAGCCGCATGCAGGCGGCCGCCAGAGCATTGCGGGACCGGCTGCTGAGGCAGCCGGTCCCTCTCATAAAGCTTAGAAACCTTTTCCTCGGGTCAGCTCCGACACGACGGTTCCGGCAATGATGCGGATGTCCATCACAATCGAAAAATTCCCGACGTAATAGAGATCGCTGACGATGCGCGCGCGCGCCTTGGCCGGACGGTCGGTCGGGCCGCGCAGGCCGCGCATCTGGGCAAGACCCGTCATGCCGGGACGCATGGCATGGCGTTGATGGTATTCCGGAACCAGCTCTTCGTAGAGCATGCCGCCGGCACGCATGCCGATTGCATGGCAGCGCGGACCGACGACGGACATGTGACCCATCAGCACGTTCAGCAACTGCGGCAGCTCATCAACATTGGTGCGGCGAAGAATGGCGCCGACGCGGGTGATGCGCGGATCGTTCTTCACTGTCTGGGCAATACCCGAGACATCGCAAAGATCGGTGCGCATCGAGCGGAACTTGTAGACCTTGATGGTCTTGCAGTTCTTGCCCCAGCGGGTCTGCTTGAAGAGCACCGGTCCTGGGCTGTCGAGCTTGATCAGCAAGGCGACGAACAGAAGGAAAGGGGCGAGGACGAGGAGGGCGCTCAACGACGAAACGATGTCGAACGCCCGCTTCAAGACGAGATCCATCCACGGCGCCTGCGGCGCATCGCTATGGATGACAGGGGTCTGGATCTTCGGGCTGGGCTGCTGGCGGCGGCTTGGCCTAAAGGACTCTGTCGAAATGCTGTTGTTTAGTTCCGTGATGCTCAAGGATCGTACTCTGTTGTCTTCGAGGGGTGCGGCGGCAATAGGCGATCAATGGTTTACCCTGTCACCAGGGCTGCACTCAGGTCTTGGTAACCCTACTAAAACGGAAAAATGCGACAATTGTGTAATGGTGTCCAGAGAAATATCGCATCGCAGCAAATCTTTCGCATTTGCGATAAGTTGAGGCAAGCTCATGATATTTCGTTAATAATTGGAATTTCGTCAAGGTTTCTAGGCCTTTGGCGAGGGCTTCCAGGGGTGTTCCGACGTGCTGTTTCGGCACGCGACCGACGGTCGTCAGACGGTAATTTTAACGATTGCCGACGCGAAAACTTTTTAGCGAGGCTGCTCGATCATTCTCAAGCTGTGTCGGAATATGACAAAATCAAGGCGGAATGGGTCACGATCTGGCGTCGGAACGATGAAAAAACGGCGTCGCACCCCAGAATCACTTGATCCGCCCACGCCGTTTGCGAATCACTCTCAGACCACTGCTAGCGGTCCGGTCCCGTGGACAGCCGCTCGATCATGACAAGACGATATGACCTGGATCACGTGGCGCCCGCTTCCAAAGCGCGTGTTGTTGTCCCGGAACCGCTGCACACTTCCGGCAGACATTAGGAGAAAAGGGGCGGGCTCCAAGCCGGGGCCGGTTGCGACTGCCGCGGCAGGTGCAGAAATCGTCACGGTGCGAGAAATCGCGCCGCTGCCCGACGTTCAGGGATTGCTGCGGGTGGCTACACCGGTTCGAGGACGCGTTTGGTGCCGCCCCAGGAGATGAAGTTCGGGTTGGCAAAGTCGAAATCAGCGGCAGTTCCGGTCTTGCCGTAGCTCAGCGGCGCGCCGTCGAGCGTCACCGTCGAACCGCCAGCGGCGCGCAGCACCGCATCGCCAGCCGCCGTGTCCCATTCCATAGTACGCGTGAAGCGCGGATAGACGTCGGCCTTGCCTTCGGCCAGCAGGCAGAATTTCAGCGAGGAGCCGATATTCGTGCATTTGGAGATCGCGTGGTGGGCGAGGAAGTTTCCGGTCTCCGGGCTGTTGTGACGAAGGCTTGCAAGCGCCAGCCTGTCGTCCGGCTGTTCGCGCACGGCGATTGCGGCGCGTGCGCCAACCGCGAAATCATCGGTCACGACGAACCTTTGCGCCCGCCCCCGTTCTCCTGAGAAGGCAAGGCCGAGCGCCGGCGCATAGACGATGCCGGCCACCGGGGCGCCGTTCTCGATATAGGCGATGTTGACGGTGAATTCCTGCCGCCCATCGACGAATTCGCGCGTGCCGTCGAGAGGGTCGACCAGGAAGAAGCCTCGGCCGGCGATGTCGGGCACCTTTCCGGCGGCGACGGATTCTTCCGCCACGACGGGTATTTCGGGATAATCTCTGGCGAGATGAGCGAGGATGATGCGTTCGGCCTCCTCGTCGGCGACCGTCACTGGACTTGCATCCGCTTTCATGGCGACCGGGAAGCCATTGCGCAAGACCGTGATAATGGCCTTGCCGGCTTCGAGCGCCGCCCGTTCAAATGTCCTCAGCATTGTCCTTTTGCCGTTCGCCATGCGGCGAGCACCCCACGGTCGCTCATCCGCAAACCATCCCTTTCACCACATGCTTGATATGGTGCTTCCCGTCGCGCTCTGCATCCCCGATACCGCAGTTCCACGATGCTACCATAAGTTTTCAGTGATGTCAGACGAAGATCGGGCGTCTGCTGGTGAAATGGTATTCGTAAAAGAACCTGGGTTGGGGTTTGAATTTGCGCCATCTTCCAATTCTATGGAATAGCTTGTGCGACGAACGGCGTAGAAAATCGACGGCGACATCTTCGGATCGTTAACTCGCTGGCAGTTTATGACCAAAAATAGGTCCTTCCTTGCCGATTTTCTGTGGACTTTGGTTCAAAATGCGCCAGTTAGGCCTGTTCGGACAAGAATTTGTCGGAGTAAATCCTTTTTGTCTTCACATTTCCAACGAAACCGGTATGCATTCGGCCTATGAGGTTCTCTGAAACGGGGAACCAAAGAACCAAAAAGAGATGCAGCCTGTTGGGCTCGTATCCAGGGGAAAACGACATATGGAGTATTTCGTCCAGCAGCTCTTCAATGGGCTGACGCTCGGATCCATCTATGGCCTTGTGGCTATTGGCTATACGATGGTTTACGGCATTATCGGCATGATCAATTTCGCCCATGGCGACATTTTCATGCTCGGTGGTTTTGCCGCTCTTATCGTCTTTCTCGTCCTCACATCCATCTTCGCAGGTCTTCCGGTGGCGGTTCTGCTGCTGGCGATGCTTGTCGTCGCGATGCTGATGACGAGTTTGTGGAATTGGACGATCGAGCGAGTCGCATACCGTCCGCTGCGCGGTTCCTTCCGCCTGGCGCCGCTGATCACCGCCATCGGCATGTCGATCGTGCTGTCCAATTTCATCCAGGTGACGCAGGGTCCGCGCAACAAGCCGATCCCGCCGATGATCAGCTCGGTCTATCAGTTCGGCAACGTCTCGGTGTCGCTGAAACAGATCGTCATCATCGTGATCACGGTCGTGCTGCTCGCCGTCTTTTGGTACATCGTCAATCGTACCGCACTCGGCCGTGCCCAGCGCGCCACGGAGCAGGACCGCAAGATGGCGGCGCTGCTGGGCGTCAATGTCGACCAGACGATTTCGATCACCTTCGTCATGGGTGCGGCACTGGCCGCCGTCGCCGGCACGATGTACCTGATGTATTATGGTGTCGCCTCGTTCGCCGACGGCTTCACGCCGGGTGTCAAGGCATTTACGGCAGCCGTTCTCGGCGGCATCGGCTCATTGCCGGGCGCGGTTCTCGGCGGATTGATGATAGGCCTGATCGAATCGCTGTGGTCGGCCTATTTCACCATCGCGTACAAGGATGTCGCGACGTTCGCCATCCTCGCTTTCGTGCTGATCTTCAAGCCGACGGGTATTCTTGGACGGCCGGAAGTCGAGAAGGTGTAACGTCATGGCAAACATTGATAATTCCGCAGGCAAGCCCGATGCAGGACTTGTCCGTAAAGGCCTTACCGAAGCTCTTTTCGCCGCCATCCTGTCGTTCGGCATGTTCGTTTTGTATGTCGGCCTCAAGACCGATCAGAACATCAACAACGAGTTGATCATCGTCCAGCGCTGGGGGCTGCTTGCGATCTTCGTCGCTGTCGCCGCGATCGGCCGCTTCGCCACGGTGGTTTTCCTGCGGCCGCATCTCGACAGCCGCAAGCTGGCAAAGGCGAGACAGGGTGAACTCGCCATCTCAACCGAGAAGAGCTTCTTCCACCGGCATTTCCTAAAGATCGCGCTGATCGCGCTGCTGCTTTATCCCATGGTGGTGGTGGCGATCAAAGGGCCTCAGGGCTCGCTGACATATGTCGACAATTTCGGCATCCAGATCCTGATCTATGTGATGCTTGCCTGGGGGCTGAACATCGTCGTCGGCCTCGCCGGTCTTCTCGATCTCGGCTATGTCGCCTTCTACGCAGTCGGCGCCTATTCTTATGCGCTGCTTTCGAGCCATTTCGGCCTGTCCTTCTGGGTTCTCCTGCCGCTTTCCGGCATTTTCGCCGCACTCTGGGGCGTCATCCTCGGCTTCCCGGTGCTGCGCCTGCGCGGCGACTACCTCGCCATCGTGACGCTCGCCTTCGGCGAAATCATCCGCCTCGTCATCATCAACTGGACGGATGTCACCAAGGGGACTTTCGGTATCTCGAGCATTCCCAAGGTGACGCTCTTCGGCATTCCCTTCGATGCGACGGCCGGCGGCTTCGCCAAGCTTTTTCACCTGCCGATGTCCTCGGCTTACTACAAGATCTTCCTTTTTTACCTTATCCTGGCGCTCTGCATGCTGACCGCCTACGTGACCATCCGACTGCGCCGCATGCCGATCGGGCGCGCCTGGGAAGCGTTGCGCGAAGACGAGATCGCCTGCCGTTCGCTCGGCATCAATACGGTGACGACCAAACTCACGGCCTTTGCGACGGGAGCGATGTTTGCCGGTTTCGCCGGGTCCTTCTTTGCTGCCCGTCAGGGCTTCGTTTCGCCGGAATCCTTCGTCTTCTTGGAATCGGCCGTCATCCTCGCCATCGTCGTCCTCGGCGGCATGGGTTCTCTGACCGGCATTGCGATCGCCGCAATCGTCATGGTCGGCGGCACCGAGTTGCTGCGCGAAATGGACTTCCTGAAAGTGATCTTCGGGCCGACTTTCACGCCAGAATTGTATCGCATGCTGATCTTCGGCCTCGCCATGGTCGTGGTCATGCTGTTCAAGCCGCGCGGTTTCGTCGGTTCGCGTGAACCGACCGCCTTCCTCAAGGCGCGCAAGGCAATATCCGGAAGCTTCATCAAGGAGGGCCATGGTTGATGAGCCCCGTCACCAACACCATGTCCAGCGATACGCTTCTCAAGGTCGAACACCTGTCGATGAAGTTCGGCGGTCTGATGGCCATCAACGACTTCTCCTTCGAAGCCAAGCGCGGCGATATCACCGCGCTGATCGGGCCGAACGGTGCCGGCAAGACCACCGTCTTCAACTGCATCACCGGCTTCTACAAGCCGACGATGGGGATGATCACGCTCAACCAGAAGAGCGGCAAGCAGCACCTGCTGGAGCGTTTGCCGGACTTTCGCATCACTAAAGAAGCCAAGGTGGCGCGCACCTTCCAGAACATCCGGCTATTCTCCGGCCTGACGGTTCTCGAGAATCTGCTCGTCGCCCAGCACAACAAGCTGATGAAGGCGTCGGGTTATACGATCCTCGGCCTCATCGGCATCGGTCCCTACAAACGGGAGGCGGCCGCATCAATCGAGCTTGCGCGCTATTGGCTGGAGAAGGCCGATCTGATCGACCGCGCCGACGATCCGGCAGGCGATCTGCCCTACGGCGCCCAGCGGCGTCTAGAGATCGCCCGTGCCATGTGCACCGGCCCGGAACTGCTATGCCTGGACGAACCGGCCGCCGGCCTGAACCCGCGGGAATCGGCTACGCTCAACGCGCTGCTGCAGAGCATCCGCGCTGAAACCGGAACATCTATCCTGCTCATCGAGCACGACATGTCGGTGGTCATGGAAATATCCGACCACGTCGTCGTCCTAGAATACGGCCAGAAGATTTCAGATGGCACGCCGGATCACGTGAAGAACGATCCGAAGGTCATCGCGGCCTATCTCGGTGTCGAGGATGAAGAAGTGGAAGAGGTGATCGCAACCGTCGAGCAGCTCGAAGGAGGCGCAAACTGATGGGCGATGAAGTAATGACGGGTCAACCGCTCCTTCAGGTAAATGGCGTCGAAACCTATTATGGCAATATCCGTGCGCTGGCTGGCGTCGATGTCCAGGTCAACAAGGGCGAGATCGTCAGCCTGATCGGCGCCAACGGCGCCGGCAAGTCGACGCTGATGATGACGGTCTGCGGCAGCCCGCAGGCCCGTGTCGGTTCGGTCGTCTTCGAGGGCCGCGACATCACCAAGCTTCCGACCCATGAAATCGCCCGCCTGCGCATCGCGCAGTCGCCGGAAGGTCGCCGCATCTTCCCACGCATGACGGTTCTGGAGAACCTTCAGATGGGCGCCGGCCTCGACAATCTCAAATACTTCACCGAGGACGTCGAGAAGATATTCACGCTCTTCCCACGTCTCAAGGAACGCCATGCCCAGCGCGGCGGCACCCTTTCAGGCGGCGAGCAGCAGATGCTGTCGATCGGCCGCGCGCTGATGGCGCGCCCGAAGCTGCTGCTTCTCGACGAACCCTCGCTTGGTCTGGCGCCGCTGATCGTCAAGGGCATCTTCGAGGCGATTCGGAAGCTTAATGAACAGGAAGGGTTGACGGTGTTTCTTGTCGAACAGAACGCATTTGCCGCCCTCAGGCTTTCGCACCGCGCTTACGTGATGGTGAACGGCAAGGTAACGATGAGCGGCTCCGGCAAGGAGCTGCTCGCCAATCCTGAAGTCCGTGCTGCTTATCTCGAAGGCGGAAGACACTAGCTCGAAGGGGGAGTTTGACATGCAGGGACTTTTCTTCGAAAGCGATACCGGCGCCCGCTTGATCATCCGCGCGATCGTCGTGCTGATTGGCTTCTGGACGGCCTGGCGCGCCGGCAAGGCGGTTGCCGAAGGCTGGAACGACTATCCGCTGACTGTCGTCTACACCTTCCTACTCGCCTGGGCGATGCAGTTCCTGCACCACGCCCTGTTTGATGGGCCGATGCTCAGCACCCTCTACTACTGCATCGATTTCGTAATGCTGCTGGTCTTCTCGACGGCCGGCTTCCGCTTTCGCCGTACCAATCAGATGGTCAACAACTATTACTGGCTGTATGAAAAAACTTCCGCGTTTTCGTGGAAGGACAAACATTGACAGTCCGTTGAAACTAGGCATGAATTGCCTTCAGAGTGGAACAGCTTTCCTAGCGCAGTCAATGGTGGGTAGTGCGCTGGGCCTTGGACCGGAACCCGCCCAAAAATTGGGAGTAACAATATGAAGAAGTCTCTTCTGTCGGCAGTGGCTCTGACGGCGATGGTCGCCTTCAGCGGCAACGCATGGGCCGACGTCCTCATCGCAGTCGCTGGTCCGCTGACTGGCCCGAACGCCGCGTTCGGCGCTCAGCTCCAGAAGGGCGCCGAGCAGGCGGCCGCCGACATCAATGCTGCTGGCGGCATCAACGGCGAGCAGATCAAGCTCGAGCTCGGCGACGACGTCTCCGACCCGAAGCAGGGCATCTCGGTCGCCAACAAATTCGTTGCCGACGGCGTCAAGTTCGTCATCGGCCACTTCAACTCTGGCGTTTCGATCCCGGCTTCGGAAGTCTATGCCGAAAACGGTATCCTCGAAATCACCCCGGCCGCTACGAACCCGAAGTTTACGGAACGGGGCCTCTGGAACACGTTCCGCACCTGCGGCCGTGACGATCAGCAGGGCGCCATCGCCGGCAAGTATCTTGCCGATCACTTCAAGGACGCCAAGATCGCCGTCGTTCACGACAAGACACCTTACGGTCAGGGTCTTGCTGACGAAACCAAGAAGGCGATGAATGCCGCCGGTCTGACGGAAGTCATGTACGAAGGCATCAACGTCGGCGACAAGGACTTCTCAGCCCTCATCGCCAAGATGAAGGAAGCCGGCGTCTCGATCATCTATTGGGGCGGCCTGCACACGGAAGCCGGTCTCATCATCCGCCAGGCCGCCGATCAGGGCCTGAAGGCAACGCTGGTTTCGGGCGACGGTATCGTTTCGAACGAACTGGCCTCGATCGCTGGCGACGCTGTTGCCGGTACCTTGAACACTTTCGGTCCTGATCCGACGCTGAACCCGGCCAACAAGGAACTCGTCGAAAAGTTCAAGGCCGCCGGTTTCAACCCGGAAGCCTACACGCTCTATTCCTATGCTGCGATGCAGGCGATCGTCGGTGCCGCCAAGGCTGCCGGTTCGGTGGATCCTGAGGCTGTTGCTACGGCCATGAAGGAAAAGGGTCCGTTCCCGACGGTTCTCGGCGACATTTCGTTCGACGCAAAGGGCGACCCGAAGATCCCTGGTTACATCATGTACGAATGGAAGAAGGGCGCGGACGGCAAGTACACCTACGTCCCGCAGGGCAAGTAAGCTTTCGCTACCTTTGTGAGCGATGACTATCGAAGCCCGGTTCCGACCGGGCTTCTTTCTTTTTGCGAAACGTTCCAATTTCCGCCGGGCTGGTCTAAAGTTCGTCGCGATCTTTCGGAATCGCTCCTCGCGCTTTAGGTCTTTGTTTTTACGCAAGTCGTTAGCGCAAAACCGCTGCACACTTTTGCGCGACATGCTTTAACTCTCGTCATCCTTTTGAAGCGTCGAGTGGAGCCGCCCATGTCTAAACCCCGCATTCTCGTCACCCGGCGCTGGCCAGCCGCGGTGGAGGCCGTCCTTGCCGAACGTTTCGATGTGACGCTCAACGGCAACGACAGTCCGCTCGGCGAATATGAGCTGAGGCTGGCGCTTTCTACCTATGATGCGGTGCTGCCGACGGTTTCCGATCGGTTGCCGGTCGCCGTCTTCGAAGGCGCGCCTGTGGTCACTAAGATCCTCGGAAATTTTGGCGTCGGCTATAATCATATCGAGATATCAGCCGCCAGGGCGAAGGGCATTGCGGTGACGAATACGCCCGGCGTGCTGACCGACTGCACGGCCGATATCGCCGTGCTGCTGCTGCTCTCCGTTGCCCGGCGCGGCGGCGAGGGCGAACGGCAATTGCGCGGCGGCGAATGGACGGGCTGGTGCCCGACCCATATGATCGGCACCAAGGTAACCGGCAAGACGGTCGGCATCATCGGCTTCGGCCGGATCGGCAAGGCGTTTGCGCAACGCTGCCATTTCGGCTTCGGCATGGACGTCGTGTTCTTCAATCGCTCGACCGTCGATCCCGCGGAGGCGGCGCGGTACGGCGCGCGGCAATTGCCGGCGATCGAGGATGTGCTGGCGGCTGCCGATTTCGTTTCGTTGCACTGCCCTGGCGGAGCAGAGAACAGGCACCTGATGAATGCGGCGCGGCTTTCGACGATGAAGCCGAATGCTTTTCTCATCAATACCGCGCGCGGTGACGTGGTGGATGAGATGGCGCTCATTGCAGCACTTGAAGCGGGGACGATTCGTGGCGCCGGGCTTGACGTCTATGAGGCGGAACCTGACGTGCCGAAGGCGCTGCGGCGGATGGAGAACGTCATGGTGCTGCCGCATCTCGGCAGCGCTACGGAAGAGACGCGGACTGCCATGGGTATGAAGGTGGTCGACAACGTGACGGCATTCTTCGAGGGCAGGGACCTGCCGGATCGGGTGGCTTGATGCGGTTGTCGTCCCGTCCTCACATCTCGTGCAGCACGTGCGTGGCCTTGACGGCTGCTGACGCCCGGTTCTCAACGCCGAGCTTCACGTAGATCTGTTCGAGGTGCTTGTTCACCGTGCGCGCCGACAGTCCCAATATTTCGCCGATGTCGCGGTTAGCCTTGCCTTTGGCGATCCAGAGCAGAACTTCGGATTCGCGCTGGGTGAGCGAGAAGCGCTGGCGCAGTGCCTCGTCGTCGCGCCGCTGGTTGGCGGCGGTCAGGCGGAAGAGATATTCGTCAGGCCCGATTGCGCCAAGGAAGGCGAGTTGCAGCGCCGCCTGGCCGGCATGGGCGATAGAGATAACGCTATCGCGCACTGCGGCTGCGCGGTCGCGCATCCAGCCCGCGATATGGCGGACGACGATTTCCATGCCGTCGTCGCTGCCCATGGCGGCGTTGACGAGCCGTGTTGCTTGCGGCGTCGACCAATGGATGGCGCCATCGCCTTTGACGGCCAGCAAATGGCGGCCGGCTGCGTCGAGCGCGACGCGGGCGCTTTGGGCCGAGCGAGCATTGCGCAGATGGACACGAATGCGGGCGCGCAGTTCGTCGATATTGATCGGCTTGCTGAGATAGTCGACACCGCCGGATTCCAGCGCGTGCACGACATGTTCGGTCTCGGTCAGGCCGGTCATGAAGATGACGGGCACCTGCGCCACCGCGGCATTCGCCTTCAGCCGGCGGCAAGTCTCGAAGCCATCCATGGCGGGCATGACGGCGTCGAGCAGGATGAGATCGGGGGTGATGCGCTCGACGATACCCAGGGCCGCGGTGCCTGACGTGGCGATCAGTACGGAAAAGCCGGATTGTTCGAGCGCGTCGGTCAGGAAGCCGAGCGCTTCGGGCGAGTCGTCGACGAGCAGAACGATGTCGCGAGGGAGGGCCGGCTCAGCCAATGGGTTCCACCTTTTCGTCGAAGTCGTGCAGGAAGGTCATGAAGCCGGCGAGATCGAAGGCGGCGACATAGGCGCGAAGTTTCTCGGTGAATGGCTGATTTGCCTCCACCCTGGCAAGGTCCGAAAGCTTGGCTTCGATGCCTCTGATATAGCCGATCTCACCGAGCCGCAGCAATTCCTGCACATGGGCAGCACCTGGGCTCGGCATCGGCGCTTGGGTCTTAACGGGAACTGCGGGTGCAGCGTCGGCATAGACCCATTTCAACCCAAGATGCAAAGCGAGCTTGTCGCGGAGCTGGCGGATGTCGACCGGCTTGCCGATCGCATCATTGTGGCTGTCGTCACTGTCGCTGAGAACAGCGGCATCACCGATATTGGCCGAGAGCATCAGCACCGGCGCTGTCTGGCCGGCCTCGCGCAGACGCGAGACGAGCTGCCAGCCGTTCATGCCGGGCATCAGGATATCGACGAGGAAGAGGTCCGGCATGATGCCTTCGATCAGCGTCAGGCATTCGGCGCCGCCCGCCGCCGTCAGCATGATGAAATCGAGGGGTGCCAGGATTTCGCGCATCATCTCGCGATGGTCTTCGTTATCGTCGACGATAACGAGCGTGCGGCGCGGGCCGTCATAACCGGCGATGCGCTTCTCCTGCGGCGCGGCGGCCACGGCGCGCATGACGGCCGATAGCATGAGGCGGACGCGGAAAGTCGAGCCCTCGTCCTTGACGCTCGAAACCGAAATCTCGCCGCCGAGCGTGTTGGTCAGAAGCCGGGTGATGGTGAGGCCGAGGCCGAGGCCCGGCATCGGCCGCACGCTTTCGGCCTCGCCGCGCTGGAAGGGTTCGTAAATGCGGGGAAGATCTTTCTCGGTGATGCCGCGGCCGGTATCGGCAACGGTGAAGGTCGCCACCTGGTTGCGATAGCCGACATCGAAGGTGACGCTGCCTTCGTCGGTAAACTTGATGGCATTGGAGAGCAGGTTGACGAGGATCTGGCGCAGCCGCTTTTCGTCGGTACGGACGAATTGCGGCAAGGCCGGCGAGCGCTCGTGGATGAAGACGAGGCCTTTTGCCTGCGCCTGCGGGCGGAACAAATCGACGATCTGGTCGAGGAAATCCTGGATGTTGATCTCATTGGAGTAGACCTGCAGGCGGCCGGCCTCGATCTTGGAAATATCGAGCAGGCCGTCGATCAGTCCGGAAAGGTGTTCGGCGCTGCGGCGGATGACCTTGATCGAGGATTGACGTGGCGCCGGGATGGTTTCGTCGCGCTCAAGGATCTGGGCATAGCCGAGCACGGCGTTGAGCGGCGTGCGCAGTTCGTGGCTCAAGCCCACGACGTAGCGGCTCTTGGCGCGATTGGCGGCCTCTGCCGTCTCCTTGGCGCTCTGCAAGGCGGTGTCGGTCTTCTTGTGGGCGGCGATCTCCTTGAGCAGCAGCGTATTCTGGCGCGAGGATTCCTCCTCGGCGACGACGCGGCTGTCATGGGCGAGCACATAGAACCAGCAAACGACCCCTGATATCACCGAGAAGACGAAGAAGACGATGAGGATAGTGCGGTTGACGACCTCGGCTGTTTCAGGCGAGGCGGCGGCGACCTGATGGGCGATCATCGCCAGGATTGCGCCGATGGCGGTCAAGGCCAGCACGACGGCGATGCCGTAGCGGCCGAGTCGCGTCGTCAGCTTCCCCAGAATGGCGTCGGGCAGCAGTACCTTGGCGACGGTGCCGACCTGCGCGTTGAAACGGGCGGCCGGCTTGCACATGTCGTGGCAGCGGCTGTCGAGCGAGCAGCAGAGCGAACAGATCGGCGCGGCGTAGGCCGGACACCAGGCCATGTCCTCCGGCTCGAACGGGTGTTCGCAGACGGAGCAAGTGATGTTCGTCAGGTTCTTCCAACCGTGTCGCGGCTTGCGGGCGAGGTAAAACTTGCCTTTCGTCGCCCAAGCGAGCACCGGCGAGGCGATCAGCGCGATGACGAGGGTGATATAGGGAGCGAGCGAGGCGGCGATCTCGCCGAAGGCACCGAAATGGGCAATCAGCGACACCGTCGCCGACAGCGTCATGGCGCCAAGGCCGACCGGGTTGATGTCGTAGAGATGGGCACGCTTGAACTCGATGCCGGGTGGAGCGAGGCCAAGGGGCTTGTTGATGAAAAGATCGGCGGAGATCGTGCAGAGCCAGGCCATGGCGATGATCGAGAAGATGCCGAGCGTTTCCTCCAGCAGCCGGTAGATGCCAAGCTCCATCAAAAGCAGGGCGATCGCGACGTTGAAGACCAGCCAGATGACGCGGCCAGGATGGCTGTGGGTCAGCCGCGAGAAGAAATTCGACCAGGCGAGCGAGCCGGCATAGGCATTCATCACGTTGATCTTCAACTGCGAGATGACGACGAAGGCGGCCATCAACAACAGCGCAGCGTTGTGCCAGGGGACCATGTAGCCGAAAGCGGTCAGATACATCTGCGCCGGGTCCGCGGCACGATCAAGCGGCACGCCCGAGGCAAAGGTCAGCACGACGAGGAAGGAGCCGGCAAGCAGTTTCGGCGCGCCGATAATGACCCAGCCGGGTCCGGCGAGAAAAACAGCCAGGCGATGGCGCCACTTGCGCTGCGGGTCCGGCGGCAGGAAACGCAGGAAGTCGGCCTGTTCGCCGATCTGCGACATCAGCGCCAGGATAACGGCAGAGGCAGCACCGAACTCCACCAGATCGAAATCGGCGATGGTGCCGGGCGGACCGGAGGCATGGCGGATGCCGGCAAAGGCGCGCCAGAGATCGAACTTTTCCCAGTCCAAACAGGCGATGAAGATGAAAGGCAGGATATTCAGCACGATCCAGAAGGGCTGGGTCATCAGCTGGAACTTGCTGATCAGCCGCACGCCATGCGTCACCAGCGGGATCACCATGACGGCGCTGAGGATGTATCCGATCCAGAGCGGGATGCCGAGGGTGAGCTCCAATGCGCCGGACATGATCGAAGCCTCGATCGCAAACAGCATGAAGGTGAAGCTCGCATAGATCAGCGAGGTGATGGTCGAACCGATATAGCCGAAGCCGGCGCCGCGCGTCAGAAGATCGATGTCGACGCCGTGGCGGATGGCGTAGCGGCTGATCGGCAGGCCGATCGCCAGCATCGCGATGCTTGCGACGATAATGGCATAAAAGGCGTTGGTGGTGCCGTAGGAGAGGGTGATTGCGCCGCCGATCGCCTCGAGCGCCAGGAAAGAGATTGCGCCGATCGCCGTCTGCGAGATGCGTTGCGAAGAGAAATGGCGTGCGCTCTTTGCGGTGAAGCGCAACGCATAATCTTCCAGCGTCTGGTTGGCGACCCAGCGATTGTATTCGCGTCTTACCGGAATGATGCGTTGGCGCGCTGCCATGTCTTCCTTTCAGCATTCCGGTTGGGGCTCATCGTCTTCCAGCGAGTTTTGGCGGGATGGAGCGGAAAGGCAAGAGGCGGACGCCGGGTGGTTCACAGAATGGCAATATTTTTGAAATTGACCTGTCACACAAGAACTCTACCTCTCCCCGCGTTCGTTCAACTATTTCGGGTATTCCATGTCTGCTTTAAGCCTTTGCCGCCTGAGCACCGCCCTCGTCTGCCTTGTTTCCATCGTGCCTTCGTTTGCCAGCGCCGATCAGGCCACGGCGGCGAAAGCGCCCTATGCCGAAGCCGGAAACACCAACAAGCGCGGGGACGCCTGCTTCTCGACGGTCGACACCAACGCCGCCGTTCACCTCCTCTCCGGCTTCCTTGAAATCTGGACCCCGCGCACGTCCTTCGTCGATGCAGGTGTCGAAGCCCCGGCCAAGGACAATTGCCCGGCGGTCGCCAAGACGGATTGGGATGGCATTCCCTCCAGCAAGACCGACGGCCATATCGTCAACCAAGCCGTCCATGACGCCAACATCGCCTATGTCGTCAATGCGACGCGGGCGCGGACGGCCGATCAGGCGGTGGCCGCCTATCTCGACGACCGGCGCGGCAAGAATGCTAGCATCGTCGATGGCCTCGGTCCGCTGACGGATGCCTGGAAAGCCGGCTCGAAGCAGACCACCACGATCACCGAAGTGGCGGCTGATGCAACGACGGTCAAATATGACGACAAGGGCAACAATCGCGGCGCCGGCAGCAAGCGGGATACGGAAAACAAGACCGATGCAAACCCGGACATGGGCCTTGCTATCGATTTCATCAACGCCGCAAGCGGTGACGGCTCGACGGAACCCGCCAAGCGCTATTTCAAATATGGCCGCCCCTATCGCTGGAGCCAGGACGTGTCGGTCGTCCCGACGCTTGAGCCGGCCAAGAGCGGCAAGCCGGTCGAGGACGGCGGTTTCCCGAGCGGGCATACGGCGGAAGCCTGGCGGGATGCGCTTGCCATGGCCTATCTCGTGCCGCAGCGCTTTCAGGAAATGATCACGCGTGCCAGCGAACTGGGCGAGGATCGCATCCTCGCCGGCATGCATTCCCCTCTCGACGTGATGGGTGGCCGGATGCTCGGCACTGCGACGGTCGTCTATAATCTGAACAAGGCCGACAATGCCGCGCTGAAGAGCGATGCGTACACCCGGGCACAGTCATGGCTCCTCGCCAAATCAGGCGTTGCCGATGCGGGCGCGCTTGCAGTCGCCGCGCATGCGGCGCCGCTCGCCGCAGACCGTTTTGCCGATCATGACGCCAATCGCGCTTACGTGCTGCAGCGCCTGAGCTACGGAATGCCGACGATCCATGCGACCGATCAGCCGGCTCGCGTGCCGCAGGGCGCTGAAGCGCTTCTCGAAACGCGCCTGCCCTATCTCGACGTCGAACAGCGCCGCGACGTGCTGAAGACCACCGAAATCGCCTCGGGTTATCCGCTCATTGACGATGCGGAAGGTTACGGTCGTCTCAACCTGTTTGCCGCCGCCGATGGTTACGGTGCCTTCGAGCAGGATGTCACCGTGACGATGGACGCGGCAAAGGGCGGCTTCAATTCGATCGATACCTGGCGCAACGACATCGCCGGCAAAGGCAGGCTGGTAAAACGCGGCAGCGGCACTCTCGGGCTTTCGGGCGCCAACAGCTATGCCGGTGGCACCGTGCTCGAAGACGGCGCGCTGGTGGCTGGATCGCCCTCGGCCTTCGGTGCCGGCGCCCTTACGGTCAATGGCGGTTCGCTCGTCGTGGCGGCAGACAAGCCTTTGATCGTAGGCGGTGATTATCAGCAGCTCGCCCATGCAACGGTAAAGCTGGCGCTCGGCGCGAACGGCGCCGGCACGCTGGCCGTCGAGGGCAAGGCTGCGCTCGCCGGCGATCTCGAGGTGACGCTTGCCGATGGCATTACCCCTATACCCGGAACGAAGATCGAGATCCTGAAGGCGGGTGGTGTCGTCGGCACCTTGGGTAAGGTCACCGTTTCCGAGCACAAGGCCAGCCTCTCTTACGGCCCGACAGCCGTCATCTTGACGATCGACGAATAATTCTTCGCATAGAACCGACAGGGCATCTCCCGCTGGGGGGATGCCGCTTTCTTCGATCTGTCCGTTTGCCCCCGCGCCTACGTCATTTTGCGTATGTGTTTTTGCGATGCAGCACCCGATAGTCCCCTCGGCAACAGTTAAATTCCGTTTCCGGCCTGTTGCGGAACAAGAAGAGGGGCTCAACCAGATGAATCTCAGATCCACGATCACCGGCGCTGCGCTCGGTGCCGTCATGGCGGCATCGGCCGCATTCCACGGCGCGGTGGCCGCCGAGGACACGATTAAAGTCGGCGTATTGCATTCGCTTTCCGGCACGATGGCGATTTCCGAAACCACGCTGAAAGACGCCATGTTGATGCTCATCGACGAGCAGAACAAAAAGGGCGGCCTTCTCGGCAAGAAGCTCGAGGCCGTCGTCGTCGATCCGGCTTCCGACTGGCCGCTGTTTGCCGAAAAGGCCCGTGAACTGATCCAGAAGGACAAGGTTGCCGCCGTCTTCGGTTGCTGGACCTCGTCCTCGCGCAAATCCGTGCTGCCGGTATTCGAAGAGCTGAATTCGCTGCTCTTCTATCCCGTGCAGTATGAAGGCGAAGAATCCTCGCGCAACATCTTCTACACCGGTGCTGCTCCGAACCAGCAGGCCATTCCGGCCGTCGACTACCTGATGGAAAAAGAAGGCGTCAAGCGCTTCGTTCTTGAAGGGACCGACTACGTCTATCCGCGCACGACCAACAAAATTCTCGAGGCATACCTGATTTCGAAGGGTATTCCGAAAGAAGACATCATGACCAACTACACGCCGTTCGGCTTCTCCGACTGGCAGACCGAAGTTTCCAAGATCAAGGAATTCGGTTCGGCTGGCAAGAAGACCGCCGTCGTCTCGACGATCAACGGCGACGCCAACGTTCCGTTTTACAAGGAACTGGGCAACAAGGGCATCAAGGCAACCGACATTCCTGTCATCGCCTTCTCGGTCGGCGAAGAAGAACTTGCCGGTCTCGACACCAAGCCGCTTGTCGGCCATCTCGCTGCCTGGAACTATTTCGAGTCGGTCGAAAGCCCGGCCAACAAGAAGTTCATCAAGGACTGGCACGCATACACCAAGAACGACAAGCGCGTGACGAACGACCCGATGGAGGCTGCGTATATCGGCTTCAACGCATGGGTTAAGGCCGTCCAGGCTGCCGGCACGACCGATACCGACAAGGTTCTCGACTCCATCATCGGCGTCAGCGTTCCGAACCTCTCCGGCGGTTATGCGACCGTCATGCCGAACCACCACATCACCAAGCCAGTGCTGATCGGTGAAATCCAGGCCGACGGCCAGTTCGAAATCGTCCAGCAGACGCCCGCCGTGGTCGGCGACGAATGGTCCGATTACCTGCCTGATTCCAAGGACCTGATCTCCGATTGGCGCAAGCCGATGTCCTGCGGCAACTTCAACGTCGCTACCGGCAAGTGCGGCGGCAAGGGTTCCTGAGTACGACCCCGGTCAGATGATTGCCTGAAGACTTCCGTCCGGGTTTGATACCGGGCGGAAGCTCCGTCCCAGCGATTGCGCCGCGAGGCCAACACACTCAAGGGCGAGAAAGCTGATGTATCGCGCCATAAAGATTTTCCTCATCACGCTCTGCCTGACGTTCTCGGGCCTGACATTTTCCGGCCTCGCATTTCCGGGCCTGGCAACATCGAGCGAAGTTCGGGCAGAGGACGATATCCACGTGCTCATCGATGCGCTCGGCGCCGGCGACTTCCCGGAACGCGAGGCGGCCATCAAGGCGCTGGTCGCCTCCAAGGACCCGCATGTCAGCCAGATCCTGCAGCAGTTGAGCACCGGCTTTCTCTACGTCAATTCCGATGGCGGCCCAGTGCTCCTCCAGGGCGGCACCGATGACGAACCGACCTATTCCGATCCGATCACCGGCGAAGCCGCTGCCGATGTCGATCCGGATCTGATGACCAAGGTCAAGATCAACAATGCACTTCGCGGCGTCATCAGCGCCGCCACCAGCCAGCTGACGCTGATGAGCCCGGACCGTTCGGCGCGGCTCGCGGCGGCGCAGGGCCTGCTGAAAGACGCCAATCCCGCCAATCTCGACCTGCTGAACGCGGCGCTTGCGGCTGAAAAGGACGCCGAGATCAAGAATACGATGGAAGCGGCGCGCGCAGTGCTGCTGCTCAAGACGGATGCGAGCGTCGAAGACAAGAAGGCTGCGATCGATACGATCGCAGCTCGCGGTAATCGTGATGCACTGACCATTCTCACGACCACACTCGAAACTGCGCCCGATGATCTGAAGCCGGCGATCCAGGCAGATATCAGCACGATCAATCGCAGCCTGGCGCTGTGGGATGTCGTCCAGAACGTCTGGTACGGATTGTCGCTCGGCTCGGTGCTGTTGCTTGCCGCGATCGGCCTTGCCATCACCTTCGGCGTCATGGGCGTCATCAACATGGCGCATGGCGAAATGGTGATGATCGGCGCCTACACCACCTACGTGGTGCAGGAATACATTACCTCGACCTTTCCCGGTGTGGCGGACTATTCGCTTGCCTTTGCCGTGCCTGCCGCCTTCGTCTTTACCGGCTTCGTCGGCCTTGTCATCGAGCGCGCCGTCATTCGCTATCTCTACGGCCGCCCGCTCGAAACGCTGCTCGCCACCTGGGGCGTGTCGCTGATCCTGCAACAGGCCGTGCGCAGCATCTTCGGCCCAACCAACCGCGAGGTCCGCAATCCGACCTGGATGTCCGGTGTCTTCGATCTCGGCGGGCTCTCCATCACCTGGAACAGACTGTGGATCATCGTCTTTTCGATGGTCGTCTTCGTAACGCTGCTCCTGCTGCTCAAGCGGTCAGCTTTCGGGCTGCAGATGCGTGCCGTCACGCAGAACCGCCGCATGGCATCGTCGATGGGCATCCGCACAGGCTGGGTCGACGCCTTCACCTTCGCGCTCGGTTCGGGCATTGCCGGTATTGCCGGGGTGGCGCTCAGCCAGATCGACAACGTCTCGCCGAACCTCGGCCAATCCTACATCATCGACAGCTTCATGGTGGTCGTCTTCGGCGGTGTCGGCAATCTCTGGGGCACGCTGGTCGGGGCGCTGTCGCTCGGCGTCGTCAACAAGTTCCTCGAGCCCTTCGCCGGCGCCGTGCTCGGTAAGATCCTGGTGCTCGTCCTCATCATTCTCTTCATCCAGAGGCGTCCCCGCGGACTCTTCGCACTCAAAGGAAGGGCGGTGGAAGCATGATAACGGCCTTCCTTCTCCGATCACTCGATCGTAAGATCGTCATTGCCATCGCCCTGCTGCTTCTGGTCGCGGTTCTCGTGCCGGTGCTGAACCTGATGACCGGGCCGACCAATCCGCTGCACGTGCCGACCTATATCATGTCACTGTTCGGCAAGTATCTGACCTATGCGCTGCTGGCGCTGGCGCTCGATCTCGTCTGGGGCTTCTGCGGCATTCTCTCGCTCGGCCACGGTGCCTTCTTTGCGCTCGGCGGTTATGCGATGGGCATGTATCTTATGCGCCAGATCGGCACCCGCGGCAGCTACGGCGACCCAATCCTGCCCGATTTCATGGTGTTCCTGAACTGGAAGGATCTGCCCTGGTTCTGGTACGGCTTCAACCACTTGTGGTTTGCGGCGCTGATGGTGCTCGTCGTGCCCGGCCTGCTCGCCTTTGTCTTTGGCTGGTTCGCCTTCCGCTCACGCGTCAACGGCGTCTATCTCTCGATCATCACCCAGGCGATGACCTACGCGCTGCTGCTGGCCTTCTTCCGTAACGACATGGGCTTCGGCGGTAATAACGGCCTGACCGATTTCAAGGACATTATCGGCTTCAACGTCCAGGCTGACGGCACGCGTGCAGCCCTGTTTGCGGCAACCGCGGTCTTGCTGGCGCTGTCGCTGCTGCTTGCCTCGGCGATCGTTCGTTCGAAGTTCGGCAAGGTGCTGGTCGGCGTGCGTGATGCCGAAAGCCGCACGCGCTTCCTCGGTTACCGCGTCGAGCATTTCAAGCTCTTCACCTTCGTCGTCTCGGCGATGATGGCGGGCATTGCCGGCGCGCTCTATGTGCCGCAGGTCGGCATCATCAATCCCGGCGAATTCGCTCCTGCAAACTCGATCGAAGTGGTCATCTGGACAGCGGTCGGCGGACGGGCGACGCTGATCGGACCGATCATCGGCGCGATCCTCGTCAATGGCGGCAAGACGATCTTCACCGGCCTCTTCCCGGAGTTTTGGCTGTTTGCGCTCGGTGGTCTCTTCGTCGCCGTCACTCTGTTTCTGCCAAAGGGTGTCGTCGGCACGATCGCCCAATATCTCGGCAGGCGGAAAGCCGTCTCCAAGGCTGCCCCACCGGTGGCGCAGGAAGACGGCATCGAACCTAAAATCCAGGCCGCGGAGTGAGCAGCATGATCCCCGACGTCAAACCCACCAGCGTGCTTTATCTTAACGGCGTCTCGGTTTCCTTTGACGGCTTCAAGGCGCTGAATTCGCTGTCGATCGTGATCGAGCCCGGCGAACTGCGCGCCATCATCGGCCCGAACGGGGCCGGCAAGACCACGATGATGGATATCATCACCGGCAAGACGCGGCCCGATGAGGGTGAAGTGTTCTTCAATGGCATGATCGACCTTACCAAAAAGGACGAGGCCGATATCGCCGAGCTCGGCATCGGCCGCAAATTCCAGAAGCCGACGGTCTTCGAAAGCCACACGGTCTGGGACAATCTGGAACTGGCGCTGAACCGCCGCCGCGGCGTGTTCTCGACGCTGTTCTATCGGCTTTCGCGCGGGGACAAAGCACGCATCGAAGAAATCCTCGAAACGGTGCGGCTGACGTATCGGCGCGACGAATTCGCCGCCAACCTCTCGCATGGGCAGAAGCAGTGGTTGGAGATCGGCATGCTGCTGGCGCAGGAGCCGAAGCTCCTGCTCGTCGACGAGCCGGTGGCCGGGATGACGGATGCGGAGACGGCGGAAACGGCGATCCTGCTCAAGGACATCGCCAGGACCCGCTCGGTCGTCGTCGTCGAACACGACATGGGCTTCATCCGCGACCTCGGCGTCAAGGTGACCTGCCTTGCCGAAGGCTCGGTCCTGGCTGAGGGATCAATCGACTTTGTGAGTTCCGATCCGAAGGTGATCGAGAACTATCTGGGGCGGTGAGGGATGATGCGTCGATTGAATGTTGGTGGGTGTGTCACCCCTCTTCAACCCCTCCCCACAAGGGGGAGGGGCTTAACCTGGGCGCTCGCTCATCACTACGATTGCCAGCTTTCTTATGATCTCTTGGGAAGTGGGACGGTAGCTCCGAGCTTGTCCCTCTCCCTTGTGGGGAGGGGTTGGGGAGGGGTCTTTTTGGGACCCACAAAGATTCTGGAGACGGCATCATGCTGACAGTCGAAAACGTAAACCTGCACTATGGCGCCGCCCAGGCGTTGCGTGGCATCTCCGTCAAGGCGGAGATGGGAAAGATCACCTGCGTGCTGGGGCGGAACGGCGTGGGGAAGAGTTCGCTTCTGCGCGCCGTGACCGGCCAGCATCCACTGTCGGCCGGCACCGTTACCTTCAATGATACCAGACTCAATGGCCTGCCGCCTTTTGCCCGCGCCAAGCAGGGCATCGGCTATGTGCCGCAGGGGCGCGAGATCTTCCCGCTGCTGACAGTCAAGGAAAATCTCGAAACCGGCTTTGCTCCGCTTGGCCGCGGCGACCGGAATATTCCCGACGACATCTTCAGTCTCTTCCCGGTGCTGAAGTCGATGTTATCGCGTCGTGGCGGCGATCTTTCCGGTGGCCAGCAGCAGCAACTGGCGATCGGACGCGCCATGGTGACCCGGCCTCGGATTCTCGTGCTCGACGAGCCGACCGAGGGCATTCAGCCGTCGATCATCAAGGATATCGGCCGGGCCATCCGTTACCTGCGCGATTCCACCGGCATGGCGATTCTGCTTGTCGAGCAATATCTCGACTTTTGCCGGGAGCTTGCCGATTACGTCTACATCATGGATCGGGGCGAGATCGTGCATGAAGGCCTTGCCGAAACGCTGGATACGCCGGAGGCCCGCCGTCACCTGACCGTCTGATCGGCAAATGCTGCATTTTTCGGCAGCTAGCAGAGCGCCTTTCAAATCTTCCAGCTCCGCTGCGGGTATCCCTGGACGGCATGGGACTTGCTTGCTTTCCGTTATCCGCGCGATGGAATGAAACCGGTGGCGCGACCGAAAGGGACGGTACGATGATTGCGGCGGCAGGGACGAGACCGCAAAGAGCGGAGGGACGCGGGCATCTGGCGGCAAAGCTGTTTGATGGCCGCACGCGTCTGCGTGAACTCTATCAGGAGGGCGCGGCGAAGATCCGCCTGCCCGATACGTTCGATGCCTCGATGGAAGCCGTCATCATCAACACAGCAGGCGGGCTGACCGGCGGCGACCGGATGGACTGGAGCGTCGTGGCCGGTCCCGCCACGAAGATCGACGTCACCACCCAGGCCTGCGAGAAGATCTACAAGGCGTCGGCCGGCACGGCCGAGGTGACGACCAGCATTAAGGTCGGAGCCCAAGCGAGGGTCGACTGGCTGCCGCAGGAAACGATCCTCTTCGATCGGGCCGCACTTTTCCGCAGGCTCGATGTCGATCTTGACGAAGGCTCCGAATTTCTGGCCGTCGAAGCTGTGTTGCTCGGCCGCAAGGCGATGGGCGAGACGGTGGAAACCGGGCTGTTTCGCGACCGCTGGCGCATCCGACGCTCGGGTCAACTGATCCACGCCGAAGAGCTCAGACTTTCCGAAGGTGTCTCGGCACTGGCGGCGCGGCAGGCGGTGCTCGGCGGACAGGTGGCCTTTGCGACGCTGCTTTATGCCGGGCCGCTTTCGGAAGCCTATCTCGGCAGGGTGCGGCCGCTCATAGAAGGATCGATGGGCGGTGCGAGCGCCTGGGATGGCAAGCTCGTCGTCCGTCTTGCAGCGGCCGACGGCTTTGCACTTAGAAAAATCCTGATCCCGGTCATTTCCGCCTTGCGCAATGGTGCGCCTGTGCCGAAAGTCTGGAATCTATGAGTTCAATAGGCAGGTAGACGATGAACCTCACTCCGAGAGAAAAAGACAAGCTGCTGATATCCATGGCGGCGATGGTGGCGCAGCGGCGGCTGGAGCGTGGCGTCAAGCTGAATTATCCCGAGGCGATCGCGCTGATCAGCGATTTCGTCGTCGAAGGCGCCCGCGACGGCCGTCCTGTCGCCGAGCTGATGGAGGCCGGCGCCCATGTGATCGGCCGCGACCAGGTGATGGAGGGCATTGCCGAGATGATCCATGACGTGCAGGTGGAGGCGACGTTCCCGGATGGAACCAAGCTCGTCACCGTGCACGAACCGATTCGGTAAGGAGACAGGGATGCTCGAACTCAGGCCCAACTGCGAATGCTGCGACAAGGATCTGCCGCCGGAGAGCACCGAGGCACGGATTTGCACCTACGAATGCACCTTCTGCGCCGATTGCGTCGACGACGTGCTGAAGGGTGTCTGCCCCAACTGCGGCGGCAATCTCGTTGTCAGGCCTATTCGGCCGGCGGCGATGCTCGTCAAAAACCCGGCGTCGACAAAGCGTGTGCTGAAGGCCGAGGGCTGCGCGCCCAAGGCGGCTTAAGGAGGACGAGATGATTCCAGGCGAGATCATTGCCGCAAGCGGCGACATCGAACTGAATGCCGGCGCGCCGACGGTGACGTTGGATGTTTCCAATACGGGCGACCGGCCGGTGCAGGTCGGCAGCCACTATCATTTCGCCGAGACCAATGCCGGGCTCTCCTTCGATCGCGCGGCAGCGCATGGCACGCGGCTCGATATTCCGGCGGGAACGGCCGTGCGCTTCGAGCCGGGGCAGACGCGTTCGGTTACGCTCATCCCGCTTTCCGGCAAGCGCGAAGTCTATGGCTTCCGTCAGTTGGTAATGGGCAAGCTTTAACGGGAGAGGCGCATGCGCTTGAACATTTGCCTCATCGGGGCGGCGATGCTGGTAGCGGCTGGTACCGCCTCCGCTCAGGATGTCGATTGCAACAATCCGAAGACGCAATCGGAGATGACCGCCTGCGAGGCGGCGCGTCACGAGACCGCCGACAAGGCGCTGAATGCGCAATATAAGAAGACGCGTGCCGCCATGGTGGCGATCGACAAGGATCTGGATGGCGACATGAAAGGTGCGGAACAGGCGCTGGTCAAGGCTCAGCGCGCCTGGATCGATTATCGCGACGCCGAATGCGATGCCTTCGGCTTTCAGGCCCGCGGCGGCACGCTGGAGCCGATGCTGGTTGTTGGATGTCTCGCCGACATCACCGACAAACGCACGAAAGAGCTGAAAGAGCTTGAAGACACGATGAGCAACTAAGGTGACCAAGAAGATCATGATCGTCGGCAATGGCGAGATCGCAGAGAAAGAGGCAGGCGTCATCGATGCCGCTGATTTCGTCATCCGTTTCAATGATTGCCGTTCCTACGGGGCTGGCGGCAGCCGCACGGATGCCGTCGCGGTCTGCAATACCGGCCGGCCGGCAAAGGCGATGCTCGGTTCGCCACAATGGCGTGCCCATCCCGGCGTCGTTTCGGCGCGCGAAATCTGGAGTGTGCGCGATCCGGAAAAATTCGCCGCGATGCGGGCGCCGCTTGCCGTCTCACATCCGGAACTCGACGATTTCTGCGACGACTATACGGATGAATTCACTGCCTTCTGCGCTGATACCGGCAAGACGCATGTCGTCATCGGCAAGGCGGTCCACGAGGCTGTCGATGCCTCGCTGTCGGCCTTCGCGCCGGCGCCTTACATTGTGCCGAGCAGCGGCATGATCGTCATTGCCGAGGTGCTGAACAGCTATGCCGATGCCGAGGTGACGCTTGCCGGGTTCGGTCATGTCGGCTGGGAATGGCACCCGTTTGCCGCCGAAAGGCAGCTTGTCGATGCCTATATTGCCGCGGGCCGCCTCAAGCGGCTTAGCGGGGAAACGCTTATCTCTTCCTCCCATGGAGCCTGATGGATGCCCTACAAGATCTCGCGCGCCGCCTATGCCGGCATGTTTGGACCGACCACCGGCGACAAGGTGCGCCTTGCGGATACGGAACTCTTCATCGAGATCGAGAAGGACTTCACCACCTATGGCGAGGAGGTGAAGTTCGGCGGTGGCAAGGTCATTCGTGACGGCATGGGCCAGAGCCAGGTGACGCGGGCGGATGGTGCGGTCGATACCGTCATCACCAATGCCGTGATCGTCGATCACTCCGGCATCTACAAGGCCGATATCGGGCTTAAGGACGGGCGCATCGTTGCGATCGGCAAGGCGGGCAATCCCGATATGCAGCCTGGCGTCAATATCATCGTCGGTCCGGGCACGGAGGCGATTGCCGCCGAAGGCAAGATCGTCACTGCTGGCGGCATGGACAGCCATATTCACTTCATCGCGCCGCAACAGATCGAGGAAGCGCTGATGTCAGGCATGACCTGCATGCTCGGCGGCGGCACGGGACCGGCGCACGGCACGCTTGCCACCACTTGCACGCCCGGTCCCTGGCATCTCGCGCGCATGATCGAAGCGGCCGACGCCTTCCCGATGAACCTCGCCTTTGCCGGCAAGGGCAATGCGTCGTTGCCGGGGGCGCTGACCGAGATGGTGCTGGCCGGCGCCACCTCGCTGAAGCTGCACGAGGATTGGGGCACGACGCCAGGCGCTATCGATTGCTGCCTGTCGGTCGCCGACGAATATGACGTGCAGGTGATGATCCACACCGATACGCTGAACGAAAGCGGCTTTGTCGAAGATACGATCAGTGCCATCAAGGGCCGCACCATTCATGCTTTCCACACGGAAGGGGCGGGCGGTGGGCACGCGCCTGACATCATCAAGATCTGCGGTCAGCCGAACGTCATTCCGTCGTCTACCAACCCGACCCGGCCCTATACGGTCAACACCATCGCCGAACATCTCGACATGCTGATGGTCTGCCATCATCTGTCGCCGTCGATCCCCGAGGATATCGCCTTCGCGGAAAGCCGCATCCGCAAGGAGACGATCGCCGCCGAGGATATCCTGCACGATATCGGCGCCTTCTCGATCATCTCGTCCGACAGCCAGGCCATGGGCCGCGTCGGCGAGGTGGCGATCCGCACCTGGCAGACGGCCGACAAGATGAAGCGGCAGCGCGGCCGGCTGAAGGAGGAAAAGGGCGATAACGACAATTTCCGCGTCCGCCGTTATATCGCCAAATATACGATCAATCCGGCGATCGCTCATGGCCTCAGCCATGAGATTGGCTCGGTTGAGGTCGGCAAGCGTGCCGACCTGGTGCTCTGGAATCCGGCCTTCTTCGGCGTGAAGCCCGACATGGTGCTGCTCGGTGGCTCGATCGCCGCCGCGCCGATGGGGGATCCGAACGCGTCGATCCCGACGCCGCAGCCGGTGCACTACCGGCCGATGTTTGCTTCCTATGGCAAGAGCCTCACCAATTCCTCCGTCACCTTCGTCAGCCAGGCCTCGCTCGACGGTGGCTTGAGGGGCCGGCTCGGCGTCGCCAAGCAACTGGTCGCGGTGAAGAATACGCGCGGCGGCATCTCCAAGGCATCGATGATCCATAACGACCTGACACCCGAGATCGAGGTCGATCCGGAGACCTATGAGGTCAGGGCAAACGGCGAATTGCTGACTTGCGAGCCGGCGACGGTGCTGCCGATGGCGCAGCGCTATTTCCTGTTTTAGGCCGGCTCGCTCCGTGCGTCCCGGACGGTTCCGATGAGAACAGGCATCCGCTGGGTTTTACGGATCGTATTCCTGCTTGTGCTTTTGGTGGCTTGCGGAAGCTTCATTCCCCGGCCGCTGATTGCCCCGGTCAAGGCGTCGTCTGTGGCCGCGACGCATCGGATTCTCCTGCTGTCGGGACCGATCCACACCGATATTGCAATTCCGCTCGACGAGGAGGCGCGGAGTGCCTTTTCCTTTCTCGTCGATGACGGTTTTCCGCTCGGCCATCCGGATGCGGAATGGCTCATCGTCGGCTGGGGCGGCCGCGCCTTCTATCTGGAAACCCCGACCTGGGCGGAGCTGAAACCGCTGCCGGTGCTGCGAGCGCTGACAATCGACCGTTCGGTCCTGCATGTGGACCTTGCCGGTCATATCACCGAGCCGCAGTCCAGTGTTGCGCCATTCGATGTCAGTGACGATCAATTGGCGCGGCTGCGCAATTTTATCTCAGACAGCTTCGTTCGCGACGCGGGCTCGGTGGTGCCGATCCCGGATGCAGGTTACGGCGAAATCGACCGGTTCTTCGAGGCCAAGGGATATTTCAACGCCCTCTTCGGCTGTAACACCTGGACGGCTGCAGCGCTGCGCTCTGCGGGGCTTCGGACCGGCTTGTGGAACGCGTTTCCACAATCATTGCGATTGTCTGTTGCTGTCTACAATTGAGGCAGCCGATGGCCGTCCCGCTCTTAAAGTGAATTGTGAAGGGCACTCTCCATTCGGTTGTAAAAATCGTTGAAGAAACCGGTATTTTCTCCAGATAGATCATTCTGAAACAGCCCCATTCCCTGACCCCGTAAATCTGTTTTAAATCAATCGCCTAAGTGTGTCTGCGTACTGTCCGATTCAGGGATTGGAAGGCTGCATCTCCTGCTAGAAAAAATCTGTCCACCGAATCGTCTAAAACCGTTCGAATTTTAACGAGTCGATTAAGACACCCGCAGCAATTCGGCTCTTATCAATGTCTTGAAACGCCGGGCAGGAAGGTCGATTCTCATGAGAAACTGGATGTCGCTGCAGGCCGATTTCGGCAATTTTCAACATCGCAGGAATGTCTATCTCTTTGCGTTGAAGATGAGCTTTCTTGCAGTCATTCTCTCCGGCGTTATCATTTCGCTGACGATACCGCCGCTCGGCTTTTTCGGGCTGCTACCGATGACACTCGCGCACGCGATCGGCTTCGGAGCCATTTTTTCCTGGCTCGTTGGTGGGACGGTTTCCGGCATGCTATCGCTGGCCGCCGGTTTTGCCCTGCATGAGTTGACGCTGTCGCGGGCGGAGTTTGAAAAACTCAGCCGAACGGACACGCTCTCCGGACTATTGAACCGGCGCGCTTTCACAGAGGCGCTTGAAAACACCGAGGGCAACGCCTCGCTTGTTGTTTTCGATGTCGACCGCTTCAAGGCGATCAACGACCGCTTCGGCCATGCCTGCGGCGATGCCGTCATCACCGCGGTCTCGGCGATGCTCATATCCGCCTTCGATGAGATGTCCGTCGTGGCACGGTTGGGTGGGGAGGAGTTCGGCGTCATCGTCTCCGGCGAGCCGCTGGAGGCGCGGATGGAACGCGTCGAAGGTGTTCGAGCCCGGATCGCAAGCGGCGCCATCGCGGCCGAGGGGCACGATATCCGCATCACCGTTTCCGGCGGTGTTGCCGACCTCGCCGCCGGGCGCAACAAGCAGGCGGTCTACGCTTCGGCTGACCGGGCGCTCTATCTCGCCAAGGCGCTCGGGCGCAATCGCGTCGTACACGAGCGGGAAGGCTTGCATCATGCATGGCACGGGCTCGTCGACAATAGCCCCGATGCCGAGGGCAGGGGAACCGAGGGCGACAACATGATGCAGGCTTACGGAATATAAAAGCCCGACACGCGCACAAAGACCATTGGTGCTTGCATCGGGAAAGGCTATTTTGCATGGTCGTCGTCTCAGCAAAACGGACATATCATGCAGCGCGTTACCTCCTATCTCCCCGCCGGAACCCCGTCCTCCCATCCGACCGTCCAGGTCAAACTGCCGCACGATCTGCGCCATCTGCGCCGAAAGCTGCTGCATCTGGAAAATGGCGAGATGGTCATGCTCGATCTCAAGGACCCGGTGCTTTTCGCCAACGGCGACCTGCTGGTGCGCGACGACGGCGAACTGATCGAGATTCTCGCGGCTGATGAGAAGCTCTTCGAAATTCGCGGACGCAACCGCATGCACCTGGTCGAGCTTGCCTGGCATCTCGGCAACCGTCATCTCGCAGCCCAGATCGAGGAAGACCGCATCGTCATCCTGCGCGATCATGTCATCCGCACCATGCTGCAGGGCCTCGGCGCCACCGTCCTCGATATCGATGAGCCGTTCCAGCCTGCACGGGGAGCCTATCATTCCCATGGCGACCATTCGCATGAGCGCGATCATGATCACGGGCACATTCCTAACCAGGGTCATGACCACGATCATGAACATGGCTACGAGCATGAGCATGAGCACCGCCACGATCATGGTCATGACCATGACCATGATCACGGACATCACGGCCACAAGCACGACTGAAACCTAATGACCAGGGATCGTGAGCTGCACGCATTGCTGCGTCTAACGGCATGGCTTTCGCCGGCTTTTCCGATTGGCAGCTTTGCCTATTCGGGCGGGTTGGAGCGGGCGGTGGCCGACGGGCTGGTCACTGATGCGGCCTCGCTTGCGGCCTGGATCGGCACGCTGATCGGCCATGGTTCGGTTTGGAACGATGCGGTACTGCTGGCCGAAAGCCACAGGTGTCAGGAAGAACCCGTGCGCCTTGTCGAGATCGCCGCACTCGCCGCCGCACTTGCCGGATCGCGCGAGCGCCATCAGGAAATCATGCTGCTTGGCGAGGCGTTCCTGGCGGCGGCGCGGGCCTGGCCGGACGGCGTGTTCGATAGGTTGCCCGACAAGGTCGCTTATCCCGTTGCGGTCGGGGCGGTGACGGGTGCACACGGCATAGAGCCGGAGAAGGCGCTTGCTGCCTTCCTGCACGCCTATGTCTCACAAGCGGTTTCATCCGGCATCCGCCTCGGCGTCGCCGGCCAGAGGGACGGTGTTGCCGTGCTTGCCGGCCTCGAAGAGCGTATTGCGGAAGTCGCCCGGCGGGCGGCAGCCTCCTCGCTTGACGATCTGGGCTCGGCAACGGTGCAGGCCGATATTGCCGGCCTGCGCCACGAGACCCAGGCGACGCGGCTGTTCCGCTCGTGATGGTTCGAAATTATCACTGCGACTGCGTCATTTGACGGTGGCGTGCGATGGCAGCGTCGCTATCATCGGGGTTCGATTGGAGTAAGGCACATGAAATCAAGAAACGGACCTTTGCGGGTCGGCATTGGCGGGCCGGTCGGCTCGGGCAAGACGGCGCTGACAGAAAAGCTCTGCAAGGCGATGCGCGACGACTATTCCGTCGCGGTTGTAACCAACGACATCTACACGACCGAGGATGCCGAGGCCCTGGTGCGCATGCAGGCACTGACTTCGGACCGCATCGTCGGCGTCGAGACCGGGGGCTGCCCGCATACCGCCATTCGCGAGGACGCGACGATCAATCTCCAGGCGATCGCCGGCCTTAACCAGCGAATTCCCGATCTCGACGTCGTCTTCATCGAATCCGGCGGCGACAACCTGGCGGCAACCTTTTCGCCCGATCTTGCCGATATCACCATCTATGTCATCTCCGTCTGCCAAGGCGAGGAGATCCCGCGTAAGGGCGGCCCCGGCATCACCCGCTCGGACCTGCTCGTGATCAACAAGAAGGATCTGGCGCCCTATGTCGGCGCCGATCTCGAGGTAATGGATCGGGATGCCACGCGCATGCGCGCGGCGCGCCCCTTCGTCTTCTCCGACATGAAACGCGGCGACGGCGTCAGCTCGATCGTCAGCTTCCTCAGAGAGCAGGGGGGGCTCTGACGACCAGATCTGGCGGAAAAGATCGACGTCGCTGATAGCAGCGAAACGGCAAAACGAAACGGGCCGGGAGAGTGCTCCCGGCCCGTTGATTTTCTGGGCTTTGCTTATTCCGCTGCGAAGGGCGGCAGGCGCAGCACGTTGGTGTCGTTGCCCTTGGCGCTCTTGCGCTTGCTTTCCGGCTTTTCGATCGCGGTCAGCCGCTCCTCCAGCGAGTCGATCTCGCTGCGGTTCTCGCGGGTGACGCGAGTGAGATCCTCGCGCGACAGCGGCAGCTCCTCATTGTCCTTCCTGCCGACCAGGCGGCCGAACATCCAGCCGAGCAGGCGGGACAGATCGTCCATGATCAGGAAGAAGGAGGGCACGACGACGAGCGAGAGCACCGTCGAGACGATGATGCCGCCGATCACCGCGATCGCCATCGGCGCGCGGAACGAGCCGCCTTCGCCGACGCCGAGCGCGGAAGGCAGCATGCCGGCCGACATGGCGATTGAAGTCATGATGATCGGCCGGGCGCGTTTGCGGCCGGCTTCGACCATCGCCTCGACGCGGGCCATGCCCTGGTGGCGCATCTCGATCGCGAAATCGACGAGCAGGATGGCGTTCTTGGTGACGACACCCATCAGCATCAGGATGCCGATCATGACCGGCATAGACAGCGGGTTGCTGGTGATGATCAGAGCCGCCGCTACGCCGCCGATGGCGAGCGGCAGCGAGAGCAGGATGGTGAAGGGCTGGATCACGTCCTTGAAGAGCAGGATCAGCACTGTCAGCACCAGCAGGAGGCCCATCAACATGGCGTTGACGAAACTCTGCTGCATCTCGCTCTGCACCTTGGTGTCGCCGCTTTCGGCAAGATGCACCGTGGCCGGGATATTGGCTGATTTGACGATCTCGCGGAAGCGGGCCGAAGCCGTGTCGAGTGCTACGCCCTGCGGCAGGTCGGAGCCGATCGAAACGACGCGGTAACGGTTGTTGCGCTTGATCGAACTTACGCCTTCCGAGTAGTTGATATCGGCGACGCTTGAGAGCGGAACGGTGCCGCCGCTGGCGGTCTGGATCTTCAATGCACGGATCGCCGAGAGATCACGGCGCATGTCAACCGCCGCCTGGACCCGGATCGGGATCTGGCGATCGTCGAGCGAGATCTTGGCAAGAGCCGCATCGACATCGCCGATTGTGGCGACACGGATCGTTTCGGAGATCTGCTGCGGCGTGATCCCGAGGCGTGCGGCTTCGTCCTTGCGCGGATAAACCTGCAGTTCCGGACGGGGCAGGGCGCCGTCGGCGCTGACATTGGCAAGCAGCGGATCGGCACGGAGCTTGGATTCCAGAACGCCGACAGCGTCGTTCAGGTCTTTCTCGTTCTTGGAGAGGAAGTTAAAGGCGAGGTCGCGTTCGCCGCGATCGTTGAGTTTCAGGATATGGACGTCGGGAATGTCGCGCAGCTTGGCGAAAACTTCCTTTTCGATATCCCATTGCGGCCGTTCACGGCCGTGGACTTCCACCTTCGGCAGCATCGGACCGATGAGGGGGATGTGGCCGAGCCCGTCATTGACCATCTTCTTGACCAGCGATTGGTCGAGCTTATCAAGCGCGAGCGTGATGGTCGCACGGCGCAATTCGAGATCGCCCTTCGGCGATGCGCCGCCGAGGACGAAGACGCTTTCGACGCCGTTGATATCCTTGACCCTGTCATAGATCGCATCCGTCGTCTTCTCGGTATCGTCAAGCCGCGCATTGGGCGGCAATTCGACAGAAAGCACGATGCGCGAGGCATCTTCCGGTGGCAAAAAGCTGCCGGGAACCTGCATGAGCAGCAAAACGGAGCCGGCCAGGAAGCCGAACGCGACAAGCAGCGTCGCATAACGCGTGTACCAGCGCCCGGTCGTGCCACGTATGAGCCGTGTGTATCCACGCATCAGCAGGCTGTCATTGTCGTGATGATCGTCGACGCCGTCTTCGGCGCGCATCAGATAGGCGGCCATCATCGGGGTGATGAGGCGCGCGACCATCAGCGAGAAGAAGACGGAGAAGGCGACGGTCAGGCCGAACTGAATGAAGTACTGGCCCGGAATACCCGGCATGAAGGAAACCGGCACAAAGACGGCGATGATGGTGAAGGTGGTGGCGATGACGGCAAGGCCGATTTCATCAGCGGCCTCGATCGCCGCCCGGTAAGGGGTCTTGCCCATCTTGATGTGGCGGGCGATGTTTTCGATTTCGACGATCGCGTCGTCGACGAGGATGCCGGTCGCAAGCGTCAAAGCAAGGAAGCTGACGAGGTTCAGCGAGAAGCCCATCATGTCCATGATCCAGAAGGTCGGGATCGCAGATAACGGAAGGGCGATTGCCGAAATCAACGTCGCGCGCCAGTTCCTCAGGAACAGGAAGACGACGATGACGGCGAGCAGCGCGCCTTCGAGCAGCGTATCGATGGCGGCTTCGTAGTTACCGTAGGTGAAATAAACCGAATCGTCGATCAGTTCGATCTTCACGTTCGGGTTTTCGGTCCGGACCTTGTCGAGGCTCTGCGCTACGGTTTTGGCGACACTGACTTCGCTGGCGCCCTTCGAGCGGAAGACGCCGAAGGTGACAACCGGCGTGGCGTCGAAGCGCGAGAAGGATTTCGGCTCTTCATAGGTGTCCTTGATGACACCGAGATCGGACAGCTTGACGAAGCGGCCGTTCGGCAGCGCGATCGTGGTGTCGGCGAGCTCGGCGACGTTGCGGGCATCGCCCAGAACACGGATTGCCTGTTCGCTGCCGGCCACCTGGCCGCGGCCGGAGCCGAGATCGATATTGGTGCCGCGCAGTTGCTGGTTCACGCTTGCGGCGGTTATGCCATAGGCATCGAGCTTGCCAGGGGTGAGTTCGATGCGTACTTCGCGCTCTGCGCCGCCGTAACGATCGACGCGGCCGATGCCGGCCTGTCCCTGCAGCGATCGCTTGACGGTATCGTCGACGAACCAGGAGAGCTCTTCCAGCGACATGGCAGGCGAGGAAACGGCGAAGGTCTGGATCGCCTGGCCTTCGACATCGACCTTGGAGACGATCGGTGTTTCGGCCGTCGCCGGCAGATCGCTGCGGATGCGGTCGATCGCATCCTTGGTGTCCTGTACCGCCTGTTGCGTCGGCACTTCCATCCGGAACATGACGACGGTCTGCGAGCTGCCATCGGTCACTGTCGACTGGATTTCGTCGATGCCGGTGATGGAGGCGACCGCGTCTTCGATCTCCTTCGTCACCTGCATTTCGAGTTCGGCCGGCGAAGCGCCGCTCTGCGTCACGTTGATCGAAACGAGCGGCACGTCGATGTTTGGAAAGCGCGTGATCGGCAACGCATTGAAGGACTGCATGCCGATGAGCACCAGCAGGCAGAAGGCCAGGAGCGGCGCGATGGGATTTCGAATGGACCAGGCTGAAAAATTCATCGGATGGTCTCTTTAGTTGGAAGCCGAGGGCTGTTCACGCACCGGAGTGATGTGGTCGCCGTCACGGACATAAGCGCCCGCCTTGGCCACGACCTCGTCGCCGGTCTTCAATCCATCGACGATCTCGACATAGGCACCGTCCTGGATGCCGGTCTCGACCTTGGCGTATTTCACCACGCCATCCTCCACCTTGCGGGCGGAGGAGCCTTCGTTGCCGGTGAGCACGGCGGTCAGGGGAAGCGATACGCCCTCCGTCTCGCGAACGATGATCTCGGCGCTGCCATACATGCCGGAACGCGCCTTGCTGTCGTCGTCGATGGAGATATGGACGAGACCGAGGCGGGTGACCGGATCGACGGTCGGCGAAACCAGGCGCACGGCGCCGGAAAGCTTCTCGCGGCTGCCGGACAGCGAAATTGACGCTTTCTGGCCGCCCACCACCCTGACGATGTCGCTTTCGGCGACCTCGGCGACAAGCTCGATATCGCCGTCGCGAATGATGGTGAATAGCGGATCGCCGTTGCCGGCGGCAATGGCGCCGACCTTGGCGTTCTTCGCCGAGACCGTGCCGGCGACCGGTGTCTTCACATCGGTGCGCGCCAGCTTCAAATCGGCGTCGGCAATCTGGCTGTCGAAGACCTTGAGATCGGCTTCGGCGACTTCGATCGCCTGTTCGGCGGAGACAACGCGGGCATTGGCGGCGGCGGCAGTCGCATCGGCCTGCTCGACCTGGGCGGTGGAAACAGTGCCCTTTTTGCCCATTTCCTGGGCACGGGCCTGCTGCTGCCTTGCCTGTTCGGCATTGGCCTGCGCCTCGATGAGTTGGGCGCGCAGCTGGGCGAGGCTTGCCTCGCCCTTGGCTTTCGTCGCCATCATCTGGCTCTTTGCCAGGACCAGCGCGTCATCGTTGAGCGTCGCCAGCGTGCTCTCCACCTCAACCTTGTCGCCGATATCGGCTTTCAGCGTTCGGATCGATAGGCCCTCGACCTGCGGCTGGATATAGACTTCCTCGACGGGCTTGACCGTTCCCGTGCCGATGACACGGTCGACCAGCGTCCGGCTTGTCGCCTTGGTGACGACGATCGCCGGCAGATTCTGTTGCGGTTTTTCGACCGGCGTTTCCTGCGAGAATGCAGTGGATGCGGCGAGAGCCGCAGCAAAAAGGGTAGCGGTGCCTAGAATTCCAATCGGCTTGCGTGCCATGCGTCTTCGTCCAATCTTGTAACAAGCTTAGCCGAACTCGCGCGTGTGCCACTCAGCTCGCGACCAGGCCACTGCCTTTCCTGCATTCTCAGGGGTATCCACACATCATTGCCGTCTTCGTCCCTCGCCGGCAAATCGGCTTTTAATTGGTATCGATTTGCTCGATATGCAAGCCCGGCAGAAAACAATTCCCCATGAGCGATGATAGTTACCATCAGAACCTGAATCAATCACTGCAGGGTTATGTGAACATGACGATGATTGATCCTGCTTCCCTTATGACGTTTGACGCCGGACAAATGCGACAGTTGCAAGGCGTTTTTTCATCGGTGCCGAAAAAAAAGAAACGCGCGGAGATATCCCGCGCGTTTCGCTTTGCATTGCTTGCCGCGATTACTTAGAAGCGGCGTCGGTAATGTCGTGCGTCCAGGCGCCCGCGGGCTCCTTGCTGATGATCTTCTGGTCGAGTAGCGCCTTTGCGGTGCGGGCATAGAGTGCCTCGTCCAGCTTGCCGGAGCTGTCGCCGACCAGCTTGGCGACTTCGCCCATCATGCGCTTCTGGTGGTTGTCGTCCTGGCCGCCATTGTCCATGACGATCCCGGCGGCTTCGTCGGGGTTTTCGGTCGCATATTTCCAGCCCTTCATCGAGGCGCGAACGAACTTGACCATCTTTTCCTTGAAGGCCGGATCCTTCAGCTTGTCTTCCATCGCATAGAGACCGTCTTCGAGAAGGTCATTGCCCATCTCGGTGTAGTTGAAGACCGTCAGTTCTTCCGGCTTGAAGCCGGCATCGATCGCCTGCCAGTATTCATTATAGGTCATGACGGAGATGCAGTCGGCCTGCTTCTGGACCAGCGGCTGCACGTCGAAGCTCTGCTTCAGCACGGTGACGCCATTGGCGCCGCCTTCTGTGGACAGGCCGAGCTTGTTCATCCACGCGAAGAAGGGATATTCGTTGCCGAAGAACCAGACGCCGAGCGTGTGGCCCTTGAAGTCGGCTTCGGTCTTGATCGGGCCATCCTTGCGGCAGACCATTTCCAGGCCGGCCTTCTGATAGGGCTGGGCGATGTTGACGAGCGGAACGCCCTTTTCGCGGGCAACCAGCGCGCCGCCCATCCAGTCGACGATGACATCGGCGCCGCCGCCGGCGATCACCTGCTCCGGGGCGATATCGGGACCGCCCGGCTTAATATCGACGTCGAGGCCTTCTTCCTTGTAAAAGCCCTTGTCCTTGGCGACGTAATAGCCGCCGAACTGGCTCTGCGTGACCCATTTCAGCTGCAAAACCACCTTGTCGGCGGCCATCGCATGGGTTGCTGCCAGCGACATCGCGCTCGCCATCATTGCAACTATCAACTTTCTCATTTTCTTATCCTTACCCTCTGAAGTTATGCCCGGGCCGGTTCCAAAGCCCGGGCGCGTCTAGCCACCACGGATAGACGGATGCCAGAACGTCACCGCCCGTTCGGTCAGGGCGATGATGCCATAAAAGATCGAGCCGGCCAGCGCCGCGACGGCGATTTCCGCCCAGACCATGTCGACATTCATACGGCCGATCTCGGTGGAGATGCGGAAGCCCATGCCGACGATCGGCGTTCCGAAGAATTCCGCAACGATGGCACCAATCAGCGCCAGCGTCGAGTTGATCTTCAGTGCGTTGAAAATGAACGGCATGGCTGCCGGAAGCTTGAGCTTGAGCAGCGTCTGCCAGTCGCTCGAGGCATAGGTGCGCATCAGATCGCGCTCCATGCTGCCGGAGGCGACAAGGCCGGCGACAGTATTCACCAGCATCGGGAAGAAGGTCATGATGATGACGACCGCTGCCTTCGACGGCCAGTCGAAGCCGAACCACATGACCATGACAGGGGCGACGCCGATGATCGGCAGGGCCGATACCATGTTGCCGATCGGCAGGAGGCCGCGGCGCAGGAAGGTGATGCGGTCGGCGAGCACCGCGACGACAAAGCCGCTGAGGTTGCCGACGATGTAACCGATCAACACCGCCTTGAAGATCGTCTGCCTGACATCCGCACCGAGGATCGGCAGGGAGGCCGTGATGCGCATGCCGATGGCACTCGGCGGCGGCAGGATGATGAAGGGGATGCCGGCGCCACGCGTTGCTGCTTCCCAAAGGATGAGGATCCAGGCGCCGAAGATCGCCGGGATCAGCAGTTGGAGCGAAGATTTGCCGAAAGCAGTGACGGGCTGCAGTTTCGACAGCTCCGTGACGCATCGCCACGCAAGCAGCCAGCAGGAAAAGAGCGGCAGGAAGAAGGCTCTTGTCGCCAGACCCTCGTTGCCGGAAAGTGCGGAAAGCAGCATCCAGGCGGCACCATGCGCGCCGATGAACAGCACAGTGGCGCGGTAGGCCGGCGGTTGCGGCGCAAAAGATAGCAGGGCAGCCGCGACGACAATGATGAAGATGAGGCTTGCCGTACCGTCGGTTAAGGGGTGTGCCGCGCCTTCGGCGAAAAGCGGAAAGGTGATTAGCGACACGAGGCAGAGAAGGAGGGCCACCGTGCCCTGCCAGGAGAAGGTCAGATGTCTCATGCCGGTCTCCCGCCCATCGCGCGATCGACGATCTTCGCCGCAACCCCGACGATCGCGACCAGGATGCCGGCCAGCAACGATCCGGCGACCAGGGCCGCCCAGATATCGATGGTCTGGCTGTAATAGGAGCCGGCAAGCAGTTTGGAGCCGATGCCGGCGACAGCGCCTGTCGGCAGCTCGCCGACGATGGCGCCGACGAGGCTGGCGGCGATCGCCACCTTCATCGAGGTGAACAGGAACGGGATCGAGGCGGGAACGCGCAGTTTCCAGAAGGTTTGCATCGGGCTGGCATAATAGGTGCGCATTAGGTCGAGATGCATGATTTCAGGTGAACGCAAGCCCTTCACCATGCCGACGGCGACGGGGAAGAAAGAAAGATAGGTGGAGATCAGCGCCTTGGAGACGAGGCGGGAAGCATCGGAATCGAGGTTCAACAGATGCGCAAGCGCATTGTCGCCGGTCAGCACATTGTAGGAGATAATGACGATCATCGGGGCGATGGCGAGGATCGGTATGGTCTGGCTCGCCACCAGCCAGGGCATTAGCGAGCGGTCCATGGCGCGGTTGTGCACGATCAGCACCGCAAGAAGGATGCCAAGCAGCATGCCGAAACCGAAGCCGAGCAGGGTCGAGGAGAGCGTCACCCAGCTGTGATAGACGAGGCTGCGATTGCTGGAAAGGCTGCGCAGGACGGTGTTCTCGTAGACGTTCTGCGCCACCTGATGCGGCGCCGGCAGGATCGGCTTCGGCTGCGCCAGCGTCTTGCCGATGAATTCCAGGGTCGTCGGCGTGACGCCGGCGCGGCTGTCCATGTCGCGCTGAAACGGCGCGTTCATCAGGACGGCAGCGACATACCAGATAGCGACGAGGGCCAGCAGGATGGTGGTGACGGGGACGAGCTTGTCCTTGAAGGTATCGGGTTTCACAGCGACTGCCCCCATTTGTTGGCGTCGAATGCGCGGCCGCCCCCCTCTGCCCTGCCGGGCATCTCCCCCACAAGGAGGGAGATCGATATGTGGAAACGGCTTCCCAAAACAACGAAAGGCCCCTGATCCAGCGTGGAATCAGTGAGGACCGACGTCCTCTCCTCTTGCCGATCTCTCCCCTTGTGGGGGAGATGCCCGGCAGGGCAGAGGGGGGTGGCCCCCGAACTCAACGGCCTAAACCTCATGGCTATGTCCCGTCCTCAGCCCCTCGCGGACACGATGGGCGATTTCCAGGAATTCAGGGGTGTCGCGGATGTCGAGTGGGCGTTCGGCCGGCAGGGTAGAGTCGATCACATCGGTCACGCGGCCCGGGCGCGGCGACATGACCACGATCTTGGTCGAGAGATAGACCGCTTCGGGGATGGAGTGGGTGACGAAGCAGATCGTCTTGTTGGTGCGCGCCCAGAGTTTCAGTAGCTCTTCGTTTAGATGGTCGCGGACGATCTCGTCCAGCGCGCCGAAGGGCTCGTCCATCAACAAGAGGTCGGCGTCGAAGGCGAGCGCGCGGGCGATCGAGGCGCGCTGCTGCATGCCGCCGGAAAGCTGCCAGGGAAATTTCTTCTCGAAGCCGGACAGGCTGACGAGATCAAGCGCTTCGGCGATGCGCCTTGCGCGGTCGGCGCCGGAATAGCCCATGATCTCCAGCGGCAGGGCGATATTGTTTTCGATAGTGCGCCAGGGATAGAGCGCCGGCGCCTGGAAGACATAGCCGTAGGCGCGGGCTTTGCGGGCTTCCTCCGGCGTCATGCCATTGATCGAAATCTCGCCCGAGGTGCTCTTTTCGAGATCGGCGATGACACGCAGGAAGGTGGTCTTGCCGCAGCCGGACGGGCCGATGAAAGAGACGAAATCGCCCTTGCGGACATCGAGATTGACATCGCTCAGCGCACGCACCGGGCCGTCATTTGCCTGGTAGGTGAGACAGAGATCCTTGGCGGATACGACGGAGGGTGCTTGCATCAATGCGACCGTTCTTGTTTTCGCCGCGGGGACGCGGTTTGCATGTTACCATCGCCGCAGGCCCTGCCGGCGGCACATTTCATGGAGGAAGAGAATGGACGCGACATCAAAGCCCACCTGCCACATCGTTCGGCCCAACCATGCCTATGACGGCAAGCAGGGGCTCAGCTACTTCGAAGGGGTCGCGGCCGAGACGGTCGGCGCCAAAGGCATCTGCATGCACCTGCTGACGATCCCGCCGGGCGTGCGCGCCAAGGCGCATCTGCACGAGGCGCACGAGACGGCGATCTACATGCTCTCCGGCGAGGCGCATACCTGGTACGGAGACGAACTCGAGCATCATGTCATCGTTCATGCCGGTGAACTCTTCTATATCCCGGCCGGCGTGCCGCACCTGCCGGCAAACCTCAGCAGCACGCCGTGCACGGCGATCATCGCCCGCACCGACCCCAACGAGCAGGAAAGCGTCGTGCTTCTGCCGGAGCTGGATGGATTGGTGCCGGCCTGAGGTCATGCGCATGGAGGCAGCGGTCTCCGGTTGATGGGCGTCTTGTTGCGCACCATCGTCAGACGCCGCTCGCCGGGATGCCGTTGCGCGTCACCTTGCGCGGCGCGGTGATATCCTTCCACTGGGAAAGTGCCTTGCTGACCGCTGTCACCGGCTCGCGCCTGACGAATTCGCCGTGACCCTCCTGGGTTTTGATGGTGCTTTCCTCGATCGCGACGATCCCGCGCGTCAGCGTGTAGCGCGGCAGGCCGGTCACTTCCTTGCCTTCGAAGACGTTGTAGTCGATCGCCGACTGCTGGGCCTTAGACGAGATGGTCTTGGAACGTTTTGGATCCCAGACGACGATGTCGGCGTCGGCGCCGACAAGGATCGCGCCCTTCTTCGGATAGATGTTGAGGATTTTGGCGATGTTGGTCGAGGTGACGGCGACGAATTCGTTCATCGTCAGCCGGCCGGTGTTGACGCCGTGTGTCCAAAGCATCGGCATGCGGTCTTCGAGACCGCCGGTACCGTTGGGGATCTTGGTGAAATCCCCGACACCGAAACGCTTCTGCGCAGTGGTGAAGGCGCAATGGTCGGTGGCGACCACCTGCAGCGAGCCGGAGGCAAGCCCGGCCCAGAGCGAGTCCTGATGCTGCTTGTTGCGGAAGGGCGGCGACATGACACGGCGGGCGGCGTGGTCCCAGTCAGGATTGGAATATTCGCTCTCGTCGAGCGTCAGGTGCTGGATCAGCGGTTCGCCGTAGACGCGCATGCCCTTTTGGCGGGCGCGTCGGATCGCTTCGTGCGCCTGCTCGCAGGAGGTATGGACGATATAGACCGGGCAGCCGGCCATGTCGGCGATCATGATGGCGCGATTGGTGGCCTCGCCCTCGACTTCGGCCGGGCGGGAATAGGCATGCGCCTCGGGCCCGTTATTGCCTTCTGCCAGCAGCTTTGCCGACATCGAGGCGACGACGTCGCCGTTTTCGGCGTGCACCAAGGGAAGGGCGCCGAGTTCGGCGCAGCGCTGGAAGGAGGCGAACATCTCGTCATCGTCAACCATCAGCGCGCCCTTGTAAGCCATGAAGTGCTTGAAGGTGTTGATGCCCTTGTCGCGGACGATGGTCTCCATCTCCTTGAACACCTGCTCGCTCCACCAGGTGACCGCCATGTGGAAGGAATAGTCGCAATTGGCCCGCGTCGACTTGTTGTCCCACATTGTCAGCGCTTCCAGCAGCGACTGGCCGGGGGCGGGAAGGGCAAAATCGACAACCATGGTGGTGCCGCCGGAAAGGGCCGCACGCGTGCCGCTCTCGAAATCGTCGGAGGAATAGGTGCCCATGAAGGGCATTTCGAGATGGGTGTGCGGATCGATGCCGCCGGGCATGATGTAACAGCCCGTCGCATCCAGCGTCTCGTCGCCCGAGAGGCCCGGGCCGATCTCGACGATCTTGCCGCCGTCAATCTTGACGTCCGCCTTGTAGGTGAGGTCGGCCGTGACGATGGTGCCGTTTTTGATGACTGTGGTCATGGCTGCTATTCCTTCTCCCTGCGGTCTGTTGTTGTTACTGCTCAACTGCCATCGTGGGCGTACCACTTCGCAGGAGTGCTGCGCCCTTGGCGATAAGGCCGTAGATGGCCTCCTCACTCAGCTCATCGGGCGTGTCATGCTCTTCCTCACAATACCAGTCGGGCTGGTCAACGACATCAGTGCCGCCGACTGACATTGACCAAGAACCATCGCTTTCGCGAAAGTAGAAATCCTTGCCGTCGATCAGCCCGGTTGACTGTACGGGTTGGCTGCCTTTGGGGCGTTCGATCAATATGCCGGGCATGGAAGGGCCGAGTTCGATCCGAACGACGCTCGACCCACGCCCGAACACATAATAGGTTCGATGGGGCGTATGTGGGTCGCGGTCATCTGAATCGGCCAGTTGAACAGCAGTAGGTTTATATCGCCAGAAGCTCGATAATTGCGGAAGCCTGATTCGCTCGCCTGCTAGGTCGATGCCAATATAGTAAATTTGCGCGGCAGGGACGTCGCCCCACGGACCTTCGTTCACCGGCGTCACATTGGCATTGGCCCATGCAAGGTCGTCTGCAGTTCGCTGGTTATAGAACTTAAAAGCGTCAGCATAATCGAGATAAGTTGCTGGCTGGTCTGGCGCCATCACACCACGATCTCCGCCGTCTCCACCACCGCATGGAACAGCACGTCGGCGCCCGCCGTCGCCCATTCCTTGGAAATCTCCTCCGCCTCGTTGTGCGAGAGCCCGCCGACGCAGGGGCACATGACCATCGTCGCGGGCGCGACCTTGGCGGCCCAGCAGGCGTCGTGGCCGGCGCCGGAGATGAGGTTCATATGGCTGTAGCCAAGGCGCTCGGCGGCTGCGCGAACCGAGGCGACGAGCTTTTCGTCGAAGGTGATCGGCTCGAAGTGGCCGATCGCCTCGATGGAACAGCCGACACCCAGAGCATCGCAAATGTCAGGCGCTTCCGCTTCGATCTTTGCGCGCATGCGATCAAGCTTGGCCTTGTCGGGCGAGCGGATGTCGACGGTGAGGACCACCTTGCCGGGCAGCACGTTGCGCGAGTTCGGGGAGAAGAACACCTGGCCGACACCACCGACGGCGCCGGGCTGCTCGCCCATTGCCACGCCCTGAACCATTTCCAGGATACGGGCCATGGCGAGACCGGCATTGACGCGCAGGTTCATCGGCGTCGAGCCGGTATGGGCCTCCTTGCCGGTCAGCGTGAATTCCAGCCACCACAGGCCCTGGCAATGGGTGACGACGCCGATCTGTTTTTCCTCGGCTTCGAGGATCGGTCCCTGCTCGATGTGATATTCGAAATAGGCGTGCATCTTGCGGGCGCCGACCTCTTCGTCGCCAATCCAGCCGACGCGCTTCAACTCGTCGCCGAACAGATTGCCCTCGGGATCCTTGCGATTATAGGCAAAATCCAGGCTGTGCACGCCGGCGAAGACGCCTGAGGCCAGCATGGCAGGGGCAAAACGCGCGCCTTCTTCGTTGGTCCAGTTGGTCACGACAACAGGATGTTTGGTCTTGATGCCGAGATCGTTCATGGTGCGCACGACTTCGAGAGCTGCAAGCACGCCGAGCACACCGTCATATTTGCCGCCGGTCGGCTGGGTGTCGAGATGCGAACCGACATAGACGGGCAGGGCATCGGGATCGGTGCCGGGCCGCGTCGCGAACATCGTTCCCATGCGGTCGACGCCCATGGTCAGGCCGGCCTCGTCGCACCATGTCTTGAAGAGGCTGCGGCCTTCAGCATCGGCGTCCGTCAGCGTCTGACGATTGTTGCCGCCTGCAATGCCGGGGCCGATCTTCGCCATGTCCATGAGACTGTCCCAGAGACGGTCGCCATTGACGCGCATGTTTTCGCCTGGTGCTGCCACCATTCTTCAAGCCCTCACCTGTTTGCGGCAGCCATGCGAAGTGGCATGCCCGCCTGTTCCCGTGGTCCTTTCCTGCGCCCCCTTATTGGTTTTGTCGAGCGCCGGAAAATCGCCAGTTGCCTTTGTTTTTCATCTGGCGGATAATTTGACCGATTGGTAAACATTACAACTTCCACCGCCGGGCTCAAGACGAAAATCACGAAAATTGCCGATAAAAATACGGGCAGTTGCTCAAGAAAGCGGCAGGGTCGTCCTCCAGCTTAATCTTGAGCGAAGAAGTTGAATTTCAAGGGGAAACGACAGCCTGTGACCATACCGAGAGCAGCGAAAACCCTCAGACGAACGCGGATCCAGGAGGAGAAGGAAGAGCAGATCCTGGAGGCAGCGCTCGACGTGTTTTCGGCAAGCGGCTTCCGCGGCTCGACCATCGACCAGATCGCCGAAGTGGCCGGGATGTCGAAACCCAACCTGCTCTATTATTTCCGCACCAAGGAAGCGATGCACCGGGCGCTGATCGACCGGGTGCTCTACACCTGGCTGGAGCCGCTACGCGCCTTCGATGCCGAGGGCAATCCGGAGGAGGAGATCCGCAGCTATATAAGACGCAAGCTGGAGATGGCGCGCGATTTTCCCCGCGAGAGCCGGCTCTTCGCCAATGAGGTGCTACAGGGGGCGCCGCATATCGAAGACGAGTTGAAGGGGCCGCTGAAGGAACTGGTCGACGAGAAGGCGGAGGTGATCCGCGCCTGGGCGAAATCAGGCAAGATCGCCAAATGCGATCCTTACCACCTGATCTTTTCCATCTGGTCGACGACGCAGCACTATGCGGATTTCGACGTCCAGGTGCGTGCCGTGCTCGGGCAGGAACATTCCGGCGAGGGACGCTTCGAGGATGCGGCGCGGTTTCTGGAACAGCTCTTTATCGGCGGGCTGCGACCGGGTCGCTCCGAAGCCTGAGGTTTATTGCCTTTTGCGCAGCGGCACCCGGACCAGGGTGTCCGTCACGCCTTCCATCGTATAGGGCTTCTGCAACACGGGCGCGCCAGAATGGCTGTTCGCCTGGGCGATGCCTTCCCCGTAGCCTGTGGCAAAAACGAAGGGCACGCCGTCTGCTGCCAGTCGGTCGGCAATGCCGAAACTCGTCTCATCCCCGAGATTGACATCGAGAAGCGCCAGATCAAACGACTGGCCGGCGAGGATTTCCATCGCCTCAGCGACACTTGGCGCCGTTGCTACGTCGGCGCCCAGTCGGCGCAGGATGTCTTCCCCATCCATGGCGATGATCAGATTGTTTTCCACCAGCAGCACCTTCAGGCCCGAGAGCGGCTGATGATCGTCGGGGATTGTCTTGCGGTCGGCCGCGCCATCCGGAGCCGAATCTAACCGTTCGCTCGTCGCTTTGACGACATATCGTGCCGGAATACAGAAATCCGCTTCGACCCCGTCTTTGACGTAGCGGACCTCGGCCTTGCCGCTGAGGTCATAGGGAACCGAACGACGGATGATCGTTGAACCGAAGCCATGGCGTTTGGGTTCGACAACGGGCGGACCATCCTTTTCGCGCCAGGCAATGCGCAGATTGCCGTCGTCGTCGCAGTGCCAGCCGAGTTGGACGGTACCGCTGCCGGTGCCGGAAAGGCTGCCATATTTGGCGCTGTTGGTCATCAACTCGTGGAAAACCAGGGCGGCGGTGGAAAAGGCCTGCGGTGCCAAGAGCACGTCCTCGCCGCTCATCTGGATGCGTTGCGCATTTTTCCCGAGATAGGCAGCGGTCTCTGCCAGCAGCAATTGGCGCAGCGAAGCGGGCGCCCAATGATCGCGGGTGATCTGGTCATGGGCACGCGCGAGCGACTGGACGCGGCCCTCGATCTGGCGAATGTAGTCGTCAACGCTGACCGAGGTCCCCTGCGATTGCCGGATGATCCCGGTGATGAGGCTCAATATGTTGCGGACGCGGTGGTTCAGCTCGGCGATCAGCAGTTCCTGGCGCTCGTTTGCAGTCTGGCGCGCCATGCTGGCCTCGTCGGTGAGACGCAGTACCACCTCGATCAACGTGACGCGGATCGTTTCGGCGACGCGGCGCTCGGCCGCGGTAAAGGGGAGCGAGCGACCGCGCACCAGTTCAGACCAGGCCTCGAAACTCTTGCGCGGCGTCAGCCGCGGACCGTTCGGACCATATTCCACCGGCTTGTGCGGGTCGCCAGCCCAGCGGACGGTGCGCACCCGCTCCTGGCGGAAAAGCACGACATAGTCGCGCGGCGAACGCGAGATCGGGATGGCGAGCATGCCGGCCACCGCATCGTCGAGCTCGAGATCGGGATAGGTCTCAGCCAGCCTGTCGACGGCATAGATGCGGCCGGCGGCATTTCGGTTGAGGTGGCGGACGAGGGCTGCGAAGCTCTTCTCATCCGGCCCGATGCCAGCCAGTGCCAGCCGGCCGTTGATCCAGACGCCGATGCCATCGGCGGGAATGGCGTCGGCGAGCGCCTCGATCAACCAGGCGGGATCATCGAGCAGGCTGGCATTGTCTGCGACGGAGGTGAGAAGCCGATCGGCGATGCGACGCGCCTTGGTCTCGTAGTCAAGAGCGAGGCGCCGTTCGCGACTTTCAAGGCGCGAAGCAAACATCTGGCCGAAAAGTTCGGCGGTGGATCGGCTTTGCGCCGAGGGAAGACGTGGGCCGTAGTGATGGCAGGCAAACAGGCCCCAGAGCTTACCGTCGACGACGATCGATATGGAGAGCGACGCGCCGACGCCCATATTTTTCAGATATTCAATGTGGATTGGCGAGACCGAACGCAGGACCGACATGGAGAGATCGAGCGGCTGTCCGTACTCGTCGAGTTGCGGGAGGACCGGCACGGGGACGGCGTCGACATCGGCAATCATGCGGAACAGGTTGCGCAGATAAAGCGCGCGCGCCTGCACCGGAATGTCGGAAGCCGGATAGTGCAGCCCGAGGAACGAACCGATGCCAGCCCGGGCAGCTTCCGTCACCACCTCGCCGGAACCGCCGTCGTCGAAGCGATAGACCATGACCCGATCGAACCCGGTCAAAGCGCGCGCCTGCCTTGCCCCCTCGCGAAAGAAAGCCTCCATCGTTTCCGTGTGATCGAGGCGGGACATCATGCTGCGCATGGAGAGCGAAGGGGAGTCTCGTCTGTCTTCCTGGCAGCGCTCGCCTTCGATGATCACCTGACCTTCGTTCAGGTGCACGGCAACGTCGAACCGGTTTTGATCGGGCATCAGAGCGAGCCCGAAAATGCGCTCGACGACATCGGAACCGCGCAGCGTGGTCAGCTTGTTGCGGATCGTGTGGAGTGCCTCAGGCGTGATCAGCGAGGTGACAGGGCAGCCGAGCGCGTCGGCCTGCGCAATTCCGAGGAACTCCATCAGATTTTCCGAAGCGCGCGTGACAATCCAGTCCGAGGATATCGCCAACAGAAAGCCGAAGGGTTGAACCGATCCAAGCTGGTGGATGGGCTCACGGTCGCAATTGGTGAGATCGACGGGTTCAAACGTACCGCTCATGGGACGGCTTCCAGTTCGAGTTGCCCGGCTTTGAGGAAGAGGTCGAAGATGCTGCGGGCCGCGGAAATGGCAGCGGCCGGATCGTCTAGATCGCTGGCATCGAGACGATCCATGAAGCTCCTCATGGCGCCCTTCGGGCCTTGAAGGCGCAGGTAGCTGCTTGGCAGGTGATCGGGCACGGACTTGGCAAGCAGGGCGCCGCCGAGTTTGGAGCCTTCAAGCACGTAGAGGGCGCCCCAGAGCGCTGCCTCGCAGGACAATGCCGGCGGCGGAAGAGGCGGGGGCAACGAATCGCCGAGCTCCCGGATATCGGCGAGCAGTAGTTGCGTGCGCCGTCGTTCCGGCCAGTCGGGCAGCAGGCGGGCAATTCCTGCATCCTCGAGGGCCTCTTCGGCCGCCGGTACGACCCTGGCATGTGCACGCAAGAATGTTCTATATTGCTGTCTATTGGAGAGATCGAACGTGCCGAAAAGCTTGTCGACCTCGGCGTGGCAATCTGCTGTTTGTGCGCGCAGCACGCTGCGAAGTGACATGCGGACCGTGTTCTAAGTAAATGGCATTGGATGCCGTTCATGCGTGATGGCAAATTAGCGATATATTGCAGCATCCCGGTATTTCCAGGGAAACCCATAGAAAAACATGGGCTTCCGCTCCTTTTTGCAGCTCGTTGTTCGCCTCCGTCGGATTTTTAAGGCGCAGCCGGACGAGACTGCCAGAGAGCAACCTCAACCCATCAGGCGCGGCAGATCTGCTGCCAACATATCGATGGCAAGGCGCACCTTTGGCAACATCACGGGCGATCTCGGCCAGACGGCGTAGGCTTCGAAGACGCTCGGCGGTCTATCGGTCAGAACCCGCACGAGTTCGCCCGACAAGACCCTGTCGCGCACCAGCCAGCACGTGAGCCAGGCTAGCCCGCGCCCTTTTACCGCCGCGTCGGCTATCGAGGCGAGATCGTCAAGCCGCAGCCGCGATTTCGGCAGAACTTCGCGTGCGGGCCCTGCCGCTGCCGGAAAGGTCCAGGCTTTGTCGTTGTCGCCGCGGCGATAGACGATGCCCTGGTGATGAGCGATATCGTCCAGCGTTTGTGGCACCCCGTATTTTTCCAGATAGGCGGGCGAAGCGCAGACGGTCATGGGCTGTCGGGCGATCGCCCGCGTCATCAGGTCGGGATTGTCCTTCAGCGGACCGTTGCGCACGGCAAGGTCGAAGCCGTCCTCCAGAAGATCGACGACGCGGTCGCTGAAGGAGAAGTCGAGTTCGAGATTCGGATGGTCGTCGAGCAGGCGGGTCAGGATCGGAGCGGCACAATGGCGCCCGAAAAGCGCCGGCATCGATACACGCAGTCTGCCGCGGACTTCGCGCTTGCCCGATTCAAGCTGGGCCTCGCCGATGCGGATTTCCTCGACGGCTCTCAGGCAACGCTCGTAGAAGAACCGGCCTTCGTCGGTCAGGTTTTGGGCACGGGTCGTGCGGTTGAAGAGCCGGACGCCGAGCCGCTCTTCGAGCCTTGCAATCGTCTTGCTGACCGCCGAGCGAGTGAGATGGAGTCGCTCGGCCGCGGCCGAGAAACCACCGGCCTCGACCGTCTCGACAAAGATCGAAATTCCCTTCAACTGCTCCATCTTTGTTTCCTCAATGGCACCATTCTGGCGATTTAATATCTCAACTAGAGAGGAATATTCAACGATATATCTGCTGCTCCGCCTATTGAGAAGGAGCAGAAAGATGCAGACGACAAGGCAATGGCAGACCGATGCCATCGGCCCGGAGGCCAATCTGAAGATCGGCGAAGGCAGAATTCCTGAGGTGTCAGGCACGATGATCCGGGTGCGGACGCAGGCCGTCTCCCTCAATTTCCGCGACAGGCTGGTGCTTGATAGCGGCATGGGCCTGCCATTGCAGTTCCCCTTCGTGCCGGCCTCGGACATGGCAGGCGTAGTCGATGCCGTCGGGCCTGATGTCACGCGCTTCAAACCCGGCGATCGGGTGATCTCCACCTTTAACCCGGACTGGATCGATGGACGCGGGCCTGGAACTGCCCGCAATCCACATTATCAGACGCGCGGCGGCTTTTATTCTGGGGTACTTTCCGAGCACATGGTGCTTTCCGAGGAATGGTTCGCGCTTGCGCCTGATACACTCGATGCGGCTGAAGCAAGTACGCTGCCCTGCGCCGGGCTGACGGCGTGGTTTGCGCTCATCGAATGCGGCAAGCTCAAGGCCGGCGACAAGGTGCTGGTGCAGGGAACCGGCGGGGTTGCACTTTTCGGCCTGCAGATTGCCAAGGCGCATGGCGCCGAAGTCTTCATCACATCAGGCAGCAGCGAAAAGCTCGAACGTGCATCGGCGCTCGGGGCCGATCATCTGATCAACCGCCAGGAGCGCGACTGGGTGGAGCAGCTCTATCAACTGACCGGCGATTATGGCGCTGACCACGTGCTGGAAATCGTCGGTGGGCCGCATCTCGGCCGGGCGCTGGAGGCCGTGGCGGTCAACGGCCGGATTTCGGTGATTGGCGTGTTCGAGGGCTTTGAAGTCTCGGCGCCTGCTGCGCCCTTGCTTCTCAAGGCGCCCGTCGTGCAGGGAATTTCGGTCGGCCACCGCCGGGGGTTGGAGGATCTGGTGCGCGCCGTCGACCAGACGGGGCTGAAGCCTGTGATCGACAGACGTTATGCTTTCGAGGACCTGCCGCAGGCGCTCGATCATCTCTATCGCGGCCCGTTCGGCAAGGTCGTTATCGAGTTCTGAGACATGTGCTCCCCTCGCACCGTGAGGGGAGCGTTCTGCTATGCGGCGGCGATGGCTGCGCTTTCGAAGATAAAGCCCTCGTCGGCCCAGCCGGTCATGCCGCCGACCATCAGCTTGGCATGGAGGCCGAGATTGGCGAGACGGAAGGCGGCCTTGTCGGCGCCGTTGCAGTGAGGACCGGCGCAATAGACGACGAACAGGGTATCCCCCGACCATTCCGACATGCGGTGCGCGGTCATCTTGCCGTGCGGCAGGTTGATCGCGCCCGGTACATGGGCCTGCGCAAACAGTGCCGGCGAGCGGACGTCGAGAAGAATGAAATCGACCTTGGCGCCGGCAAAGGCGGCGTGGACATCCGAGCAGTCGGTTTCGAAGGCGAGCTTGGCGGCATAGTGGGCGGCGGCAGTATCGGGGGCTGCGGCAGGCATTTCGGCAACGGGGCTTGGCATCGTTTTTCCTTTCATGGTGCAATTGTCGCCTGGTATCGCCGATGCTAGAACTTTGCGAAACTGGCCATAACGACCGACAGCGTAAAGATCATGCCAAACTCATCACTGCCGCAGACGAAAGGACCATTGGTCGCAGCCCTTGCCTATGACGGGCTCTGCACCTTCGAGTTCGGCATCGCCTACGAAGTCTTCGGCCTGCCGCGCCCGGAGATGGGCGAAGACTGGTATCGCTTCTCGGTCTGCGGCATCGAACCGGGGCCGCTTCACGCCGCCGGAGGGCTGACGGTCGCGGTCGACAAGGGGCTGGAGGTGCTCGACGAGGCGGATCTGATCGTCGTGCCCGGCTGGCGGGCGATCGATGCGCCGGTGCCGGCGCCGCTCGCCGCAGCGCTCAAGGCGGCGCGTCAACGCGGCGCGCGCATCATGTCACTCTGCTCCGGCGTTGCGGTTCTTGCCGGATCGGGGCTGCTCGCCAACCGCAGGGCGACGACACATTGGCGCTATGTCGCCTCGATCGCCGCCCGTTATCCGGACATCGCCCTCGATCCCGACGTTCTCTACGTCGATGAAGGCAGCCTGCTGACGGCGGCGGGCAGTGCTGCCGGCATCGATCTTTGCCTGCATGTGGTGCGCGGCGATTTCGGCGCGGCGGCCGCAAACAGCGTCGCCCGCCGCCTCGTCGTGCCGCCGCACCGCGAAGGCGGACAGGTGCAGTTCATCCACGCGCCGGTTCCGCAGGAACGCGAGGGCATTCGCCTCGGGCCACTGATTGAATGGATGCGTCAAAGCCTTTCCGAGGAGCAGCCGATCAGCCTGCTTGCCAAAAGAGCAGGCATGAGCATGCGTACTTTTCAACGGCGCTTCGAAGCGACAACGGGTCTCAGTGTCGGCGAATGGCTGCTGAAGGAGCGGATGCGGCATGCGCGCGACCTTCTCGAAAGGGAGCTTGCGGTATCGCTCGATGATATCGCTGCCACCAGCGGCTTCGGCACGCTGGCGACAATGCGCCACCATTTCCGCAAACGGCTGGGCACGAGCCCGCATGCCTATCGGAAGTCATTCGGCGAAGGGGGCTGACGCTGCGAACGTTGCCGGCGAGATCCAACGCCGCGGATCATTGTTTCCGCGGCGTCGCAGATCGTTACTCCGCCGCCTGACGCGCCATCGGGTTGTTTGGGTGCGTCGTCCAGTTGGCGTAGTTTGGGTCGACGATGCGGCCGGTGCGCTTGTCGAGGGTGCCGGCGGGAAGCTGTTCCAGGGTGATGCAGTTCTCCACCGGGCAGACGCTGACGCAGAGATTGCAGCCGACGCATTCCTCGTCCATCACCTCGAAATGGCGAACGCCGTCGACGAAGTTGGTGATCGCCTGATGCGAAGTGTCCTCACAGGCGATGTAGCAGCGGCCGCATTTGATGCAGGCATCCTGATCGATCCTCGCCTTGGCGATATAGTTGAGGTTCAGATATTGCCAGTCGGTGACGTTGGGCACGGCGCGGCCGGTGATGTCGTCGAGGCTGCGATGGCCCTTTTCGTCCATCCAGTCGGAGAGGCCCGTGATCATCTCCTGCACGATCTTGAAGCCATAGGTCATCGCTGCCGTGCAGACCTGAACGTTGCCGGCGCCGAGGACGAGGAATTCGGCGGCGTCCCGCCAGGTGGTGATGCCGCCGATGCCTGAGATCGGCAGGCCGTAGGTTTCGGGATCACGGGCAATCTCGGCCACCATGTTGAGCGCGATCGGCTTGACGGCCGGGCCGCAATAACCGCCGTGGCTGCCCTTGCCGCCGACGGTCGGGTTCGGGGCGAAGTTGTCGAGATCGACGGAGACGATCGAATTGATCGTGTTGATCAGCGAGACGGCATCGGTGCCGCCGGCCTTGGCAGCGCGGGCAGGACGGCGGACATCGGTGATGTTCGGCGTCAGCTTTGTGATGACCGGCATGCGGGTGTACTGCTTGCACCAGCGTACGACCATTTCGATGTATTCCGGCACCTGGCCGACGGCGGAGCCCATGCCGCGCTCCGACATGCCGTGCGGACAGCCGAAATTGAGCTCGATACCGTCGGCGCCGGTTTCCTCGACCAAGGGCAGGATCGACTTCCAGGCCTCTTCCTCGCAGGGCACCATGATCGAAGCAATCAGCGCCCGATCGGGCCAATTCATCTTGACCTGCTTCATTTCCCTGAGGTTGGTATAGAGGTCGCGGTCGGTGATGAGTTCGATATTGTTCAGACCAAGCAGGCGGCGGTCGGCGCCCCAGATCGCGCCGTAGCGCGGGCCGTTGACGTTGACGACGGGCGGGCCTTCCTCGCCCAGCGTCTTCCAGACCACACCGCCCCAGCCTGCCTTGAAGGCGCGCTCGACGTTATAGGCCTTGTCGGTTGGCGGCGCGGACGCCAGCCAGAACGGGTTCGGAGACTTGATGCCGACGAAATTATTGCGGAGATCAGCCATTGTTCATTCTCCCCTTCAAGCAACCGCGACAGCCGGAGCGGCTGCAGCAGACAGGGTGCGATGGATGGATTCAGCTGCGTCGCGACCATGGGCGACGGCGGAAACCGTGAGATCGTCGCCGCCGAAGACGCAGTCGCCGCCGGCCCAGACGCCATCGAGCGAGGTGTGGCCTTCGACATCGACGGCGATGCGGCCGGATTCCATGCGCAGCGAACCGAGGCCCGAGGCGTCAAAGTTCTGGCCGATCGCCTTGAAAATCTGGTCGGCGGCGATCACGCCGGTCTCGCCGGTGCCGATGAGGCGGCCGTCAAGAACCCTCGTATATTCCACCTCGATGGCGGCAACCTTGCCGTCCTGTGACAGGATCGATTTCGGCGCCAGCCAGTGACGGATGATGACGCCCTTGGAGCTTGCCAGATCCTGCTCGAATTCCGACGCGTTCATGTGCTCCTTGCCGCGGCGGTAACAGATCGTCACCTCCTCGGCGCCGAGCAACTTTGCCTGAACGGCAGCGTCGATCGCCGTCATGCCGCCGCCGAGGACGACGACCCGGCGGCCGATAGCTATTTCGTTCTTTTCTTCGGCTTGGCGGAGTGCCGCGATGAAATCGACAGCGTCGTCGACGCCTGCAAGGTTCTCGCCGTCGATGCGCAGGGCGTTGACGCCGGCAAGGCCGATACCGAGAAAGACGGCGTCATACTGCGCCTGCAGATCGGAGAGCGAAAAATCGCGGCCGAGAAGAGCGCCTTGGCGAACTTCGATGCCGCCGATCGAGATGATGTAGTCGACTTCCTGCTGGGCGAAATCATCGACCGTCTTATAGGTGGCGATGCCGTATTCGTTGAGGCCGCCGGATTTTTCCCTGGCGTCATAGATGACGACGGAGTGGCCCTTCACGGCCAGACGATGGGCGGCGGCAAGGCCGGCTGGGCCTGCGCCGACGACGGCGATCGTCTTTCCTGATGCTTCGGCCCTGGCGTAGAACTGCCTGCCGGCCTGTATGGCGGCATCGGTCGCATAACGCTGCAGCCGGCCGATCTCGACGGGGCGTTCTTCTGCCGTGTTGCGCACACAGGCCTGTTCGCAAAGCTCTTCGGTGGGACAGACGCGAGCGCACATGCCGCCGAGGATGTTCTGATCGAAGATCGTCTTGGCCGAGCCGATCGGATTGCCGGTCGAAATCTGCCGGATGAACAGCGGAATATCGATCGAGGTCGGACAGGCCGTCATGCACGGCGCGTCGTAACAGAAATAACAGCGGTCGGCGGCGACCAGCGCCTCATGATTGTCGAGGCGCGGATGAAGATCGGAAAAATTAGCCTCATACTCGGCGGGCGAAAGCCGGCCGGCATGAATCCCCGTTTCCAGTCGTTCCATTGAAGTTCCCTCATTATTGGTAAACGGCCTGTGAGGGAAAGCGTAACTCAGGTTTAAAAATTTATCAAACGGTAAAATTTTGAGAGCGTTCTGTTGTTTATCCCTAGATAACTATCTGTTTCCTTTCACTGATTTTCACTGGTCGATATCGGTGAAATGGTGGGACGTGTGTCAGCGTCAGGACTTCCAAAAAAGATTCGAAAAAGTCGGATTTTTTTGTTGGTGGAGGGAACCAATGTTGGATGTCGTCGTTATTGCGATATCTGGATGGTGACCGCATCGACCCAACATGCGCGCCCCCAACCCACCATCCGGACGTACTCACGGTCCCCTCCCGGTGAGTGAAGACAGCTGGTGCGCCGCCCTCGCACCGGCTGTTTTTCCGTTTGCGACGGTTTGTTTTCTGGTTTGCTTTCACAGGCGCTTAAAGATTTCGAATTCGCTTTCCGGAATGGTCAGGCGATATTCGATGCGGCCGGGCACGAGGCTCAGCTCCGCCCTGCCGTTGACCGACGAGGGCACGACACGCTCCAGCACGGTGCGGCCGAAGCTGTTGTCGCTGAATTCGTGGATTTCCAACTGGTTCTGCAGCACCTCTACCCAGGTTATTTCGATCGCCTTCCTGTCGCCGATCATGGCGTCGCGGCAATTCAACGTGATCGAAGCGGCGCCACCGGAAATCGCGCCGTAGGAGGCGGAGTTGACGATGAGTTCATGGAGGGCGAGCCCGAGATGCACGGCGGCATTCGGCGTCAGATGGGCGTTGATGCCGTAGATCGGCATGGAGCCGGCCGTTTCCGGCCAGTAGGGGGCGAATTGCTTTTCGGCAAGTTCGAAGAGATAGGCGCCGCGCCAGCTCGAGTCTGTAATCAGATCCTGCGAATTGGAAAGCGATTGCAGCCGTCCGCGAAACTTGAGGAGGAAGCTGTCGAGAGAGAGCGTGTTGCGCGCCGTCTGGGTGGCGATGCCCTGGATGATGGCGAGAAGGTTCTTCGAGCGGTGCGAGAGTTCGCGCAGCAGCGATTTCAGCACTTTTTCACGATGTCGGCTTTCGGTGACTTCAGCCATTACCGACAGAAGTCCATGTGTGCCGCGTTCGCCGGTGCGCTGGATCTTCAGCTCATAACTGCGCATTTCGCCGTCGACTTCGATCTCGACCTCGGCATTGTTGGGGATACCGGTTTCCAGCACTTTGTGTTTTAGTGCCGTCAGATACCGGCCTTGCGCGTCGCCAAAGAGGGCAGCATCGCCGCCGCCCGGCATGAAGAGCGCCGCGAAATGCGGCGGCAGATTTTCGGCGTAGAAGATTGAAAGCCGGGCATCCTGACAGAGGATTGAAATCCCGGCGCTGCCGAGCGCGCGTTCCATCATTGCGGCTTTGCTTTCGAAGGTAAAAGGCATGCCGGACAATGGTTCAGTCGTATTCACTCGGCCGCCTTTCCTTGTGACATCTTGAACGTCGCTGAAGGACGCGCCCTTAGAGACGCCGCCGGTCAACTCTAGAACAAAGCGCTGCAAAAACCGTTAAAGCCACCGGAGCGTCCCGGTAACACCGGAACGCCTGTTTTGGCGATTTGGTTCCGAAGGCCGGAAAATTGCGTCTCAGGCAGCCACTCTGGTCGATTCGTTGAAGAAAAGAGCTTGGCTGATCAATGCCTTGACCATGTCTGGATTGAAGGGCTTGGTGACGAGGAATGTCGGTTCGGGCCGCTCGCCGGTCAAAAGCCTTTCCGGGAAAGCGGTGATGAAGATCACCGGCACGCTAGACGTCTTGAGGATGTCGTTGACAGCGTCGATGCCGGAGCTGCCGTCGGCCAGCTGGATGTCGGCCAAAACCATGCTCGGCTTGGTTTTGTTGTAGAGCGCAACGGCCTCGGCGTGCGTGCGGGCAATGCCGGTGACGCGATGGCCGAGGCTTTCGACCATTTGCTCGATATCCATGGCGATCAGCGGTTCGTCCTCGATGATCATGATGTCGGTTGCGACCTGACGGGAAATCTCCTGCGAGGCCATGTCGAGCAGACGCATGACATCCTGTTCGTCGAGTTCCAGGATTTCGCCGATCTCGGCGACGCGGAAATTCTCTACGGAGGCGAGCAGGAAGGCTTGACGGGCGCCTGGCGAAACCTTGGAAAGGTTGAGCGTGGCGCGCTGTTCCCAGGCATAGGGCGAGGTGGGTTCTGGAATCTGGACTGCGGTGGAACCAAACAATTGCGTAAACAGTTTGTAGAGTGCCACCCGGTCATTCGCCGTATCCGGGAAAATCGTGAGATCGGCGATGATGGCTTCGAGAACGGCGGCGACATACGCGTCGCCGGAAGTCTGAGTGCCGGTAAGGGCGCGGGAATAGCGGCGCAGATAAGGAAGGTGCGGCGCAATTCGAGTGGAAAGTGTCATTAAGGGCTCCCGTATGCAGGCCGGTCATTGGCTTCAATGAGCGGTAAACGTCACTTTGATAAAAAAGTTCCGGAATGGCAGGAACTTTTTTTGTCGCGCCGCATTATTCCAGCCGACGAGGAAAGGGCGTAGCGTTTTGACCCATGCAACAAAAGATGCCAGCGACATCGACAATCGGAGGGTCGGTGTCGATGGTTGAAATCGTGATCGATCCCATGCACGCCCCAACAGACAACCGGCGAGAAGACGAATTGATGATTACACGCAAGAAAGAAGCAGCCGACCAGCGCAAGCTGGAGCTGCGGGCAAGCGATATACTGGACCCGAACAATCAGATCGGCGTCAGGCTGCGGTCGCTGTATGCCTCTGCGCAAGGGGAGGCGATCCCCGATCGTTTTCTCGATCTTCTCGAAAAGCTCGACCATGCCGAAATGATGGCTTCTGCCAAGATGGCCGAATAGGATCGTGCGCATGGAAGATAAAGCGCAACCCAGCTTCAAGCGGGAACTGCTGGCGGCCCTCCCAAGTCTCCGCGCCTTCGCAATATCGCTCATCGGGCGGCATGATCGTGCCGACGATCTCGTCCAGGACACCATCATGAAGGCCTGGGCCAAGCAGGATCATTTTGAGATGGGCACGAATATGAAGGCCTGGCTGTTCACGATCCTGCGCAATGAACTCTACAGCCAGATGCGTAAGAGCGGCCGCGAGGTCCAGGACAGCGACGGGCTGTTCACGGAATCGATGGCGATGCACCCCTCGCAATACGGCGCGCTCGATCTGCAGGACTTCAAGAAAGCGCTCGACCAGTTGCCGCCGGACCAGCGCGAGGCGATCATCCTCGTCGGCGCCTCGGGTTTTTCCTACGAGGAGGCGGCCGAAATCTGCGGCTGCGCCGTCGGCACCATCAAGAGCCGCGTCAACCGCGCCCGTCAGCGGCTGCAGGAATTGCTGCAGATATCCGGCGAGGCCGATTTCGGCCCCGACGCCACCTCGGCGCCGCTGACGTCGAAGGCGTTTGCGTTCTGAAAATTATGATCGCGAAAAGCCGGCGGCCTCTTGGGGCGCCGGCTTTTTTGCGTTGTCGGGAGCGTGAGCAACCGCGCGGCGGAGACGGGGTTGCGGGTTGTTCCGCGGGATCCTCCTCTCCAACCTCATTCCTGTGACGAGCACAGGAATGAAGGAAGTTGGCATGGTGCTTCTGAATCCAAAGGCGATCGGGTGCTGCCGGTCCCCTCCCTCCTCAATCCTCGCGCTTCGAACCCATCAGATTGGCCGCGACGATGGCTGCCAGCACGCCGGCGGTCAGCAGCGGCTGGGCGCGGATGAGACCGAGGCCAACCGTTGCGAAGGATTCCAGCGCCGCGCGGCGCTCGCGGGCACGACGTTTCTCCCGGGCATTCATGACTGCCATGACCACCAAGGCGATGATAGCGATCAGCAACGCGCCCGCGGCCAGGAAGAGCACGGCGGCGAATGCGCCGTAGATGCCGGCGAGCCAGATGGCGCCGGCGGTGACTGCCAGCGCGTAGGCGGTGAGGAGAAAGAGCGCGGCAAGCGCGATGAAGATGCTATTGCGTTTGGCGCGCGCAACGGTCCGGTGCACGCTTGCGCCGGTCAGCAGGCTGAGGATCGAGAACAGCATCGCGCGTCCTCAGCGGCGGGCGAGGAAGGCGATAACCAGGCCGAAAGCGGCTGCGGCGCCGATCGTTGTCAGCGGATGTTTGCGGACGGTCTCGCGCATTTCGGTCGCGCTACGCTCGTAGCCGTGCTGCAATTCGCGTAGCAGATCCTCGCTGCGGCCGAGCAGGTCCTCATAACCGGCGCCGGCTTGACTGCGGATTTTTTCGCCCTGGTGGCGCGAACTCTTGCCGACGAGGCGTGTCAGTTCCGCGAGTTCGTCGCGCAGCGCCTCGACCTGCTCCTCGATGCCGGATTCCAGATTGTGGAAAGTACCATTGCGGCGGCTGCGGCCGGATTGGAAGATAGAATAGCTCATGGCTGTCTCCATTGGCTGGGGCGCGCGCAAGCCCGCCTATTTCGCACTGGGGTCGCCACCGTTCGTTGCATGAATGATATTGCCCGGCATTGACCCAGATCACTGCCGAAAACGTGCCGGGCGATCAAAAGTTCCGCGTGTGCTGGTCTAAGGACGGGATACGGCGCTGTGGGCAAGCACGAAGGGCGTGCCGTCGGCCGGCACCTGGTTGATCCGCAGCGCGCAGCCGAACACCGACAGCATTGTTTCGTCCGTCAACACGTCACTGACGCTGCCGGCGGCGGCGAGGCGGCCGGATTTCATCAGCACGATGCGGTCGGCAAAGAGCGCCGTCAGGTTGAGATCATGCATGACGGCGATGACGCCGCCGCCGCGTTCGCAGAAATTGCGGGCAAGCGTCATGATCGCCAGCTGGTGGCTGATGTCGAGGCTTGAGACCGGCTCGTCGAGCAGCAGCCAGCAGGGTTTGCCGTCGACGACAGGCTCGGCGATCTGGCAGAGCACGCGGGCAAGCTGCACGCGCTGCTGCTCGCCGCCGGAGAGTTCCTGATAGAAACGGCCTTCGAAGCCGGTCAAGTCGACGGAGGAAAGTGCGGCGGCGGCCGTCTGGTCGGCCTTGTCGGGATTGAGGTTGATGCCTGATGTCAGGCCCATGCGGACGATCTCTCGCACGGTGAAGGGAAAGGAGATCGTGCTTGCCTGCGGGAGCACGCCACGAACGGCGGCAAGCTGCCAGGGTGACAGTCCTTTGACCTCGTTGCCGCCGATGCGCACCGAGCCGCCATAGGCAAGTTCACCGGAGATTGCCTTCATCGTCGTCGTCTTGCCGGAGCCGTTCGGCCCGGCAATCGCCGTCAGCTCGCCGGCCTTTGCCGTGAAGGCGACGTCGCTGATGATGGCCTTGCCGGAAAGGCGCACCGAGACGCCGGAAACTTCGATCATCTCAGTCACTCAAAGGGCAAGGCGTGAACGCTGCCTCAGCAGGATCCACAGGAAGAAAGGCCCGCCGACGGCCGCGGTGATAATGCCGATCGGCAGTTCGGCCGGGGCGACAAGGGTGCGCGCCAGGACGTCGGCGAAGATCAGCAGTGAGCCGCCGAGAAGGGCTGCAGCCGGCAGCAGGAAACGATGGTCCGGGCCGATTGCCATGCGCAGGATATGCGGCACGACGATGCCGACGAAACCGATGCCGCCGCTGACGGCGACGGACGCGCCGGTCGCCGCGGCGACGCCGACGATCGCGATAGTCTTCAGCCGCTGGACCGGCACACCCATATGGAAGGCGGCGGCCTCGCCGAGCGTCATGGCATTGAGGCCGCGAGCCATGAAGGGCAGGGCCGTGAAGGACAACAGGATGATCGGGCCGGCGGCGGCGATCTTCATCCATGTGGCGCCGGCAAGCGAGCCCATGCTCCAGAATGTCAGGTCGCGCAGCTGCTGGTCGTTGGCCATGTAGATCAGCAGTCCTGTCATCGCCAGGGTGAGCGCGCCGAGAGCGATGCCGGCAAGCAGCATCGTCGCCACCGAGGTCTGACCGTGGCGGGTGGCGATCCTGTAGAGCAGCAGCGTCGTGACGAGACCGCCGCCAAAGGCGGCCGCCGGCAGGGCATAGATGCCGAGAAGCGCCTGGAGTGGAGCGGCAAGGCCACCGCCGAGCACGATGACGGTGACCGCACCGAGGCTTGCACCGGAGGAGACGCCGACGAGGCCGGGATCGGCCAGCGGATTGCGGAACAGGCCCTGCATCACCGTGCCGGAAACGGCCAGCGAGGCGCCGATCAGGAAGCCGAGGATCGCCCTCGGCAGGCGGATATCGAAGATGATGATCCGGCCACGCGTGCTGAGCGCCGTCTCGGAACCGGCCATGTTGCTGATAACGTCGAGGATCGAGACATCCGAGGCGCCCGTCGTCACCGAAAACAGCATCGAGAAGACCGAGCCGATGACGAGCAGCGCGATGACCAGCAAAGCGAGCCGCGTTCTGTCGCCCGCCCGCCGGTTTGCGCTGATCTCCGCCATCGGGAATGGTCGCCTTCGTTCCATCATGGCTTGCGGCAGGACCATGATCAGCCCCCGTAGATCGCCATGTTGAGCTCACGCGCGGCGGCGGCGGTGCGCGGGCCGAAGCCGAGCAGGTAGATGCCGTCCATGCGGATGATCGCCTTCTTCTCGCCAGCCGGCGTCAGCGCGATCGCCGGCCGGGCCAGCAGGTCCTCGTTCTTGGTGCCGGCGCCATCGCCGCGGTTCATCATCAGGATGATGTCGGGCTTGGCCTCGATGATCGCCTCGTCCGTCAGCGGTTTGTAGCCCGGGAATGCGCCGACGGCGTTGATGGCACCGGCGAGCTTGACGATGCCATCGGCCGCCGTGCCGGTGCCCGATGCCATGATCCGGCCGTTCTGGGCGCTGAGGATGAAGAGAACGCGCTTGCGCTCCGCCTCCGGACGCTTTTCGGCATCGGCGATCGCCGCGTCGAGATCGGTCGCAACCTTTTCTTCAAGCGCCTTCGCCTTGTCAGGCACGCCAAGCAGCAAGCCCACCCGGTCGATCTTGGCGATGATGCCATCGCGGGTAAAGGGGCTCGGCACGGTTTCGAAGGGCACGCTGGCACTCTTCAGCACAGCCAGCGCCTCCTTCGGGCCGGAACCCTCGACGGCGATGATCGCCGTCGGGTTCATGGCGAGGATACCTTCCGGCGAGAGCGCCCGCATGTAACCGACATTGGGCAGCTTCAGCGCCGCCTCGGGGTAGATGCTTGTCGTGTCGCGGGCGATCAGCCGGTTTTCCTCGCCGAGCGCATAGACGATCTCGGTGATATCACCGCCGACCGAAATCAGGCGCGAGGTGTCGAGCTTGTTTTCTTCGGCATGGGCGGCGCGGACGAAGGCGAAGCCTTTGACCGCCGGTGCCGACGGGATCAGCGGCAGTGCCATGACGGTCGCCGTCAGGGCGAGTTGCCAGGGGCGAATCCGGCGCAGATTGTTACGCATCGTCATCACAGCGATCCTTATGCGGCAACACTTGCTGCCCGCGGCAGATTTTCGATGATTGCGCGCCATTCGGCGCGTTCGTCGGAGCCTTCCTGCCGCTTGCCGAAGAACTGGATGATCATCTCGCCATCGGCATTGTAAGCCTCCAGCGAGGTGACATGCCCATCCTTGGTCGGCTTGCGCACGGCCCAGGTCTCGGCGATGTGATCCTGGCGCAGATGCAGATGGAAGGTAGGGTCCATGATATTGATCCACGGACCCATGGCCTGGACGTTGAAGATCGGGCCGGAATGGATCTGGACGATGCCGTTATTGGCGACGAAGCACATGATCGGCAGGCCGGATTTCACCGAGGCATGCATCATCTCCGAAGTCGCGGTGTTGTCCAGCTTCCAGGCATAATCGTCGCCGACGCTGCGGATGGCCGCCTGGCGGCCGATCTTCAGGCGTTTCAGCATGCCGAAGAACTCATGGGTATCGGTGAGCTTGTTCCAACTGTCGCGCAATTCGTCTCGGCTGACGTAGGCGGTTTCATCGACGGTATTCGAGGTCTCGGCCTCGACGAAGTCCTGAGACTGGTCTTCGAGTTTCAACTCGGCGACCATCGCGTGATAAGCCTCGACATTCGAATTCGGACGCAGGTGCAGCTTGTGCACGGCGCAGCCCGCCTTATCGAAATATTGCAGGCTGAGGCGCACCTGGTCGCCATCCTTCTTGGATACGGCGAAACCGTATTCCCAGCGGCTCGGGAAGATGCGCAGGTCGATATTCTCGCCGAGAACGATTGCGGCCTGCACGCCGCTTTTGATGTTTTCGAAGATGCCGATTTTTTCGTGCACGGCACTTTCGTTGCGCGACAGCGCCATCACTTCGCCGAGGCCGGCCACGCGTTCGAGGAGCATCAGCGCGCTGCCATCGATGCGGGTCACGCTGATGCCAGTTTCGGCGGCGACGAGAGCTGCCTCGGAAATCTTCAGCTGGGCAGCGATCTCGCGCTCGCGCATCTTCGGATTTTGGGCGCGAAACGCACGGATTTCGGCTGGCGCCGGTCTTGTCTGCTCGGTCATATCTTACCCTATTTATTGAGAATGAGCTTGCCCTGCCGGGTGATCTTCAGGCGATAGGTCAAACCGTCGTGTCTGATCATGATTTCGTTCGTGCCGCGGAAAAGATCCGCGCTTTCGACGATCCGGTGCTGCGCCGCAGGCGCGCTCGGCAGCGGCACGTGCTTAAAGTTATTTGGCTTTTCGACCATCATTTCGGTTGGCAATTCCGTGGGGCCGGGATTGGGGTCCCCGGTTGTGATGACAATTAACTTGACTTTCTTACTCATAGTTTTTTAAAGACGCAATAGGAGACTATTGCAGTCAAGTTTTTGAGATTGCTGATTTGAGGCTGCCTGGCGGCGGTTCGCGACAGAAGCGGAGAAGATAATGACGGTTAGGTTTGCGGCTGTTGCGGCCGGCGTGGTGATGGCGGTCTCAAGCATATGCCAGGCGCAGGATGCGGCAACCGCCAAGCTCGATGTCGAACTCAACGCTCTGGCGCCGTCGCAAAAGGGCTGCATGATGACCTTCGTTGCCGAGAACAATCTTCAGGCGCCGATCAACAAGATCTCTTTCGAGCTTGCCTTCTTCAACGACAAGAATGCCGTCGACCGCATCACCGTGCTCGATTTCCGCGATCTGCCGCAGGGCAAGAAACGCGTGCGCCAGTTCGACATGCCGAATGTCAAATGCGAAAGCGTGACCCGGATCCTCATCAACGACACGCCGGTCTGCGACGGGCCGGCGGCGGGCGAATGCATGAAGGGTCTCATCACCCGCTCGCAGATTTCCATTCCCTTCGAGGGCTAAATACGCCGGGGGCTGACCCCGGCGGACATGTTTCAGGCTGTCCGAGGCATAACAATGGCGATTTCAGCGAAGTCCAGATCGAGACAGGTGCTCATCGGGGAGCCGGACGCTGACGGCAGTCTCAACGACAATTACATGCATCCCGGCCATGAGCTTTCCGACCTGCGCAACGCGCCGCGGCAGCCGGCCGGCGAGGCGGTGGTCCACTATGCGCGTTTCGCGCAGATATCCTCCTTTCCCGATCATCCGGAAGCCGCATCAACTGCGCGTGCCGCAGCGCCGGCGATGGATGCGGCGGTGGAAAAGCAGGAAGGCGAGAAGAAACCGGTGCGGCGACGGCTGGCTTTGACTTGCGTCGGTTCGTTCTTTTTTCATGCCGCGTTGGCCGTCACGTTGCTTATGGTTATGCCCAAGCCCTCGGATGACACGCTGATGGAGGCAGGCGAAGCGATCAGCGTCGTCATGCTCGGGAGTTCCGACGCCGATCGGAGCGCAGCCGGCGAGACCGAGGTGACTATACAGGAAGAAGTCATTCCAGAAGCGGTTGAACCCGACACGGTCAAACCAGTCGAGACAGCGGAAGTACAGCCGGAAGCCATTCAGCCGACTGACGCGGAGCCGGTCGAGATCTTTCAGCCGATGCAGGAGGTTACGCGCCAGTCGGCGGAGACCGTGACCACTGCGGAACCAGAAGTGCTCGTATCGGAACCCCCTGCTGAAACTGCAGTTGCGCAGCCAATGTCGACAATGGTGCCGGAACAATCTCCGAAGATGCCCACAACATCCGCGGAGCCACCCGTCACAGCCGCGGTACAGCCCGAGCTGGAAGACATCAAACCTGTCGAGACGGCCGCGATTTCTCCTGAACCTGAGTCGCCGGAAGAGACGGTTACGCCACAGCTGAAGCCGAAGCGGGAAAAGCCCGCGGAAAAGAAGCCGGCGGAAAGAAAACAGCCGCCGAAAAAGGCGCAAGGTTCGGAGGGAGATGCCAAACAGGAGGCACGCAGGGGGGCGGTCGAAGGGCAGGCAGACGCCAATTCGAATGATAATTCGCGCACGTCGGGTGGGAGGAATGGAGCCGGCGGTGCGTTGGAAGCCAATTACAAAGGTAAGCTTGTTGCGCAATTGTTCCGTTGCGTCGACCGGATCGAGTCGCGGTATCGCACGGCTCACGCAACCTTGACTGTTCGCATCACGGTTAGTCGCGACGGCGATGTCACTGCATCGGGCATTGTTCGTGGCTCAAGCCTCCCCGAGGTTGACAGCGCCGCTCTTGCCAGGGTGACTTCATGCAATCTTCCGGCTATGCCGGATGACGTGGCGGCATCCTCGCGTAGCTACACCTTCCCGGTTCAGGTCACTCCGCGGTAAATATGATAAAAATTATCAACTTTATACTTTACTCTAAAAATCAAGTTTAATAAGGTCCACCCGCACACGCAGGAATCGTGTGACGATCAACGAGCGAACGGGTGGCATATGGCTCGCAAGGGTAAGAAGGGTTCGAACCGGGAGGCCCGCGCCAGCGCGGCCGAGGACGCCAGCCAGCTATCAGCCGGACGATCCAAACTGGATGGCCGCAGCTTTCTCTATGTCGGCGGGCGTGACTGCCAGGTGGCGCATCTTCGCCAGATCGCCAGCAATTTCGGTGCCGAGCTCCTTCATCATGACGGCGGCCTGCGCGAAGCGGTTTCCCGCATCGATACCGTGCTGCCCTCGGTCGACTGCGTGTTCTGCCCGATCGACTGTATCAGCCACGATGCCTGCCTGCGCGTGAAGACCGGCTGCAAGAAATTCGGTAAGGCCTTCATCCCGCTTCGCAACGGCAGCAAGTCCAGCCTGGAACGTGCGCTGCATACGATGAACGAACGAGACAATTCCCGATGAACGACCAGCGTCCCGACGGCTTCACCATGATCGGCCTGCACAAGCTTGGCGCGCAGACAGGCGAGGGCCTCGTGCCCGAGCTCTACGAACTTTTCCGGCAGCATGCCGATCGTCAGCAGATCTAACCGGAATGTGATGCTGTTCCCGGCTTGGGAAGCGCGCATGCCCGGAGAAGCGACGACGAGACCGCTTGGCCCGGCGGCAGCAAACGGCAATAATGTTCTCGCTTTTCCCTCCTATGCGGCAAGGGCCGGCAAGAGGAAGGCCTAAGGAGATCCCATGTATATCGCAATGAACCGCTTCAAGGTTGCAACCGGGAACGAAGGTGATTTCGAGACGGTCTGGCGCAATCGCGATTCCAGCCTGGCCGAAGTGCCCGGTTTCGTCGAATTCCGCCTGCTGCGCGGGAAGGCCAACGAAGAGGAGGGCTACACGCTCTATTCCTCGCACACGGTCTGGAACAGCGAAGCGGATTTTCAGAACTGGACCAAGTCCGAGAATTTTCGAGCGGCGCACCGCAATGCCGGCGACCGCAAGGCCATATACAAGGGGCCGCCTGCTTTCGAAGGCTTCAACGTGGTCGACGGCGTCTAACTGCGTACTCACCCTCATTCCTGTGACAAGCACAGGAATGAGGGAGGGGAGGTGAGACCTCCCATCAACCCTTTCGATAGGCCGATGAATCGAAGCCAGTTTGCAAAGCCCTCAAGGTCGTACCCGGAAAACGGCGCCGGCGGCAACGGCCAGCCAGCCAAGCATCATCGCCCAGCCGCCGGTCGGGGCGGCATAGGGGAAGAGGCTAGAGCCGGTGAAACGCAGAGTGACGAGATCGCCTGCAAAGAGCAGGGTTCCGATGATCATCAGAAAACCGGCCAGCCAGGCGGTTTTGAGCTTGGCGGTGCCGAGAGCCAATGCCAGCAGGGTAGGGGCGTGTGCGAGGCACATGGCGGATGCAGATGCCGCAAGGTTGGCTTCGCCGCCGCCATGGGCGGCAAGGGCGGCGAGCGCCACGCCGGCTACGCCGAACAGACCGGCAAAAAGATAGAGCACCGGCTCCAGGCGCGCATTCAAGCTCATGGTCATTCCTTTTCCTGTATGTCAGGGGCCTTGTTCTGCATGTGATAGGCGAGCCTTTCCACCGGCCCCCAGATGAGATCGCGCAGCGCCTGGCTTGATATCGTCTGGTCGAGGGCACGGCGGAAACAGAGCAGCCACTCGTCACGCTCGACGGGGCCGATCTCGGTGACGAAATGGCGGCTGCGCAGGCGCGGATGGCCGCGTTTGTCGGTATAGAGCGGCGGGCCGCCGAGATAACCGCTCATATATTCGTAGAATTTCTCTTCGCTGCCGGTAAGGCTCGGCGGATGCACGGCGCGCACGTTGCTTGCCTCCGGCAGCCTGTCCATCAGTTCGTAGAAACGCTGCGTCAGAGCCCGCACGACAGGATCGCCGCCGATCGCCTCATATAGAGTGGTGACCTTCTCCGTCACGAAACCATCCCCGATGCCCATCCATTGCCCCGGTCCTTCATGCACCGGGCGGCAAACGATCGCAACTGTCATCATAGCGACGCGGCAATTCGCGCATATTGCCAGGCGGGCAGGAGTTTCAGCCAATTCATCTTGACAAAACCGTCCAGACGGTATCTTTTGCTCGCATGTCGAACGCTCATCATCGCAAAAAGCAGCCTATCCTCGTGCGCCAACAGTTGCTGGATGTTGCGGCGCGCCTTGCTGCCAGCGCAGGCATGGCCGCGGTCACGCTCGATGCGGTGTCCGCCGCCTCCAGCGTCAGCAAGGGTGGGCTGCTGCATCACTTCCCGACGAAAAATGCGCTTCTTGATGCACTGTTCGAGAGCCTGCTCGAAAAGTTCGACGCGGATATAGAGGAGCTGATGCGCGGCGATCCGCTGCCGCAGGGACGCTTCACCCGCGCCTATCTCAGTGCGGTATCCGGTATCAAGGATCGTCCGGACGATTCCAGGGGTTGGACGCAGGTGACGATCGCGCTTCTTGCCGAACCCCGGTTACGCCTTCGATGGCGCCAATGGGTGCGGGCGCGGGCCGAGGAATATATCGGCACCGACTCCTCCCTCGACGCCCAGGTCGTGCGTTTTGCCGCCGACGGGTTGTGGTTCTCAGATACGTTGGAAAGCCATGATATCGACGGCGTTCTGAGGCGGGATCTCATTAATCGCCTTGTCGAACTGACCGGGAAGTAATCCGAAAAGGAATTCGCCATGAGCCAGGCCGCCGTCTACGGGCTGTTGTTTGCCGCCATCGTGCTCGAGGTCATCGGCACGACCGCGCTGCAGCTGTCGCAGCAGTTCACCCGCATCGGGCCGACGGCGCTTGTCGTCGCCTGTTATGCGGCCGCCTTCTATTGCCTGTCGCTGACGCTGAAAAGCATCCCTGTCGGCATTGCTTATGCAATTTGGAGCGCTTTGGGAATCGTGCTGATTTCCTCGGTCGGTCTGGTCTTCTTCAAGCAGCGGCTCGACCTGCCGGCAATCCTCGGGCTCGGGCTGATCATATCGGGCGTCGTCGTCGTCAACCTGTTCTCGAAATCCGTTTCGCATTGATATTGCTGCGATATTGCCGAGTAGAATTTCCGCCTTCTGCCGGTAAATTTTCCCCTTTGTCAAATTCCTGACAAAGGTCTATGTGTTGCTTAGACGTGGAGGAGACGAGGCGCAGCCAGCGCTGTTTTCCAAAGCGCTTTGAATCCTGCCTTTCCCGCCTACCGATACTTCCAGTTTCTACAGGAGCACATCATGGCCATTCGCACCGTCGTCTGGGGAGAGAATATCCACGAGACTACCAACGAAATCGTTCGTGGGATCTATCCCGAAGGCATGCACACGACGATCGCCAACGCGCTGAATAGGGATCCCGGTATCTCGGCAACTACGGCAACGCTGCAGGAGCCGGAACACGGCCTCAACGAGGCCCGCCTTGCCGAAACCGATGTGTTGACCTGGTGGGGCCATAAGGATCACGGCGCGGTCTCCGACGTCGTCGTCGAGCGGGTGGCCAGGCGTGTCTGGGAGGGTATGGGCCTCATCGTGCTGCATTCCGGCCATTTCTCCAAGATCTTCAAGCGGCTGATGGGCACGCCCTGCGCGCTGAAGTGGCGCGAAGCGGGCGAGCGCGAGCGTCTATGGACGATCAACCAGCGCCATCCGATCGCAGCGGGCATCGGCGAGCATTTCGAGCTCGAGAACGAAGAAATGTACGGCGAGCAGTTTTCGGTTCCGGAGCCGCTCGAAACGGTGTTCATCTCCTGGTTCCAGGGTGGCGAAGTATTCCGCTCGGGCCTGACCTGGCGGCGCGGCGCCGGCAACATCTTCTATTTTCGCCCCGGCCACGAGACCTATCCGACCTATCACGACGTCAATATCCAGAAGGTGCTGATCAACGGCGTGAAGTGGGCCTATAACCCTGAGGGATCGTTGACTGGTATTACCGACGCACCAAATGTGCCGGTAGAAAAGGCACTGGAGCCGATCGTCGAACGCGGCCCGAGACTGCACCAGGCCGGCGAAGCCGGTTACCGCTGAGGAGCATCCATGCGACTACTCGTTCTTGGCACGGGGGTGATGGCGAAAAACCAGCTCGCCCGCTTCCCCCTCATCGACGGCGTGACGGTGGTCGGCGCCGTCGACACCGATCCCGAGCGGCTTTCGGCCTTCGCCGACAAGTTCAACATCGAAAAGCGGTTTCTTTCACTGGAGGAGGCGATCGCCTGGGGTGAATTCGATGCGGCGACGAACGTCACGCCCGACCGGATCCATCACCCGACGACGATGGCGTTGATCGCCGCGGGCAAGCATGTGTTCTGCGAAAAGCCGCTGGCGGAGAACTATGCGAAGGCGCTGGAGATGACGGAGGCGGCGGAAAAGGCCGGCGTCATCAACATGGTGAACCTGACCTACCGCAATGTCGCGCCGTTGCAGCGCGCCCGCGAGATGGTGCTCGCCGGCGAGCTCGGCACGATCAGGCACGTGGAAGCCTCCTATCTCCAGAGCTGGCTCGTCTCGCGTGCCTGGGGCGACTGGCGCACGGAATCGACCTGGCTGTGGCGGCTTTCCACTGGCCACGGCTCGAACGGCGTGCTCGGCGACGTCGGCATCCATATCCTTGATTTTGCCGCCTATGGCGCGGCGACCGACATCGACCACGTCTTTGCGCGGCTGAAGACCTTCAACAAGGCGCCGGGCGGCCAGATCGGCGAATATCTGCTCGATGCCAATGACAGCTTCACCATGTCTGTCGATTTCGCCAACGGCGCGCTCGGCGTCGTCCATGCCAGCCGCTGGGCGACAGGGCATCTGAACGAGTTGAAGCTGCGCATTTATGGCGAGAGGGGCAGCCTTGAGGTCATCCATCGTCCCGGCGGTTCCGAGTTGCATGGCTGCCTCGGCGAAGGTGTCGAAACGGCCACCTGGACGCAGATCGAAGTTGAACCGGTGGCGACCAACTACGAGCGTTTTGCCGAGGCCGTGGCAACCGGCGTCCAGCCGGACCCGAACTTCCGCCACGCCGCCAACCTGCAGAAAGTGCTCGACCTTGCAATGGTGACCGAGCGCGAACGGCGCGAGTTGAAGGTGTGATCGTCCTTGAGATCGAGGAGTAACGGGACAAGGAACGCCGCATGAAAAGCCTTCTCACAAGCTGGCCGCTTTGGGCGCTTTTTTCCGCCGGCTTCGCAGCGCTCACGGCGATTTTCGCCAAAGTCGGCGTCGAGAACGTCAATTCCGACTTCGCGACCTTCATTCGCACCATCGTCATCCTGCTGGCGGCGGGGATGATGGTCTATGTCACCGGCAACTGGCAGGAACCGTCTTCGGTGTCGAGCAGGAGCTGGCTCTTCCTGGGGCTCTCGGGTCTTGCCACCGGCGCATCCTGGATTTGCTATTTCCGCGCTCTGAAGCTCGGTGATGCCGCCCGCGTCGCGCCGATCGACAAGCTATCCGTCGTCTTCGTGGCCGTCTTTGCCGTGCTGTTCCTGGGCGAACGCCTGACGCTGCCAAACTGGCTTGGCGTCGTGATGATTGCTGGAGGAGCCGTGCTCGTCGCTTACCGGGCATGAAGCCGCGGATCGAGCCTTACGATCATAAATTCGTCGCGCGTCGAGCCGCTTTCAGTTTGCGATATTTTCGCGTTATGCTTCCTCATGGGCAATTCAACGCTCTCCTTTGGTCCGTTCCTTTGCGATCCCGTAACAGGAAGCCTGTGGCGGGAAGGCAAGTCCGTGGCGATAGGACCACGACCGACAGCGCTGCTCGGCATGCTGCTGGAGGTCGAGGGTCGCGTCGTCACCAAAGCGGATCTGATGGAGCGGGCTTGGCCGGGGCCTGCCGTGGAGGAAGGCAACCTCACCGTTCAGATTGCCACGCTCAGGAAGCTTCTCGGCCCGAAGCCTGACGGCACGGAGTGGATCGTCACCGTTCCGAGGGTCGGTTATCGCCTGCCGCGCCAGGACGATGCCGGGGTGGCGTCGGTGGCGCCGCAGCCGCCTTCTCTCGCGGTTCTTCCCTTCGCCAATCTCGGTGGTGATGCCGACCAGGATTATTTTGCCGATGGCGTGGTGACGGAGATCATCACGGCCCTTGCCCGCTTCCGCTCCTTTTCGGTCGTCTCGCGATATTCCGCCTTCGTCTACAAGGGGCGCAGCATCGATGTGCGAGAGGTGGCCAGGGAATTGGGGTCCGCTACGTGCTCGAAGGCAGCATCCGGCGGGAAGGCGGGCAGGTGCGTATCAACGTGCAATTGGTCGATGGCGTGACGGCGACCAATCTTGGGCCGATCAATTCGAGGACGGCATCAGCGGCATCTTCGCCTTCCAGGACCATATTACCGAACACGTCGCTTCGATTGTCGAACCGGCAATCGAAATTGCCGAAATCCGGAGATCGCGCCGCGACCGGCCGAACAGTCCGGCGGTTTATGATCTCTATCTGCGCGCGCTTGCGGCGATAACCGACGAGTCGATCGAAAACAACGCCGTCGCCTATGCGCTGCTGCGCGAGGCCCTTGCCATGGAGCCGGAAAATGCGTTGATCCTGTCACTTGCCGCCTGGGCGCTCGAACATCGTACGACCATGGGCTGGCCGCCGCTCGGAGGGGACGACAAGGCGGATGCCTCAGGCTTGCACGCCGCGGCCTTCAGCATTCCGCCGGCGATCCCCGGGTGATGGTCCATTGCGGCATGGCGCTGCTGCAGACGGGCAAGGATTATGACGGCGGCATGGCCGTGCTGGAGGCCGCCGCCGCTGCCAATCCCAACGATCTTCGCGTTGCCGCCTGTTCCGGCATTGCGGCCCTGCACTGCGGCGATATCGATGGGCGCTCGAGCGTCTGCACCGCGCCGTGAGGCTGGGGCCGCGCGATCCGGATGCGCGTTTTTCGCTGACAGGCATCGCGATGGCCGAGATCTTCCGCGGCAATTACGAGGCAGCGCTTTCGTTTGCGTCACGATCGCTGGCGCTCAATGCCCATTTCGACCCGACCTACTGGATGCTAATCGCCGCACACGCGCATCTCGGCAATATTGAGAAGGCGCGGCAGTTGCTGCGCGCGCTGGAGGCGATTGCACCTGATGTGACACTGGAAGGCATTCTGGCGGGTCAGCCGGCCAAGAATCCCCAGCGTTTTGCGCCGGTTCTGGAAGGGCTGGCGCGCGCCGGGATGCGGCCGCGCTGAGAGGCATTTGGAAGTTTTAGCAGCTTTTATCCGGAGCATTAAGGACCCGGCCCCGTCGCTTCGGCGATGCTGATCCCATCAATCGATGGAGGATCGTCCCATGCTTTCCAACATGTATATTCTATCCCTTAAACAGGGCAGGCTTTACGGCGACCGGATCCGGATAGAGGCGCTGCCGCAAGGGTTCGCCCCGCCGCGACGGCTCGTTGCCCTGTTCGCGCTGATCGGCAGATGGCGCAAACACACGAAAAAAGACCCCGCCGAAGCGGGGCCGGAGTTGCCGAGCCGCAGCAGGCGGCACGGCGATCTGATTTTTCGGTGGTTTATTCTATGACCTGCACCACGCGGTGGGTGCGGGGTTCGACGATCACATGTTGATTGTTGATGACCGTATAGGCGTATTTCGGGTTGTCCGGCACCGGTGTGACGACGACATCGGCCGGAAGCGGCTTGCCGACGACGATTGGTTCCTGGACGACCACGGAGGCGGTCGGGGCCGGCTGCTGCTGGACGTAGGTGACTACCTCGCGCGGCGGCGGATCGACAACGGCGCCGGCGACACCACCGGCTACGCCGCCAATAGCGGCACCCACGGGGCCACCGACGATCGCGCCGGTGATGGCGCCGCCGGCTGCACCGGTCACGGCGCCATCAGCGAGCGCATTGGTTGCAAGTGACGACAGCGCAAGGGCGCTGGAGACAAGTAGAATCTTGTACATTTTGCTTCTCCTTTGCTGGGGTTGCGTTTGAGTAACGACCGCGCCAATCCGAGGTTCCGGCAGGAGAGAGTCACGCTTTGGAAGGTCGGTTCACATTCTGTGAGGCGGCCGAAGCGTTTGTCGCGATGCATTATTCCAGCCGCCGGCGGAAGAGCCATGCGGCGGCGCTGAGCGTGACGGCGGCGATCAGCGCCAGCGGGATCGTCTGGTTCACCACCTCGCTCAGCGGAATATCCTTCAGGAAAACACCTTTGACGATCACCAGGAAATAGCGCAGCGGATTGATCAAGGTCACCGGCTGCAGCCATGCCGGCATGTTCTCGATCGGCGTCGCGAAGCCGGAGAGCAGCATGGCCGGGACCATGAACAGGAAGGCGCCAAGGATCGCTTGCTGCTGGGTCATCGACAGCGCCGAGATGAAGAGGCCGAGACCGGCGACCGAACCGAGGTAGAAGATCGCGCTGCCGTAAAGCAGGAAGAGCGAGCCGCGCAGCGGCACGTCGAAAAGAAAGACTGCGGCCAGGATATAGACGGTGATGTGGAAGAGGCCGATCATCATCGGCGGGATCAGCTTGCCGATCAGGATTTCGTGCATGCGCAGCGGCGAGACCATCAACTGATCGAAGGTGCCGAGCTCGCGCTCGCGGGCGATCGACAAAGCCGTGACGATCAGGCCGATCAGGAGCGCGATGCTGGCGATCAGGTTCGGCACCATGAACCATTGGTAGGTGAGGTTCGGGTTGAACCAATTGCGCGGCACTGTCGAGACGATACCTGTGCCGGCGCGTCTGCCGGCTGGCGTCTCGGCGGCAAGTGTCGCGCCGATCTGCTGGAGATAGCCGGCGACGATCTGCGAGGCGTTGGAGCGGCGGCCGTCGAGCACCATCTGCAGGTCGGCCGGTATTCCCGCCTCGATATTGCGCGAAAAATCCGGGCCGATCTCGATCGCCGCGATCGCCGTCTGGTTGTCGATCGCCACCCTGATATCCGCCTGGCTTCCCGCCATCTCGATCCGGCGGAAGGTTGGCGAGCCATCGATGCGTTCGATCAGTTCCTGGCCCCAATGGCCGCTGTCGCGGTTGAGGATCATGACGTCCACATTGCGCACTTCGAGCGTCGCGGCATAGGAAAAGACGAGAAGCTGGACGATCGGCGGGCCGATCAGGATGGCGCGGCCCTTGGGGTCGCGCAGGACGGCAAGCAGTTCCTTGACGATGAGGGCGTAGAGCCTTGTCCACATCAGCCGATCCTCTTTCGGGTACTGCGCGCCGCAAGCACGAACATGACGGCGCCGATCGTCAGCATCACGCCGATCGCCTGCAGGAACATCGGCCAGATGTCGCCGGCTAGGAACACCGTCTGCAGGCTGGGGATCAGGTAGCGCGCCGGCACGATGAAGGTGATCCATTGGATGACGGCAGGCATGGAATTGATCTCGAACAGGAAGCCCGACAGCAGGAAGGCCGGCAGGAAGGCGGAGATCAGCGCCAGCTGCGAGGCGAGGAACTGGTTCTTCGTTGCCGTCGAGATCAACAGACCCTGGCCAAGCGCCGGGATCAGGAAAGCGGCCGACAAGGCGTAAAGCGCTGCGACCGATCCGCGGAACGGCACGCCGAAGAGAAAGACCGCAAACAGCACGCAGAGCGTCATCGAGGTGAGGCCGAGCACGAAATAGGGCAGGATTTTGCCGATGAGCAATTCAACCGCCGTTACCGGCGTCGCCATCATCGCCTCCATGGTGCCTCGCTCCCATTCGCGGGCGACGACGAGCGAGGTCAGAAGCGTGCCGACCAGGGTCATGACGATGGCGATCGAACCGGGCACGAGGAAATTGCGGCTGGTCAGTTCCGGATTGAACCAGAAGCGCTGTTCGACCGAGATGGCCGGATTGGAAGTGGCGACATCCGCCTGCCTCTGCCGTTCCCAATTGGCGACGGCGCCCTGGGCATAATTCTGCACGAAATTGGCCGTGTTCGGATCAGAGCCATCGACGATCACCTGAATATCCGGACGGTTGCCGGCGATATAGTCCGTGGTGAAATCGGCTGGGATGACGACGATGCCACGCACCTTGCCGAGCACGAGATCTTCCTCGAACAGGCGCCGGTCGCGGCCGACGGCGACTTCGAAATAACGCGAGGCCTGGAAACTTGCCGACAGATCCTGTGTCAGCGGCGTCATCTCCTCGGTCACGAGGCCGATGCGGGTGCGGGTGGTATCGAGCGAAACGCCGTAGCCGAAGAGTAAGAGCAGGATCAGCGGCAGCACGAAGGCAATGAGAATGCTGCTCGGATCGCGGATCGCCTGGTAGCTTTCCTTGCGCACCAGGGCTGAAAGACGCCGCAGCCGGCCAAGTTCGGGTTCGCGGGGGGAGGCGCTCATGCGGCATCCTCCGCTTCCGATTGCTGCACCAAGGCGATGAAGGCGTCCTCCATCGTCGGGTCGGGCAGATCTTTGGTTGCGACGCGGGCCTTCAACTCATCGGGCGAGCCGAGTGCGATCGAGCGGCCGCGATAGATCAGCGAGATGCGGTCGCAATATTCCGCCTCGTCCATGAAGTGAGTAGTGACGAGCACGGTGACGCCTTTTTCCACAAGCGCGTTGATATGCGTCCAGAATTCGCGCCGGGTGATCGGATCGACGCCGGAGGTCGGCTCGTCGAGGAAAAGGGCGCGCGGCTCGTGCATGACGGCGCAGGCAAGCGCCAGGCGCTGCTTCAGCCCGAGCGGCAGGTCCTTGGCGGGCTCGCAGGCGTGGCGGCCGAAATCGAAGATGCCGACCATCAGTTCGATGCGCTCGCGCTTGTGCTGGCCGCGAAGGCCATAGACGCCCGCGAAGAATTCGAGGTTCTGGATGACGGTGAGATCACCGTAGAGCGAGAATTTCTGCGCCATGTAACCAAGTTGGTTACGGGCTTCGGCAGCATCGCGGCGAAGATCGAAACCGGCGACCCGGCCTTCGCCGCCGCTCGGCTTCAGCAGGCCGCAGAGCATCTTGAAGGTGGTGGACTTGCCGGCGCCGTTCGGGCCGAGCAGGCCGAAGATCTCACCGCGGCGGATATCGAAGCTGATATCGTCGGCAGCGGTGAAATCGCCGAAACGCTTGGTCAGGCCCCTGGCCTCGATCACCGGCCGGTCGCCTTCAGCCTTCAGCGGCTCCTGCGCTTCCGCCAACCTGGAGCGGCCGCCGGGACCGCCGCCAAGCATGTCGACGAAGGCATCCTCGAAGCGGGGCGGGGCAGGGGCGAGCGTTGCGCCATCGCCGGCCGATCCGATATCCGGTTTCTTATCCTTGGCGGCGACGAGGCGGATCGCCTCGCCCTGGATCACGCCGTCGATGACGCCATCTGCCTGCAGAAGCCCGGCAAGCACTTGCCGGCGGCGCCCCGATATGCCCGAGACGCGGAAGACCCGATCGCTGACGCGGCCGGTCATCTCAGCCGGTTTTCCCGAAAACAGCAGCTTTCCCTGGTTCAACAGCAGCACGTGGTCGCAGGCCTCAGCCTCATCCAGATAGGCGGTCGACCAGAGCACGCCGATGCCTTCCTTGGTCAGGTTCTCGACCATCTTCCAGAGGTCGCGACGCGAGATCGGGTCGACGCCGACGCCCGGCTCGTCGAGCAACAGCAGGCGCGGTTTTTTGAGAAGTGCGCAGGCAAGGCCGAGCTTCTGCTTCATGCCGCCGGAGAGTTTGCCGGCAAGCCTGCCGGTGAAGCGCTTGAGATCGGTGAAGGTCAGCAGCTCGTCGAAGGCACCGGCGCGTTCGCTCTTCGGCAGGCCGCGCAGATCGGCATAGAGATCGAGGTTTTCCTGCACCGACAGGTCCTCATAGAGGCCGAAACGCTGGGGCATGTAGCCGATGGCCGCCTGGATGCCGGCGGCATTCTTGCTCGTGTCGAAGCCGAGAACTTCCACCGTTCCGGTATCGGGCAGCATCAGGCCGGTCATCAGCCGGATCAGTGTCGTCTTGCCGGCGCCGTCGGGACCGACGAGGCCGGTGATCGCACCGCCGCCGATCGCGCCGGAGACGGCGTCGAGAGCAGGGGGCGCATCGCCGAAGCGCTTAGTGACGCCGTCGATCCGGACGAGCGGCTTGTCGTCCCGGCCGGGTTCGGCGGTCATTGTCCACCCGCCGCAGGCGGCGGAAGCCGCACGGTGACCGGCATGCCCTGGCGCAGATCCGGGCCGGGCTGGTCGATGACGATCCTCAGGCGATAGACGAGATCGGTCCTGAGTTCCGGCGTCTCCACCGATTTCGGGGTGAATTCGGCGACCGGCGAGATAAAGCCGATCGTGCCTTCATAGGGTTTGTCGGGCGCCGTATCGGAGGCGACGGAAACCTTCATGCCGGGGTGGAGGCGGCCGAGATCGGGTTCGGCGACATAGCTGCGCACCCAGACGGGCTCGGTCAGGGACAATACGAAGACGGTATCCGCCGGCGAGACGATCGCACCATTTTCCCGCACACGTGAGAGGATGACGCCGTCGTTCGGGGCGCGAAGCTCGGTATCTGCAAGCGAGGTGCGGGCCGAGGCAAGGCTCGCCTCGGCAGCCTTCACCTGCGCGTCGGCGGCGGCGATATCCTCGACGCGCGAGCCTTCCTGCAGCAGCTTCAGCGCCTCGCTGGCGGAATCGGAGCGGGCGGCGGCCATGGCCCTTGCGGCGGTCGCCTGGTCAAGGCTCGCCTCGGAAATCGTGCCCTGCGGGCGAAGCTGGCGGGCGCGGTCATAGGCGAGGTTGGCATTTTCGAGATCCGCCAGGCTTTCATCATAGGCGGCGCGCGCCTGGGCGATCTCTGTCGGGCGCGGGCCGGCCTTCAGCTTGTCGAGCGTTGCGCGAAGAGCTGCGGCGGTGGCTTCGCCGGAGCGGACGGCGAATTCATAGGGTGCGGCATCGAGTTCGGCCAGAACCGTTCCGCTCTTGACGACATCGCCCTCGTCGACGTGAAGTTCAGAAAGGCGGCCGCTGACACGGAAGCCGAGCGAGACCTGGCGGATATCGACATTGCCGTAAAGGACAAATTCGCGGTGGGCCTCGGGCAGCCAGCCGAGCTTTTCGGGCAGGCCGTACCACCAGGCGGCGGCACCCGCCGCAACGAGGAGAAGGAGGGCGAGGATGCGTTTCATGCCGCACCTGCCTTGGACGGGCCGAGCACATCGACCAGTTCAGCGGCGAGGCCGCGCAAGATTTCCACCTGTTCCGGGCCGACGGCGTCCCATTCCATCTGGGCAAGCACGGCGGCATGGGTGACGCGAAAGACGAGGATGCTGCCGAGAAGGGTGAAGGTGCGCAGGCGCACATGTTCCGAGGCGGGATCTTCACGCAGGATGACGCCGATCAGCCGCCGGCCCATCTCGATCATCGGCCGCATGATGCCCTGATAAACCCTTGCGAAGGCTTCGGTTGGCTCCATCTGCTCGCGGATCAGGAAGCGCGCCCAGGATTCGGATTCCTTGCCGACGAAAAGCGTCACCATGGTCTGGAGAATGTCTGTCAGGAAGCGACGAGCCTCGGTTTCTCCGAGCGGTTCGCCAGCGGCATCGAGCGTCATGAGATATGTGCCGATGCGCGCCCTCATGTCACCGACATGCGTATCGATGCGGGCCATCAGATACTCGGCCGTGGCGATGTAAAGACCTTCCTTGCTGCCGAAATAATAGGGGATCGCCTGCAGGTTGACGCCGGCGGCCTCGGTCAGCTGACGTGTCGAGGCGCCGTCGAAGCCGTAGCGGCCAAAGACGTCGAGGGCGGCGGAAAGCATCTTCTGACGCGCGATCTCGGCGCGGGCGGATGCTGGCGGGGTTCGGGCGTCGCGTTCCTGGTTCATGATGGTTTTATAACTCCGAACGGATAATAAGTCAATCGATTGATATATTCCTGAAGAAGGAATTCGACCCGAGATCTATCGCTGGCATGAACAGGCGTTTAGCCGAGATTGATGTCAGCTCTGCGCATCAGGTGATTCAGTTACCCGCGGGAAACATCGGCAGGAAAAGGCAAAGAGGCCCGTGGCGAACGGACCTCTCAGGGTTCTCAGGGTGGGAAAGAGAAACCAAGCCTGGGGGTTGGCTGCTAACAGGTAGCGATGCGCTATCGCTAATTTTCGCGACACTAATGTGTCTGGCGCCACTCATTGCGGGACAAAAAAGGCCGGCGTTTTTTACTATTTCTACGATCATTTTCTGACACAAATCTGCCTTGCTCTTTCAGTATCGCCGATGAGATGCGTATCCAAATTTATATTATTGCGCTCCTCTTGAGCGCCATCATGTGGTCGATCTCGTTCGATGCGGCGCGTGAATCCTATCATGCTGCGCAAAGTGCGGGGTTGATGCCGAACCTGCATATCAACAAGAGGCTGGATCGCGTTCTTTAGATTGCGATCAGCGTTCAAATCATTGGTATATTGCACCGACGTCGCTTTCCCAGCCCTGCGGGTCGGCGAACCTATTTTCCTGGTGAGTGCTGAGGCCTTCCAAAGAAAATCAAATTTCGTAAAATTTGACTGACCTGCTTAAAAGCCCTGCAAATACTGATGTGTAGAGTGGTCTCATGAAAGCGACCGAAGCGTGGACAGACGCGTCGATCGTTTGGAGACGGGCGAAGCGAAGCCCGCCGATCCGCAAACGGGGACTTCGACATGCACAAAATTCTCGCCGCCATGGCTTTGACTCTGACCATCACCGGCGCTGCCGGGCCGGCGCTCGCCATCGGTCCCGCCAGCCTTGCCCGCGACCTGATGTACACCTCCGCCATCGGCCATTCGCCCGAAATTCCTTTGACGACACGGGCCGGTTTCGTGCGCCCGGCGGTTCCTTTCGTCCTGCGCAGCCCGGCTGAAGTCGAGGGTGAGAACTACCAGCTCAAGGCCTATTCGCAGAGCCTGACCGTGGTCGTCGACTATGTGTTCTCGAAGGCGGTCAATGCCGTGCACGCGGTGACGTTTCTCCGCTGACATTCTGGACCGACCGGAAACAGTCCGGCAAATAGGTTAGGCGTCGAGTTCGCCGCGGACGTCGAGATACCACTCGACGAAGGCCTTGACGCCGACTTCCAACGTCGTATCCGGCTTGTAACCTGTCAGCGCGACGAGCAGATCGGGGGCTGCGAAGGTGCGCGGCACGTCACCCTTCTGCATCGCCAGCATCTTGCGCATGGCAGGACGGCCGAGCGCTTTCTCGACCGTTTCGACGAAATCCATCAGGCTGACCGGCTGGCCGCCGCCAATATTGACGACCCGAAAGGGCGCCTGGCGCGAAAGCGTTTCGACAGCCACGTTGTCGAGACGGTTTTCCTCGCCAGGGGCGATTGCCGACAGCCTGGCGATCGCTTCAATGAGATCGTCGATATAGGTGAAATCACGGCTCATGTTGCCTTCGCCATAGATCTCGATCGGCTGGTCTTCGAGCATGTTCTTGGTGAATTTGAACAGGGCCATGTCGGGCCGACCCCACGGGCCATAAACGGTGAAGAAGCGAAAGGCCGTGGTCGGAATCTTGTGCAGATGCGCATAACTATGCGCCATCAACTCCATCGATTTCTTCGTCGCGGCATAAATGGTCAGCGGTTCGTCGGCGCGATCGGTCTCATGAAAGGGGACGGTCGCATTGGCGCCATAGATCGATGATGTCGAGGCCAGCATCAGGTGACGAATTTCGACGCGCCGCGCGATTTCCATGATGTTCCACGAGCCTTCGACGTTCGAACGAAGATAGGCCTCAGGATTCTCAAGGCTATAGCGCACGCCGGCCTGTGCGGCGAGGTGGATCAGGATGTCGGGCTTGGCCGCCAGAACAGCCGCTTCCAGAGCTGGCCGATCCTCGAGCATTGATATGACGGGTGTGAAGGTCGGAAATTGGGAGAGTGCCGCATGACGCATCTCCTTGAGCTTGACATTGTAATAGGGAGTAAGGCCGTCGAAGCCTGTGACTTCATGCCCTTCCTGCAGCAGACGCCTGGCCAGATGAAAACCGATAAAGCCGGCGGTCCCGGTAATGAAGTAGCGCATTCCCACCTTCTCTCGGCTCACTGCCGACGGCAAAAAGCCGATTCCCTATCACGTGACCCCTTACAGGATAAGAAGAGGCCGAGTCGATAGTTCTTTGAAAGAGAAGGCGGCGGCCGCCCTCGCTGCGGTCGTCGGCGTATTCGCCGGCTGCCCCGCCGAATGACGGAGAGGTCGTCGATATCATCTGAGGTCAGCCGCGGCCATCGGCTGTTATGCTGCATTGCAACATGTTGGCCTGCGTGTTATGGCCGGCCGGTCGGCTGCAAGCAGGTCAGGATCGATGAGAGAGATAATTTATTGGATTCTCTGTGCGTTTCTGACCGTTGCGATCGCGATCGTGTCTCTACGCTTTGTCACGAACTTCTGGCTGCTGTCCTTCCTCTACAGCTTTCAGGTTCATTTCGGCGTCCTCTTTGTTGCCGCCAGCCTTATCATTCTGGCTGTCAGGAGACGGATCTACGGCTTCGTCCTTCTGTTTGCCTCGCTTCTTCTCATCTTTCACGGCGTCATCACGCTGCGCGAGTTTTCTGAGGACGACGGAGGCACGGACAGGCCGCCACTTTTTCGGCTGATGTCGTTCAATATCGCGATCGACAACTGGAAAAACTCGACTGCAATCACCGATATGGTGATCGCTTCGAATGCCGATGTCGTCAATTTGCTCGAAGCCAAGCCGCTGACGTTCCATCTGCAGCAATTGTTCAAGGCCTATCCCTATCACATCGGTTGCGAAAGCGGGAAGGATACGTGCGATACGCTGGTGCTGTCCAAACGCCCGTTCGTCAGCCGACAGGTCGCAAGCATGGGCAGTCTCCGGAAAAACAGGCTGGTTATATCGAGCGTCGACTTCGGCGGCGAAACCATCAATCTGGTTTCGGCGCACCTCACCAAACCCTATTTCGACGATTTCCAGATGGCTGAATTGGAAGATCTCGCCAAAACGCTTGGATTGATCGACGGTCCTCTGGTGCTGTCGGGTGATTTCAACTCCTCGGTGATCGCCCCGAGCATCCAGGGTTTCCTGCGCGACCAGAAGCTGAAAACAATCGTGCCGGAACCGGAAACATGGCCGGTCGGCGCCGGCTTGCTCGGGATCGCCATCGATCACATATTTGCGCGCGCGCCGCTTCATCTGACATCGCTGAAACGTCTTGATGACAGTCTTGGCTCGAACCATTCAGGCCTGATCGCCGAATTCGTCCTCGACAAAAGCGGCGAAACCTCACCGGCAAGATAAGCCTGCCGGGCAAAGTCAAAATTTCGTTCTGCCGCCTTTCTTGTCGATCATCTGAAATTTCTCGCCGTCGGTCTTCACGCTGACGCAGTCGGTCGACTTGTTGGGAAACCGGACGCAGACTTGGCCATTTGTTATTTTATAGCCATTGGCGTTGCCCTTGCGATATTCGTAACCGTTGCTGCTTTCTTTCAGTTCCGACGTGCCCGGCAGGTGTTCGCGAATTTCAGCCTCGCTTGCGGTTCGCATCTTTGCGGTTTCGGCAAACGCCATTCCCGGTACCATGATTGAAAGAAATCCGGCGAGGGCGGGCAAGATGCGCATCAGGGAGATATCTCCAGTCATGTCTTCGGTATGCCCATTCTACGAGAATTCCGATAGCGAATTCAACAGCGATGGCGGTCGTGCCGGAAAAGCGGCCAATTGTTTGGACGCCGCCACCGGTTTGGCTGCGACGCTACGTTCTTCCGAACTCGTCGACGATGCGGATAATGTCGTCCTCGCCGAGATAGGAGCCCGTCTGCACCTCGATCAGTTCGAGAAGGATCTTGCCGGGGTTGGCGAGGCGATGGACTTCGCCAAGCGGAATATAGACGCTCTCGTTCTCGCGCAGCATCCGCACGGTCTCTCCGACCGTCACCTCGGCGGTTCCCTTGACGACGACCCAGTGTTCGGAGCGATGATGGTGTTTTTGCAGCGAAAGTTTCTTGCCCGGCGTGACAAAGATGCGCTTCACCTGAAAGCGATCGCCATTGAAGATGGAGGTGTAGCCGCCCCACGGCCGGTAGGAGGTCGGGTGGGTTTCGGTGAATTTCGCCGTCGCGGAAGAGGAGGCCAGCATCTTGACCAATTGCCCGACATTCTGGCTGTCTTTGAGTGGTCCGACATAGACGGCGTCCTCGCTGGCAATGACGGCGACATCCTCCATGCCCTGGACGGCAAGATGCACGCCATGGGTCATGACCAGTGAGTTGCGGGTATTGACGACGGTGGTGTTTGCGGCGGCGACATTGCCGTTGTCGTCGCGGACGCCGGATTTCCAGACAGCATCCCAGCTTCCCATGTCCGACCATTTGAACGGCGAGGGGACGACCACGGCCTTGGAGGTTTTTTCCATGATCGCGTAGTCGATGGAGATATCGGGGCTCTTGGCAAAATGGTCGGCCTCAAGACGGGTAAAGTCGAGGTCGCGGCTTGCCTTGGAAACGGCCTTGCTTGCCGCCTTCAGCACATCGGGGGCATATTCCTGCAGTTCGGCAATAAGTTCCGCAACCGGGAACATGAAGATGCCGGAGTTCCAGTAGAAGCCGCCGTCGGCGAGCATCTGCTCGGCCTTTTCCAGTGTCGGTTTTTCCACAAAACGGCTGACCTTGTGGGCGCCGTTTTCGAGCGCATCGCCGATTTCGATATAGCCGTAACCGGTCGCCGGCTCGGTAGGGCTGATGCCGAAGGTTACGAGCTTGCCGTCGGCTGCGGCATCGCGGGCGATGCGGATGCAATCGAAATAGCTGTTGTCGGCGAGGATTTCGTGATCCGAGGCGAGCATCTGGATGATGGTGCCCTTGCCGAAAAGCTCAGCGGCAAGTGTTGCGGCGGCGGCCACCGCTGCGGCGGTGTTGCGGGCGACTGGTTCAAGCAGCACCGCGGCGAGCGGGACGGCCAGCGCACGGGCCTGCTCGGCGACCAGAAAGCGAAATTCCTCGTTGGTGACGACGATCGGAGCCTCATAGAGCTCCGGGTTGGAAACGCGTTCGAGCGTCTCCTGAAACAGCGTCTTGTTGCCGACGAACTGGATGAACTGTTTCGGGGCGGTGGCACGGGAAAGCGGCCAGAGCCGCGTGCCTTTGCCGCCGGCCATGATCACGGGAACGATTTTCTGCGTCATAGGCGGGTTCCTTGAAAAAATCTTGTTCGTGGCATGTTTAGCGGGCGTCTGCCCAGTTCGTTATTTGGGTGAGCCCTGTCTTCAGCAGATCCAGGGCTGCAGTTTCGCTCCCGGCTTCGACGTAGCAGCGCATTTCCGGCGCATTGCCGGAGGGGCGGAAATGCATGATCCTGCCGTCTTTCAGCGTCACGCGAAGTCCGTCGATGTCGGATTTCGTCGCCACCTCGCCGACCGGCTGCAGGAAGGCAGCAAGGTTTTCATTGGAGGCGCGCAGATGCTCCATCAGCGCCGCGCTCGTCTGCACCGGAAAATTCTCCAGGCGATCGGCGGCGGCAAAGGGCAGGTGATAGGAGGCGGCAATGGCCGAGAGCGGCTGCCGGCGAACGGCGGCGAGCGACAGGATCGCGAGCATCGGGATAAAACAGTCGCGCGTCGGCAAGGCGCGCACATTTTGGCCGTTGATATCGAAAGGGGTTGCAGTCAGCAGCCCGCCATTGGCTTCAAAGCCCATGACATGATCCCCGCCGGCCGCCACGGCCTCTTCCATGCCTGCGATGACGAAGGGCGAGCCGACGCGGGTGCGCCTGACGGCGAAAGAACCCGCCGCCTCAATGCCGGAATTGGAGGTTACCGGTGTCACCACCGTGCTGGCGCCAAGAAAATTGGCTGCGACAAGGCCGAGAAGGTCGCCGCGCAACGGCGTGCCGGTTTCGTCGGTGACCAGCGGGCGGTCACCGTCGCCATCGGTCGAGACGATCGCATCGCATTTATGCTCGGACACCCAGTGCTTCATCAGTGTGACCGTCTCCTCGGAAACGGCTTCGGTGTCGACGGGAATGAAACTCTCCGAACGCCCGAGAGCGGTGATCTCGGCGCCGTAATGGGCGAGAACGTCAACCAGAAGGTCGCGGGCGACGGTGCTGTGCTGGTAGACGCCGATCTTCAGACCGGATAGCGCGCCTTGCGGCAGCAGCGCGGCATTGCGTTGGAAAAAGAGCTGCCGGCAGATCGCCTCATGATCTTCGTTTATGGCCGGTGCCTCTGCAACGGCCTCGCCTGTTCGTTCGATCTCGGCCGCCAATGCGGTGATATCAGCCTCGTCCGACTTGTCGATCTCGCCGTCCGGGCGATAGAACTTAATGCCGTTGCGGTCCGCCGGAATATGCGAACCGGTGACCATCAGACATGCAGCATTGCTCTTGAGACCATAGAGGGCAAGGGCGGGTGTCGGTACATTGCCGCAGTCGAATACCCGGAAGCCGAGAGCGGCGAGTGCGCCGGCACAATTTCCCGAAATATCGGGGCTCGAATCGCGAAAATCGCGGCCGATCAGAATGGCATCGCCGACCTGCGCCTTGCCGGTCTGCAGCAGATATTTGCCGAACGCCGTCGCATAAAGCGCAGAGGCGCGTCCCTTGAGATCCACTGAAAGTCCGCGAAGGCCGCTCGTGCCGAATTTCATTTGAAGACATGTCCCCGGTTTATGATCAAGGTTCTACTCAGGCCACCTGCCGGCGTAAATACCGAAGACGTCATATAGTTAAACACGGACGACCGTGCCTCGCACAGCCTCTCGCAATCTTCTCTCGCCTATCCCAAAGGCGTAGACCCATTGCCGAGCGGACAGGCATTGCAGCGTAGATCGATTTTGTTAGAACCGTGTGTCCGTTGTTTCGTCGTATGCGAAGGGTTTGCTGGATGAGCGATACGTCAGTCAGTCTCGAAGAGAGCTGGAAGGCCGCCTTGGCGGCGGAGTTCTCGAGCCCCTATATGCAGCAACTCAAATCCTTTCTTGTGACGCAAAAGCAGGTCGGTAAACGGATTTTCCCCCGCGGCAGCGAATATTTCCGCGCCCTCGACCTGACGCCGATCTCCAACGTCAAGGTCGTCATTCTCGGCCAAGACCCCTATCATGGGCAGGGGCAAGCCCACGGGCTGTGCTTCAGCGTGCGGCCGGGCGTGCGCATCCCGCCTTCCCTCGTCAATATCTACAAGGAGATGAAGACGGATCTCGGCATAGCGCCGGCGCGTCACGGCTTCCTCGAACATTGGGCAAGACAGGGCGTGCTGCTGCTGAACAGCGTGTTGACCGTCGAGGAAGGGCAGGCGGCGGCCCATCAGGGCAAGGGGTGGGAGCGCTTCACCGACGCCGTCATCCGCAAGATCAACGACGAATGCGAATCCGTCGTCTTCATGCTCTGGGGCTCCTATGCCCAGCGCAAGGCCGCCTTCGTGGATACGACGCGGCATCTCGTGCTCAGGGCGCCGCATCCCTCGCCGCTTTCGGCTCATAGCGGGTTTTTCGGCTGCGGGCATTTTTCGAAGGCGAATGGCTTCCTGCAATCGCGGGGACGCGAGCCGATCGACTGGCAATTGCCGGTCGATCCCCACGACACCGAACTGTGAACGCGCGGTAGTCTTCGTTCACTAAAAGAAGACAATGCGTTTTGCTCTACGGGTCTGTTCGCAGGGAGCCTGAGCGCGCATCTTAGCCTCATCGAAAGCCCGCGAGCTGCGGGCAAGAAAGGGGTCTCACATGCTCGATCAGATCAGGGGTCTGCACCACGTCACGGCGATGGCGGAGGACGCCCATACCAACAACCAGTTCTTCACCAATGCGCTTGGCTTGCGCCGCGTCAAGAAGACAGTGAACTTCGACGCGCCTGACGTCTATCATCTCTATTATGGTGATGAGACAGGTGCGCCGGGCACTGTCATGACCTATTTCCCATTCCCGAAGATGGCGCAGGGCCGTCCGGGCACAGGGGAGGTCGGCACGACAGTGTTTTCCGTTCCGCAAGGCTCGCTTGGCTTCTGGAGCGATCGTTTCAGCACGTTGAACATCGGCGGGCTGAAGGCCGAGGAAAGCTTCGGCGAGAAGCGCCTGAATTTTTCCGGCCCCGACGGTGACGGTTTTGCGCTCGTCGAGGTCAGGGACGATACCCGTCAAGCCTGGACACATGCCGGCATCAGCGAAGACCACGCCATTCGCGGCTTCCATTCCGTCGCCATGCGCCTGCGGGATGAGGGCGCCACTGCCGAACTCCTGAAGTTCATGGGCTACGAGGTCGTCGAGGAACGGGACGGTGTCAAGCGGCTGATCAAGCCTGACGGCAACGGCGCGCATCTCATCGATCTCGAGACCATGCCGAACATCGCCCGCGCGCTTCCCGGCGCCGGTTCCGTCCACCACGTCGCCTTCGCCGTCGAAAATCGCGAGAAGCAGCTCGAAGTGCGCAAGGCGCTGATGGACACCGGCTATCAGGTGACCCCGGTGATCGACCGCGATTATTTCTGGGCGATCTATTTCCGCACGCCGGGCGGCGTGCTGTTCGAGGTCGCGACCAATGAGCCGGGCTTTGACCGCGATGAGGATACGGCCCACCTCGGCGAAGCTCTAAAGCTGCCGCCGCAGCACGCTCATCTTCGCGCGCTGCTCGAGCAACACCTGCAGCCGCTCGAAGCGTAAGGAGAGGTGATATGACCGAAGCTGGATATGTGCACCGGCTGCATGCCGGTGCACCTGATAAACCCATTCTGCTGGTGCTGCACGGCACCGGTGGCGACGAGAACCAGTTCTTCGACCTCGGCCGGCGCCTGTTGCCCCAAGCGACGGTTCTCTCGCCGCGCGGCGACGTTTCCGAACATGGCGCGGCGCGGTTCTTCCGGCGCACCGGGGAGGGGGTCTACGACATGGCCGACCTTTCACGAGCGACGGAGAAGATGGCCACCTATGTTAGTTCATTGGCTGAGGAGCACCAGGCTTCCCAGATTCTCGGCCTGGGTTTTTCGAACGGCGCAAACATTCTTGCCAATATGCTGATCGAGAAGGGTATCTTCGATGCCGTGGTTCTGATGCACCCGCTCATTCCGTTTCAGCCTGAAGCCCAGGCAACGCTTGCGGGGAGAAAGGTGCTGGTGACGGCCGGCCAGCGGGATCCGATCGCTCCTGTCCCCGTGACCGAGGCGCTGTCGGAGCATCTGAAAGATCGCGGGGCTGATGTCAGGACGGTATGGCATCCCGGCGGCCATGAGATTGCGCCGCTCGAGATCAATGCAGTTCGCGATTTCTTCAGTGGCTATTGATGGAATGTGCCGCCACTCGGTGGTGCTGATTTGCGGGGCCGGTAAATGCCGGTCCCGCATCTCGGCTGGAATGATAGATCCTTAGGGACGGGGAGGATATTTGCCTCTGATTGCCGTCATATAAAAATTTCCCGGGGATTCCGCCATCGTCAAGCCGACGACGACGCCCTTGGGGACGCCTTCATATTCTCGCCTCTGACCGTTTGTCAGATAGACCCGTAGATGCCGGCTGTCTTCGTCGTAGGTGATCGCCTCGATAAGTTTCGAATCAACCGCAGTTTCCACTTCGCACCCCGCAGTTTTTGATCTGAGATTTGGTGAAGGATGTCATTCACGCTGCAATGCGCCATCATCATGCGGCGCCGCGGCAGCGTCAAGCATGATAATCTTAAGCGTTCATTTTTTTATGTTGGCTCTCGTTATAGTTGATTTTTGCAGCTTTTCAGGAGGCATTGCCTGTGGAAATCCGATTGCCACAAGTTCTCTCGCTTGGAGCGCCGGTGATTGACACAGCCGCTTACGGAACCAGTAATTTGATTTAACGCTGAATTAACCATCGCATACCAAAATGCTGTCGCAATAATAGCCGTGACGCCTTCTAAAATGACCGACTACAACTGGCGTTTCTAGCAGGCGCGTCGCGTGAGCGGCGGAACGAGTGCCTCGGAAAGCCGATCTGCAAAGGTGGCGATGTAAGGATTGATTCGACGCGAAGGTGCGGTGTCCCGTGCGGAGGAGACGGTCCGGCAGTGATGGAGGCGCCAGCTCGGCTCAGCCGGCGCAGCAAATAGCGACGGATTATATCGTAATATCGCAACCGGTTCCGGTTACTCTTTCCAAGAGGCGGTGATCAGGCCTACTTCTTTTTGAACACTGAGCTTCATCCCGTGCAGGGATGGGTAAGGAATGGAGCTTATCCGACAGCCTCGTGTGCTATCGGATCGCATAAATGGGTTACATGTTTAACTATCTCGGGCCGTGGCGACGACAGATACCGATACTGGCCGCTAACCGCAAAGGACGCGCTCGGCTGACGTTTGCCGAAGGCGACTTCGCTGCGGTCTACGCGATGAGCGATGTTCACGGATGTTATAACGAGCTTGTCGAGGCGCATCGCCGCATCGAGGAGGACGCCGCGCGCATTCCGGGGCCGAAACTTATCGTCTTGCTCGGCGATTATGTCGACCGCGGGCCTGATTCGAGTGCGGTGCTGGAGTTCCTGAGCAAGACCCCGCCGCCGGGATTTCAGCGTTTCGCGCTGTGCGGCAATCACGACGCGGAGCTGGTGAAGCTTTATCGCAAACCGGCGCGCATTCTTGAATGGCTGGGTTTTGCCGGGACGGAGACGTTGCATTCATACGGTATCGATATCGAGCATCTGCTGCAGTCGGCGGCCGGAAGCGAAATGATTGCCCGCGTCATTCGCCACATGATCCCCGAGAGGCATATCGAATTCCTGGAATCGCTGCCGATCATGCTGCGGATGGGAAGGGTGGTCTTCGTCCATGCCGGCATCAAACCGGGCGTCGACCTCAAGAGGCAGAAGGACAGCGATCTGATGTGGATCCGTCAGCCCTTCCTGGATGAAGGACCGCAGCTTCCCGTCCTCGTGATCCATGGGCATACCCCGGCGCGAATCCCGACATTCGGCCCGCAGCGAATCGGTATCGACACCGCAGTTTCGGCGACGGGCCGGCTGACCGTGCTGACGATAAAAGGGACGCGGGTCGGGATCCTCAATTAGATCTGCAGGCGTGACCCGACCGTTCAGGGTTTCGGCGCGGTACTCCAAAAACCAAACGCCGCGGGATTTTGCTCCGCGGCGTCAGGACAATTACCGGTTCATCAGAGCCTGTCAGGCGGTTGTCGATTCCTGATAGAGATTGGTGCCGATGCCCGTATAGGTAAAGCCGTGTTTGCGCACCTCGTCGCTGCGGTAGATATTGCGCAGGTCGACCAAGACTGGGGCGCGCATCGACTGCTTCAGGCGATTGAAATCGAGTGCGCGGAACTGGTTCCATTCGGTGACGATGACGAGCGCATCCGCACCAGCGGCCGCTTCATAGGGACCGCTCGCATATTCGATGTTCTCGATCACCTTGCGGGCATTCTCCATGCCCTCAGGATCGTAGCCGACCACCTGGGCGCCGGCGTCCTGCAAGGTCTGGATGACGGCAATCGCCGGGCTGTCGCGCATGTCGTCGGTGTTCGGCTTGAAGGTCAGGCCTAAGATGGCAATCTTCTTGCCGCGAATATCACCGCCGACAGCCGAAATGACCTTGCGTCCCATCGCCCGTTTGCGGTTGTCGTTGATCGAAATCGTCGTCTCGATGAGACGGACCGGCGCGTCGAAATCCTGCGCCGTCTTGGCAAGGGCAAGCGTATCCTTGGGGAAGCACGAACCGCCGTAACCCGGCCCGGCATGCAGGAACTTGGCGCCGATACGGCCATCGAGACCGATGCCGCGCGAAACGTCCTGGACGTTTGCATCGACCCGCTCGCACAGATCAGCGATCTCGTTGATGAAGGTAATCTTCATCGCGAGGAATGCATTGGCCGCATATTTGATCAGTTCCGACGTGCGGCGGGTGGTGAAGACCAGGGGTGCCTGGTTGAGGTAAAGCGGCCGATAGACCTCGGTCATGGTTTCGCGCGCCCGATCGTCATTCAGCCCGATGACGATACGGTCGGGACGCTTGAAATCTTCGATCGCCGCGCCTTCGCGCAGGAACTCCGGATTGGAAACGACCGCGACATCCGCCGCAGGGTTGGTTTCGCGCATGATGCGCTCGACTTCGTCGCCGGTGCCGACCGGCACCGTCGACTTGGTGACGATAACGGTGAAGCCTTCCACGTAGGCAGCTATCTCGCGCGCAGCGGCGTAGACATAGGAAAGATCCGCGTGGCCGTCGCCGCGCCGCGATGGTGTACCGACCGCGATAAACACGACATCGGCGCTACGGACGCTTTCGCCGACATCCGTCGAAAACGACAGGCGGCCAGTGCTGGTATTTTCGGCGACCAATTGCTCGAGACCCGGCTCGAAGATCGGAATGCGGCCGTCGCGAAGGGCTTCGATCTTACTCAGATCCTTGTCGACGCAGATGACGTCGTGGCCGAAATCCGCAAAGCAAACGCCTGAAACGAGGCCGACATAGCCTGATCCAATCATCGTGATGCGCATATTTCCCTCAAATCATTAGAGTAGAACGTCATGCTGCGTCGCAGCATGGCGACCGTCATACTTAATCTGGGCGAAAAGACAATATCGAAGATCGCTTGATACCCACACCGGAAATCGAACCCTGGGCGCTGCAGCTTTCTGTCGGCGGCCGCGTCAATGGCAAAAAACATAGGTTTGTGTGGGCAATATGACAAGTCGAGCCGTTCGTCAGAGCGGCTCGACTTCGATCTCTAAGAAGGTGCGTTCAGTTTATTTTGCTGCGCCCGCTGTCACAGCCGGTACCAGACATAGGGGTCTGTTCCCGATTGAATCTTGTCCCAGCGCAGATCGGTATCCCGCCAGTTCTTGATGCTGCTTTGCCTGTTGTCGAGCACGAGGTCGCCCTTGTCGGTCCTGACCACCAGGACGGCATGCCCTTCACCGGAGGGTGTATATGCGGTCGCGATTCGCAAAGCGCGCGACGACCAGCCCATCGCGATCAGCCGGCTGCGCTTGGTGAGCGCGAAATCTTCGCAGTCACCGCTGCGGACATTCACCTTCCAGACATCGCCGTTCAATTCGGTGCGGGAATCGTTTCGGCCGATCATCGTACGATTGACGGTGCCGTTCACGTTCTTCAACTGCAGCATCTGCTCATCCGTGAGCGCGACGACCGAAAGACCGTTGTTGTCTCGGCATTCGGCCGGGTTCTGAGCACAGAACAACACCTGGGCGAAGGGCGGAATGATCTTGCCTTTTTCAGAGATATAGCTGACCGCCGAATTGCCGTTCAAACCTCGGGCGAAACCTGCGGGACCGGCGGCAAATGCCGAACAGGCATTCCCTGCTGTAAAGGCCAGCGCCAGAAGTGTAACGAATGTTTTCTTCATCTGTTAAATCCCCGTTCAGGACAACCGATTGAGATCAGGCTTGCCTTTTGTCTCAGTCAATGGCATGGCGATTTAGTGATCTGCCAAGTATTGACTGCAGAACGTCTGTCCCGTTCCTGCTGCTTGACGGAGCATAGCCGGGGCTTGTCTCGATTGGCTTAAGTCTTTCGCGACAATTTTAAACGATGTGAAATTCTGTTACACTTTAACACGCAAGCCCTTGATATGCAACCTATGTTAGTACGTGTATATTAACCTCTCTGGTTGTAATTCTGCCATTGCCGCTCGCTGGCGAAGAGATCGAATGTTATCCAACCTCATCAACAGGCAGGTCTTGCGAGAGGCTCTTCTCTTTGCCTTTATCGGTCTCGTTATACTGACGCTCATTCCGTTCGGGAGCGTCACGCCCTTTCCCTTTGCCTTTGCCGCGATCGGCATGTTTACCCTCGGTGCCATTTCGGCACTGCTGGTCGAAGAGCCAAGACAAAGCAGATGGGTTTTTAGCAGCGCTCTGTTGATGCTCGTCGTGGTGACAGGCTGGACGTGCATCCAGACCATCGAACTGCCTTCCAACTGGCTGGCAAATCCGGCCTGGAGTGCTGCGCGTGACTTGGCAGGTGTCGAGTACGCGGCAATCTCGGTCGAACCGGCCGACACTCTGGCGTCGATCCTCTCGGTGGCGCTGCCGTTCGTTACGTTCCTGACGGGGCTTCTGTTATGCGATACCGATCAGCGCGCGAGGAAAGTGTTGACCCTCCTCGGGCTTTCTGCGGGCGGCATTGCTGTTTTCGGCCTGCTGCAGTTTTCGCTGTTTCCCAACATATTGATTGTCGTGGAGAAACACGCCTACCTCGACAGCCTCACCGCGGTCTTCGTCAACCGCAACACCGCCGCGACCTTCCTTGGACTTGGAACGCTGCTGATGCTGACCCTGGTCAGAGACATTGCCCGTTCCTATTCAAACCACCCGCCCGGCGAGCCAGGCCGAAACACTCTTGTCTTGAAATCGTGGATCTACGTCCTGCTCTTGTGCGCGTGTTTCACCGCGCTGATGTTAACCCGCTCGCGCGCTGGGATATTTGCGACCTTTGTTGCCGCTCTCATCTATTTTCCGTGGCTTGTCATCAATTGGAACGGCTCGAGGCGTCACTTGAGACCGGCGCCAAGATGGCATTCCATGCTGAAGCTCCTCTCGGCAATCGTTTTCGTTGTCGTGCTGCTGACGGTGTTTGCGGGTCAGGCGATTTTGCGCGCACAAGAGCGGCGGCTCGAGGATGATGATCGTTTCTGCATCCTGCCGGGCATATGGCGCGCCATCTCGGATCATTGGTTGACCGGGACCGGCCTCGGAACTTTCCGGACCGTGTTTTCTGCCTATCGTGATCCGGCCTGCGGAATCTTCGGAATCTTTGACCGAGCGCACAATTTCTATCTCGAAGGATTTCTGGGGCTGGGGATCTTGTTCCCGATTGCGGCGATCCTTGCCTTCTCTGTCCTCGCCAGGGTGTTCTGGCAAGGGCTCGCTCAAAGGCGGCGCCTCAGGCATTATGTTCTTCTCGGCCTGGCGGCGACGGTTTTGGTCGCTCTTCACGCGGCGGTCGATTTCTCGCTGCAAATACCGGGTTTCGCCGTATTTTTCTCCGCTTTCCTGAGTGCGGTTGTGGCGATAAGCCTTGGGCGCAACCATGGGGAGGCGGATGCGGCAATATGAGCTTGTTCTTTTAAATGGATGTTTTTTATGAAGGTTTTTCGAAAATGCCAATTGCGCGGGTACCGCGCTGTTGACTCTGAAACGCAAGAGATTTTATAGCGGGTCTAGCCTTTAGATTATTGTCGGCGCCAGAAGAGCCGGGCTTGGGCCGTTTTCGCTTCCTTGAGGTGCTGGTCGTTGCCAGCTTGCCACAGTTAGAGAATGTTAATCGGCTTTCAGTGATTATAGATCGGGGATTGTCTTGTATTTTGTCAGATTGCGGGGCAGTAGCTTCAGGGGCGTCAACACAGGTTATTCTATGGGTTGTTCTCGTATCGGTAGTACACGCGTCGCCATTGTTGTAGCGCTAACGACTATATTGGCAAGCTGCACCTCGTTGCCAAGATCCGGTCCCGATCACAAAGACGTTGATCGAGATGCGGCGGTGAAAGTGACAACGAAGGAGCGTCGTGTCGGCATCGACTACGCTCTGATTGATCTCAGCAAGAACGTTCTGACATATTTTACCGCTCCTCAGCCGACTTCGTTCAAGGGGTTTGGCGGCGGCCGAGGCGGAGCGCCTGAAATTCCACTCGGTTTCGGTGACGTCGTTCAGGTCGCCATCTTCGAAGCTCAGTCCGGTGGTCTCTTCATTCCGTCCGATGCTGGTAGCCGACCCGGCAATTACATCTCTCTGCCTGAGCAGACCATCGATAGAAACGGAACGATCACAATCCCCTATGCGGGTCGGGTTCCGGCTGCCGGTCGCCTCAAAGAGACGGTGGAACAGGACGTCGAGGATCGTCTGGCGAGCCGTGCGATCGAGCCGCAGGTGGTTATCACGACAACGACGAGTCGCTCCAGCCAGGTTGCTGTGCTGGGCGACGTCAATAATCCCCAGCGCGTCCAGATCAGCCCGGCCGGTGAGCGCGTTCTCGACGTTATTTCCGCAGCGGGCGGTTTGACGACCAACAATATCGAAACGAATGTGACGCTGCAGCGCCGCGGCAAGACTGCAACCGTCGCCTACAGCACGCTGCTGAAGAATCCGGTGGAAAATATCTATGTTGCGCCGGATGATACGATCTCGATCGACCATGAGCGCCGCACCTATCTTATGCTCGGCGCCGCAGGCACCAGCGGCCGCTTCGATTTCGAAGAGTCCGACCTGACCCTTGGAGAGGCAATCGCCAAGGCGGGCGGTCTGCGTGACGACCGCGCCGATCCGGCTCAGGTCCTGCTCTATCGCCTTGTTCCAAAGAAAACGGTTCAGGCGATGCACGTGGACACGACGAGATTTGCAGGTGAGACGGTTCCGGTGATCGTCCGCGCGAATCTTCGCGATCCGGCAACCTTGTTTGCCGTTCAGCAATTCAAGATGGAAGACAAGGATATTATCTATATTTCCAATTCGGACTCTGTTGAACTGGTCAAGTTCCTTGACATCGTAAACTCGGTATCGTCCACTGTTTCCGGCGTGGCCGACGATGCGAAAGATACCCGCAACGCGGTCGAGGATCTCGGAAATTGATTGAAATAGGCGAGCCGGCATCGATCGCGAGTGATCAATGCCGGCGGCTTATAGCGGATTTGATGAAGGACTATGTTATGGCAAGGTCAGGTGTTTATCGTAAGCTTGCGTATAGCGGAATTGTCGTCGCGATGTTTGCCGGCATGACGTCGAGCGCCTTTGCGGCTGCTTGCCTGGGGCCGGCAAATCTGACTTCGGTCGATGTTACTGGTTTCACGGCTAATCCCGCGATTTTGCTCGACATGTCCGATCCGTTGGTTCTGTCATCGCGTGTTCGCGCACTGGTCGGCAGCAGCAACGACGCTCTGTCGCCGGTGATCGAGCAGGCCAAGAAGGCCAATGCCGCACAGATGGCGGCGATCGGCTCCGGTCTCGGACGGGCGGCAAACAGCTGCCAAGTGACGGACCCGCAGTTCAAGCTGGCGATCGAAAAAGCTGTTGCCGATGCGGCAAGTGCCGATCCCAACCTTGCGCCGTTGCTCGCCGCCTTTGCGAAGGTCCTCGCCGAAGGCGGAACTGCAGCGCTCGGCCCGGGTGGAAGTGCGTCTGCCGCAGCCGGCATCGGCAATACGGGGTCGATTGGGCAGACAGGTCCTGGATCGGACGATGGCACGCCCTTCGATGGCGCCCCGACGACTGCCGGTTCGCTGGTCTCGAACGCCGGTGACGGAGATAACTCGTCCTCGACCTCGACGACCACAAGGATATTCCTCACCGTAAATGGGGGAGGGCAGTCGTCCACCGACCCGACGGGATCGACCAGTCCGAGCACACCGGTCATACAATAGCTGGAATTGCCCGTAGATCTTGGCGCTTGACGCCTTAGTTGGAGATCGAAATTGCTATCGCCAGATAAACTTACGCCACGTATCGACCCCTCCCGCGATACGGGAAACGAAGCTGACTTCATCGATTTCGACAAGCTCATCGCGATTGCCCGCCGACAGTGGCGGATGGTTGCGGCGTGCGCTTTCGCCTTCGCTATTCTCGGCATTGTATATGTGCTGACTTCGGTGCCGGTCTACACCGCCGACACAAGCGTGCTGATCGACCGCAGCGACAACCAGGTGATCAACCAGTTGGCGGCTTTCGGCCAGATGGATGATGACGAAGGTACTGTCCTCAGCCAGGTCGAGCTGTTGAAGTCCGACACGATCGCCTATGCCGTCGTCGATAAGCTGAAACTGGTCGACGATCCGGTGTTCAATGCACAGCGGAATTCGCTGTTTTCAGTCGCAACGCTGAAATCCCTGGTGAATTTCAGATCATGGTTTGCCGATGACGCGGCAGTAGCGCCCGATCCCGAAATGCAGCGGCGGTACGCTGCGGAAACCGTGGCCGGCAATATCGATGTCGAGCGTGTCGGCAAATCCTACGTTCTCGATGTCAGTTATACCTCGCAGTCACCCGATATGGCTCGTCAGATCGCAGCGGCCATTGCCGACGTCTATCTGGTCGATAAACTCAATTCGAAATATGAGGCGACACGCCGCGCCGGCCAATGGCTGCAGGAGCGTATCGAGGAACTCCGGCAGCAGGCGCTGGACACCGACCTTGCGGTTCAGAAATTCCGCAGCGAGCATGGGCTTGTCGAGGCCGGATCCGGCACGCTGATCAGCGAGCAGCAGCTTTCCGAGATAAACACGCAATTGATCAATGCCCAGGCCGAGACGGCGAAGGCCGAGGCAAAATATGCGCGCGTCAAATCGATCATCGACGCCAAGCAGACCGATGCGATCGTCACGGATGTGCTCGACAGCTCCATTTCGAACGAGCTGCGCAAGAAATATCTGGAGGCTTCCAAGCTCGAAACCGAAATTGAGGCGCGGCTCGGTCCCGATCACGTCCAGGCGGTTCGGCTTCGTGCGGAGATGGAAGAATATAAGAGACTCATGTTCGATGAGTTGAACCGCATCGCCGAGAGCTACCAAAGCGAGCTGCAGGTCGCGAAGTCGCGGGAAAATTCCTTGCGTGACAGTGTGACGCAGGCGACGGGCGTTGCTGCGACGGCCGGCGAAACGCAGGTGCAGGTTCGCGAACTCGAGCGCACGCGCGATACCTACAAGAATCTCTATCAGAGCTTCCTGACGCGCTACCAAGAAGCAATTCAGCAGCAGAGCTTCCCGATTACGGCTGCCCGCATCATCACGATGGCGGAAACCCCAACGAAGCCGAGTGCACCGAAGAGAGCCCTCGTCGTCGCTTTTGCGATGTTCCTCGGATGTGCGGTCGGAAGCGGTATAGGCGCTTTCCGGGAATTCCGGGATCGGTTCTTCCGTACCGGCGATGACATCAAGGAAGTACTCGATGTCGAGTCGCTTGGCGTCATGCCGCTGGTTGACGATAACGTCGATGATCCGTCCCTCGTCGATCCAAGCAATCCGCGAAGCATCGCCAGGGGTAGCAAGACCACGACCTATGTCGAGGAGCACCCGCTCTCAGCGTTTGCCGAGACGCTTCGGAGTGCCAAGATCGCGATCGACCTCAGTGCGGCCGATCAGCGCTGCAAGGTCATAGGCGTGGTGTCGAGCCTGCCCGGAGAGGGGAAGTCGACGACATCCATCAATTTTGCCAAGCTTCTGGCAATGCAGGGCGCCCGTTGCCTGCTTATCGACGGCGACATGCGCAATCCCGGTTCGACCCGGGCAATCGGCCGTCATGCCGAGGCCGGCTTGCTCGAGGCGATCGTCGATGGCCGTCCTCTCAAGGATCTGATCCTTCTCGATCCCAGAACGAAGCTTGCATTTCTGCCGACGGTTGCAAGGTATCGTGTCCCGCATTCCTCGGAGCTGCTCGCCTCACGCGGCATGGATCAACTTCTCGAAATGGCGCGTCAAAGCTTCGACTACATTATTGTCGACCTGCCGCCTTTGGCGCCTGTTGTGGATGCGCGCGCCATCAACTCCAAGCTCGATGCAGTGGTTTTCGTTATCGAGTGGGGGAAAACATCGCGTAAGGTCGTGCAGTCCACCCTGCTGTCCGAGCCGGAGCTCTATGCGAAATGCGTCGGTGCGATATTGACCAAGGTCGACCCGTCGCAGATGAAGCTTTATCGCACATTCGGCTCTAGCGAGTATTATTATAAGCGGTACTCGCGATACTACACTGAAAGCTGATGCTTCGCGGTCAGTTCGTTTCGGTTACTAGGATTGTTTTCGTTGTCGTCGCCGTCGCCTTTGCGATGTTCGCCGGTCGAGAGCTGTACGCTTCGATAAGAACGGCCAGCATCTCGATCGTCGCGGAAAGGATCGAGCGTGGCGACACGGTCGCGAATGACGTCACCGCCAAATACGCGGCGCGGACCGTCGCCATGGTTGACGGGCATTATTGCCGATCCGACATCGTGGCTCCTGGCGTTACTCTCGTCTTGGCGCAACTCGATCGGCAGAATATCGATGTCGATTACGACGCCTGGGCTGCGGCCGCATCGGGTGCCCGTCACTTTCTACAGCATGCGGTTTCGTGCATGCCGACGAACAGCAATTTTTGGCTTCGTCTCGCGGCCGTCCAGTCTGTGATTGCGGAAGAGCCGCTTTCGATTGCCGGAATGATGAAGCGTTCGGTTGCTCTCGCGCCCCACGACGAGTCGATGATTTTGACCCGGTTTTATTTCTGGAACGATTTTACTGACGCAACGCTTTCAGCGGCAAAGACTGCGCTCGATAGCGATCTCACGACGATGCTGAAACTTGGCGACCGTTGCAGGGTCAACGTCACCATTAAAGTCATCAGCCCACAACTCCGCCCTATCTTCGACCGAACCTGGGCAGGCGTTGGGGACCGAGCGACAGCGCGATTCCGGCAGCGCTGCAGCAAATAATCATCAGCGTTTTTCTGCCGAAGGCTCCGGGGGTCACAACGTCCGTTGTTCAACGCTCGCCGCGACGCTCGGGCGGCGGGCGTTGTCGATTGATTGGCTATTGATCAGACGGTGGCGCCTGAGACAAAATCCGTGCCCGTAATATTGAGCGTCAAAATACCGGCATCCGTGTGACCTTGGCCGTCGGAGATCTTATAATACTGGATGGTTTCTGTGACGTGATCGCCCGGTGCGATATCTGCTGCCAGATCATAGGTGAATGAGCCGTCGGCCTTGACATGGAACGTACCATAGGTGCCGGCGACGTCGGTGGTTGCGCTCGGGTTGCCGTTGACGTTCGTGCCGGCGAACTGACGGAGGAAGAGATGTCCATTGTCGCCGGGAATGTCGTTGTCGAGCGCATTGCCGCCGATCGGGCTGCCTTCGTTGAAGCTGTAATGGTCGTCGACAGCGATCGGCTTGACCTGAGTGACGCCCTGAATATTCAGGGTGAATAGGCCGACATCGGTATGACCGCTGCCGTCGGAGATCTTGTACGAGACCTTTTCCTGGAGCAATTCACCATTGGTGAAGTTGACCTTCGCAGCAGCGCTCAGAACATAGGTGTAGCTGCCGTCCGGTTTGACGAAGAAGGTGCCGTAGTCGCCCTGGATTTCAGTAACCTGGCTGTTGCCCTGCTTGGCGCCAACGCTCTGCTGGTCGAATGCGCGAAGGAATAGGTGGCCGTTGTCAGATGAATCGTTGCTCAGCAAGTTTCCCGAGATGACGTCGGTTTCCAGAAATGTTGCAGTATCGTCGGTTGCGTGAATAGCCATTGTTGTCTCTCCTTGAATTGATCTTCGCTGGCCAATTTTAACCTTAGCGACGGGTAGGATTAAGGATATGTTAATACACAGAGTCAAGGCTGAGATTAACATGATATGAACATTAGAGCGCCTTATATGCAATAATGGCACACCTACAATCGGGGTAATAGGATGAAACACTGGCAGCTTAGTGCATTAATAATAAGTGAATACGCAGTGTAACGGACGGCTGCATATATTTCTTCAGAATGTAAGGAATTTTATTCTGAGGCAATCAATGGGAATACAGATATTCACTTCCATGTCGATGAAATTGTCAAATAATCACATTGGGCTACCAATCTCTTTTGATGATTTTGCCGTGTAGTCTCGATACCCATCTCACATCATATTAAGTTCATCACTGTCATTTCCATTGTAGGATACGCTGAGGGAGAACCTTCGCAGTTGTGGCGGCATGATCACAGCAATCCGCCGGTTACGCAAAATGGACTGCTATCGAACTGACATTCTAGTAAAAATACATATCTTTTGTGCGTTACAACTTTGGCGCCATGAAAAATTACCTTGAAGACGAAGAAAGTACCCCCTGCGATCAAGAATATCGACAGATAGAAAGAATTTTAGTGTTTCATTTTAGCTGACGGAGAGAGAGGCGGGCTTAGAAGATTTCCATTACCTCCGGGAGATCAGAGCATGACCGTCTACTACGTGAATTCAGCGACAGGATCCGACCACAATAGCGGAACCACGGAGAATTCGGCTTTCGCGACATTGTCCGCCGTCGAGTCACTGAGGCTGAACCCCGGCGACAGCGTGCTGCTTGCTGCCGGAAGCGTGTTCAATGAACAATTCGATTTGAAATACTCCGGAAGCGTCACGGCTCCGATCACGATTGGCAGCTACGGTCTTGGCGACGCACCGGTCATTCACAGCAGCAATGATGGCATCCATGGTTCCAAGGCCTCGAATATCGTTATCGAGAATATCAAGATCGCCGATACTGGGGCGAACGCGATATATGCAGGGAACGTGTCCAACTGGGTCGTGCGGAACGTCGAGGTGACGAATACGGGCCTTGCCGGAAAGCCCGGATCCGTCAGTTTCCAAAGCAGCCAGAACATCACCATCGAGAACAGCACGCTGACCGGTGTCCATTCCGATGGGATTTGGATGGAGAAGGTCAACGGCGTCACCTTGATCAACAACACCGTCACCAACGCCCAGGGAAGCGCGGCAGACGCCATTCAGCTCAACGACAGCAGCAACATTCTCGTCAAGGACAATCATCTGGAGCAGACGCAAACCAACAGCGCCAAAGGTGTCCTGGTGCTGATCCGAGCTCAGGATGCCCTGGTCGAGGGCAACACGCTCATCGGCGGCGGCTTCGGCTTGAGTGCTCAGGCGGGCACCAATATAGCCATCCACGATAACAACATCTCGGGATATGGCGGCTACAGTTGGTCCTATGGCATCGGCCTTGGCGATCAGGGCGATGCGAAAAACTATGACATCAGCGGAAATTATATCCATGGCGGGGTTTATGGGGTTCTGGTCAGCGCCGCCGGCAACCCCGTCTATATTCGCGAGAATATCGATGTTCATGACAACGTTTTTGACGATCTGTCCTCCGCGGCACTTAAGGTCGACCGGCCTGCGTCGGGCTCCTTCCATGATAATATTATAGATAGCGACGTATTGACGCTGACGATGCCGGCCGCAATCGCCGCGCAAAACACGTTCTTTGTTGGTGAGAACAAGACGTTCGAGCAAGCACAGGCCGAGGTCGACAGCGCCGCCGGCAGCACGGATGGTGGTACGTCGTCGAACCACGAGCAGGCGCCTGCTGAACCGGTGGTCGATCACCCTGCGGAAGTGGCCGCGCCGCCGCAACATAGCACCCCGGCGCCTGCGACGGAAACGACGGTCGCGACCGTACCTGCAGTCGCCGCGCCGAAAATTGTCGCAGTCCATGACAACTTGAAGATTTCGACCGATACTGGCAGCGCTTATCACGGCAATCTTCTTGATAACGACAATGCTCTTAACGGAATCGTGCTGCTCCGCCGCTTCGGTGACAGCGCAGTAGATAAGCATGGCCTGACGCTGACCGGGAAATATGGGGTCATCCATCTCGAGAGCGATGGCGACTATACCTATACAGTAGACGTGACGAAACTCGCCGGCCTCAGCGGCAACGTCAGCGAAACCTTCCAGTACAAAATTTCTGACGGCGCTTCGCACATCGACACGGACTCGCTCGGTGTGTCCATCAATGTCGATGCATTCCATTCCAGCCAAGCCGCGCACCTGCTGATCTGAGGCAGGCCAACGCTGAGAGAGCGTCGGACGGTTGTCATCGTCCGACTGACGTTTTCCGGCTTCAACGTTCGATCATGAATTGCTGCCGGCTATCGGAATGGACTAAAGGAACGCTGGAAAAATATTTCAGCCGTTCATAAGCAGAGCGAACTATAGTTTAAATTTATAGTTAATACAACAGTAAGCATCGTGTTTATGGCGCGCGACACGGTCATCGCTTTGAGCCGTAATTGGGCGGTTTGCGATTTTCACTTGCTTAGGCCGGTATATTTAGCGTAGCTTTAACGTAGAACCCCTGAAATCACGCGCTATCAATTGGTTTTTTTGTTGGTCACTTTTCGGTGGGATTCATATAATAGGCTGTGGACTTGCAAGCGGAATTTGGCACCGGTGCCGAGGGTCCAAAGGCAGTCATGTCATTGATCGGGTTTTGATGGACCCGTAGCTGCAGTGCACGCTCGCCTTTTGGGGTTGTGTGCCATGCGGTATGAGAGGAATATTTCGTGTTTCAGAGTTCGGCAACCGATGTCAGCGAGCCATCCCAAGCTTTACGGAAGTGCAAAGGGGGGCTTATCTTCATTGGCATAGCTAGCGCGCTTATCAATATCCTTTATCTTACAAGTTCATTTTTTATGCTTGAGGTGTATGACAGAGTCATCCCAAGCAAAAGCATACCGACGCTGACTGCCTTGGCAATACTTGCGTTAACTCTTTACGCCTTCCAGGGAGCGTTCGAAGTTCTCAGAAGCAGAATGCTCGTGCGTGTTGCCGGTGCGCTCGACGAGATGATGAATGGACGTGTGTTCCGGGCGCTCATCAAGGCGCCGTTGAAGGTCAAAATCGGCGGGGACGGGCTTCAGCCGTTGCGCGACTTCGACCAGATCAGAACCTTCCTGTCCGGCATGGGCCCGACGGCGATGTTCGATCTGCCCTGGCTTCCCTTCTATATCGTCATCTGCTTCCTGTTTCATCCAGCGATCGGATATATCGCGATTGGTGGATCTCTGGTTCTGGCCATCTTGACGTTCTTGACCAACCAGGGAACGCGTACGGTTTCAAAACGGCAGTCCGACGCCGCCAATATGCGAAATGCGTTTGCGCAGACCTCGATCCGCAATTCCGAGGTCATTCACGCAATGGGCATGGCGGGCACCATGGCTGAAATCTGGGAACGCAAGAACGGGGAATACCGGGGCATCAACCGGCAAGCATCGGATGTCGGCAACGGATATGCGACCCTTTCGAAGATTTTCCGTATCGCCTTGCAATCGGGAACGCTTGCGACCGGCGCGATCCTGGTCATTCAAGGACAGGCCTCTTCAGGCATCATCATCGCGGGCTCCATTCTGACATCTCGCGCGCTGGCTCCTGTGGAAGCAGCGATCGGAAATTGGCGCGGGTTCGTTTCCGCCCAGCAAAGCTGGGGGCGGCTTGCGAACCTGCTGAAAACCATTCCGGAAATTCCAGCCCCCCTCGCGCTTGCGGCGCCTTCCAAGCAGGTTACGGTGGAGGGACTGGCAAGCGGGCCGCCGGCTGGCCAACGCTTGGTGATTTCCGATGTCAGCTTCGGGCTGAGAGCAGGAAGCGCACTTGGGGTTATCGGTTTCAGCGCCTCGGGCAAGTCATCTTTGGCGCGGGCGATGATGGGCATCTGGCCGACCGCCAGGGGATCCATCCGCCTCGATGGCGCAGCACTCGACCAGTGGGATGGTGACGCGCTTGGCCGGCACATTGGTTATCTGCCGCAGGACGTCGAACTGTTCTCGGGGACCGTCGCGCAGAATATCTGCCGTTTCGCGAAGGATATGTCGCCTGAGACCGTGGTTGCCGCGGCGAGGGCGGCGCGTGTTCACGATCTCATTCTTCGTCTGCCGAATGGTTACGAAACCGAAATCGGTGAAGGGGGGCAGCGCTTTCGGCCGGCCAGAGACAGCGTATCGCACTGGCAAGAGCGCTTTACGCGGACCCCTTCCTCGTCGTGCTCGACGAACCGAACTCCAATCTCGATGAAGAAGGCGAACGGGCACTGAGTGCCGCGATCATGAGCGTGCGCGCACGCGGCGGCATCGTCGTTGTCATCGCACATCGATCCGGCGTTCTGGCCGTGTGCGACTTCGTGTTGATGATGCAGGACGGCCGGATGATCGCATTCGGTCCCAAGGAGGAAGTTCTGGCACGGGTCAGCCGACCGGAAGCAGCGCGCACACCGATTGAAGCAGCGCGTACACCGATTGCCGAGCGTGTGGCTCAGCTCAAAGTCGTGGTCGACGGCATGAATGCGGCCGAATAGGCCGGAGGGAAAATTTTGAACAAGATTATCAGCGAATCCAAACGTTCCCTCAATCGTCATGTCGCCATTGTCGGCGTGTTGTCGCTAGCTCTCGTTTGCGGCATTGGCGGTTGGGCAGCAACGACGGAACTTTCGAGCGCCGTCATCGGCGAAGGCGTGGTCGTCGTCAATGGTGATGTCAAGAAGGTCCAGCACCTGATCGGTGGTATCGTCTCGAAACTGCTGGTTTCCGAAAATGACCATGTGACGGCTGGACAGGTGTTGATACAGCTCGATGGCACGACGACAAAAGCACAGCTTTCGATCGTCGAGAGCACGCTCGCTCAGCTTTATGCGCGCCGTGCCCGACTGAAGGCCGAACGGATCGACGCCGAGTCATTCGATGTCGAGGAAAACATCAGTGATCTGACATCCAGCACCGCCGCGCGGGATCTGCTCGACGGCGAGACGAAGTTGTTCGATAGCCGCAGATCGGCGCTGATCGGCATGAAGAGCCAGTTGGCGTCGCGCAAGGATCAGCTGGCCGAGCAGATCAAGGGCTTGGTCGTTCAGATCGACGCCACCAATGATTCCCTAGGCCTGATCGAACAGGAGCTCGAGGGCGTCGATACGCTCTACAAGAAGGGGCTGGTTACGCTCCAGCGTTTGAATGCGCTCAAGCGCGCCCGCGCCGAACTCAAGGGTAACAGCGGCCAGGAAATCGCCGCAAAGGCGGAGGCCGAAGGCAAGGCAATCGAGATCGATCGCCAGTCAATCCAGCTGGACGAGGATCGTCGTTCGGAGATCGCGAAAGAACTGACCGACGTTGAGGCGAAGATCGCCGAGAATGAAGAGCGCCGCGGAACCGCTGTCGATCAACTCCGCCGTCTCGACATTACCGCGCCGCTCAGTGGGCGCGTTCACGAACTCTCTGTTCACACGGTCAATGGCGTCGTCAATCCTGGTGAGACGCTGATGCTCGTCGTTCCCGAAAATGACGATCTGACGGTTCAGGCGAAAGTCGCCACTCGCGATATCGACCAGGTTCACGTCGGCCAGTCCGTCGATGTGCGTTTCAGCGCCTTTGATCAGCGCACGACGCCTGATGTGCGCGGCGAGATCACCTCGATTGCACCTGATATCGTCAAGGATGAGCGGACGGGCATCAGCTATTATCCCCTTCGCGTCAAGCCGGAGGCTGCAAGCATCGCGAAGCTGAAGTCGATAAAGCTCTATCCCGGCATGCCGGCCGAAGTCTTTATCAAGATCGCCGACAGGAACGTCATCTCCTATCTGACGAAGCCGCTGACCGATCAGATGCAGCACGTATTTCGTGAGGAGTGATGGCGCTTGGACCGCGTCGTTGCGAGGGTCCTGACATATGGCATTTCCGATCAGCGAGGCCGCATGAGGCCATAGCCGCGTCAAACCCGGCATGAGTGGTCGACTTCAGAAACTTGTAATCCTGCTGCCGCTTGGTTCAAGGAAGGACGCGTGACCTCTGGGCTCCGCCGAGATATGGTTTCTCCATGATACGTTTGCGGCTTTGGAGCACGGTGCCAACTGAGAGACGATCGGTCTATGGATGGCTTCTGCTTTCGGCGTGTCTGGTTATGCTCTCAGCGCCCGAAAGCGGTTATGCCGAAAATTCCCCGCCGATGAAAATAGTAGCCTTCGGAACATCTTTGACGGCCCGCGGGGGGTGGCAATCGTCTCTCGAGACGGCGCTTGCAGCCTGCCTGCAAAGGCCGGTGACGGTCGAGAGCGTCGCAAAGAGTGGCGAGACGTCGCTATGGGCTCTCACCCAGATCGATCGCGTTATTGCCGAGCAGCCGGATATCGTGCTGATCGAGCTTTACGCCAACGATGCGGCATTGCAGCGGTTTGTGTCGCTTGCGCAAAGCCGAAAGGATATCGGCGATATCCTCGACCAGATTCGGCTGCGCCTGCCGCACGCGCGGATCATCGTCATGGCGATGAATCCGTTTTCGGGACTGCGTGGCCTTATCCGCCCCTTTGTCGGCAGCTACATCTCGGCCCATGAGGCGGAGGCCCAGAAACGAGGTCTGGAGTTTGTCGACCACCGGCCCAACTGGCAGCGTCTGACATCGGGGGATCTGGCCGCAGCGATTCCTGATGGTGCCCATCCGCTGCCCGACATTGCTTCCAAAATCATCGTGCCGGAACTTGTCAAACATATCGCCGGCGGCAACTGCAAAGACTGAAGATTCCTGCCTTGCCGATAAAGCGTGTCGCGATCTTTCAGATTCGCTTGTCACGCTTTAGGTCTTTGTTTTTACGCATGTCTTTATCGCAAAACCGCGGCACACTTTTGCGAGACATGCTCTAGGGTCCGCGGGGGGGCTTGGGGTCAGACTGTCGCCAGATAGCCTTTAAGGTAGGTGACCAGCGAAGCCCGTCCAACCTCTGACGGGTCCTCGTGAGACGGGCTGTCCAGATCGTCGAGAAGATAGTTTTTGAGATCCTCGTCGGTATGCGCGACATAGATGCCCGGTCGGCCGGCGAGCTGGCCTACCGTGGCAAGCTGATGATCGTTTCGATGCTCGCCAAGCGACGCCTGCCGGGGAACGAGAATGATCGGTTTTCCAAAACGTTTTGCGGTCAGCACCGTGCCAATTCCCGCATGCGAGACGATAACGCTTGCATCGAAAAAGACCCTATCGAAGTCCGCGGGCTCGATATTCTTGATCCATTTCATATTCTGTGGCGTGTAGGTGCCCTTGCCGATTTGCGCCAGAACCGGCTTGGAAAGTTCTTTCGCGAAGGTGTCGACTGCCTTGACGAGGCGATCAAACGGCAGCTGCGTTCCGACGGTGACAAGGATCAAAGGACAGCTCCTGCGTAGTGGGGGCCATCCGGCCGCGACAAATGTTGCCATTGCGTGAGCCAGAGCGACGCGATACGGCCAGCCAATTTTCCCGATAGGGAGAGCTTCTCGACATTGGCGACACTATCGATCCAGATCGTCCGCTTGCCCGTCAGTTTGCCGGCAAGCAGGCAAAAAAGGCCGGGCGCCGCACCTGTGGAGATGACGACGTCGGGCTTGTGTTTGATAACGATGGCGAAGGCGCTGAAAAAGCACCGGATCGACATGGTAATCGAGTCGCGGCTGCAATCGGGAAGGACCAGGCCGTCGCGAATGTCGTATTTGGCAAGCAGCCCTGGGATGGTCGTTGCAAAGACGATATCGCAGCCCTCGAAAGCGCTCCGCATGGCCATCATCTGCTCCCAGTGGCCGCCTCCCGAGGAGGCAGCGAGAACCTTCAATTTTTTCTCAGTCATAGACAGGCATCCCCTATATTTGACCGACGACAAGAGCGAAAAACCGTTCGGTTCGAACAGCAGTTGTGTCAGAGTAATTCAGTGAAAGTCTACCATTCTTGGCCCGGTTGGTTGAATCCATGAAGTTCATCGACGCCGTTACGCATGATGCTTTTGGCTGAAACATAGTAAGGGCCAGAAATTCTCCAAGGGCGTTTGCGCAAACAATATCAGAGGGCGGCATTGGGCTTGTATTCCTGATAGGCATGTCCGAGAATCCCGTTAACCATGCCGGCGCCGCGCAGGATATGCGTGAGAGCCCGCATACCCCAGTAGGGTGAAATCAAGATCGCCGGCAGCATGACCAGTCCAAGCACGACTCTCGTGGCGCCATAGGCGGCGCGATAAATCCGGCGCTTGAGGTTGCCATGCAGAACCTCGCTGACTGCGAAGGTATTGCCCAGCCGGTACTGTCTTTGCAACACCCATTTCCAGGTCATTCGGTTTGCCGGAATGATGTCATAGACAAGGGCCTTGTCAGCCCAGAAAACCTGCATGCCGCGGCGGATGGCCTGATTGAAGAAAAGATAGTCCGTGCCGCCGGTGAAGCGCATTTTCTCCTCAAAACGAAGATTCCACGAGCGGATCAGGGGATAGTCGAACATGACGTTATTCGAAGCCGCATAACCGATACGCTGGCCGTCCACGTTCTTCTTGCGCTCGAATACCCTGGCCTTGATGAAATATTCCGGTGGGTTTTCCGGATAGACCGGCTGGACGGGGCCGTAGACGCAATCGGCGCGGCTTTTCTGGCGAGTCTCCAGCATAGCGTCCAGCCAGCCGTCGACCGGCCATTCGTCATCGTCGAGAAAGCAGAAGAGGTCTGTGCCCGGAGGTGCCGAATCCAGCGCGCGGTTGCGGGCAAAGGGGATGCCCTGGTTTTGCTCGACGACGTAGATCAGGTCGTAGGCGCCTGTCTGGCCGAAGCTCTCCACCGTTGCCTTGGCGCTGCCGGCCGCATCATTATCCACGATCACCATGGTGAGATGATAGGGGCGGACGGGGTGCCTGATCTGGCGCGTCATGACGTCAAGCAGCTTGGCGATCCCGTCCAGACGCCGATAGGTCAGCACGCCGACGGCGATCTTCAACGGCGCTGCGCCGACGTCGGTACCGGCTGCTGAATGCGGGAAAGTTTCTTGCTGGTTCACGACTGTCCCCTCCGCAGCATCTTTCCCAAACGCTTGCGCGCCGCCATCAAGGCCAATTCGGTCGCGGCATCATCGCCGAACGGACCGCCCGCCACCATGTTGCGCGCTTCGCTCCGGAGCTTCAGCAGCGATGTCGTTTCGGCAATGCCGCCGGCCACCAGGCTCTTGCCGAGCGCCTGCAGCCCGTCGTAGCGGCGTGCCAGTTCCAGCCCTGTCGCGATCATGATCCGCGGGCGCAGCGTCTTTGCCCTGCTTGTGCCCGTATAGCGGTTTGAGGCATGAATGCGCTGAAACGTCAGCGGTGTTTCGACGATGGCGCCGCGGCCGAGATAGGCTGCGGCAAACTTAATATAATTGTCGCTCAGAACGACGTCGGTCGCGACGGACATCGGCAATATCTGGGACAGCAGGCTGCGGCGGAAGCTCAAGCCCGATGTCGGAACCGGAAGCGAAGGGAAGCCGCCATTGCGAAGCGCGTGCCGCTTGTCGAACAGCGTCACTTGAAGCTCTGCAGGAGGCTGGTCATTTTCCTCGGTCGTCACCCGGTCGAAACACCAGTCGATCTCGTTGCGATCGTAGATCTCGGCAATCCGTGCGAGTTTACCGGGCAAGAACGCATCATCGGCATCCAGGAGAAAGAGGATATCGCCGCTTGCCGCCGCAAAGCCTGCATTGAAGCTCGACGCCTGACCACCGTTTTCCTTCAATATAGTCAGAATCCGTTCCCCGTAGGAGGCAAGAATCTCACGGGAATCGTCGGTCGATCCGTCGTCGACCACCACCACTTCGAAGTCAGGGTAGGTCTGCGACAGAACGCTATCGATGCATGGGCGCAGGAAGCGACCATAATTGAAATTATTGATGAGCACCGAGAGTTTCAAATCATCGCCTCCTGGACAATCGATCACCGCGCCAGCGTCTGAGGCGCATATCGGCGAATTCCAGCACGATACCCCCGCATGTAGTAATATTTCCAGATAGCCCAGAAACGCTTCTTTGATTGCGGCAAGAGATAAAGCGTGGCTGCCCGCAATGCCCATTGCGCGCTTTCGATCCAGGTCGGAAGCGGAACTCCACTTAGCCTTACCCCTCCAGGCACTTCGTCGGGAAAGAGCGCCGGCATGCCATAACCAAGCCGCTCGCCGCGTTTTTGCACCCAGTCCTCGGTGACACTTGCTGCCGGAATCCAGTGATGAACCACGGCTTCGGCGCATCGATAGGATTTGGCGCCATTTGCCGCCAAACGAATGATGATCTCCGCATCTTCGCCCATGGCAAATATCTTACCTGGAAGAGGACCGATATCTTCCCGGTAGCGCACGCTCGGTCCAAGCAGCTCACGTCGAATGATCGTATTGGGGCCCCAGACCTTTGTCGGGTCGCACGGTCCGCTTTGCGTTTCATTCACGATCGCAAAGGTGGATCCCATGGGAATCCACTCGATAAAGCGGGCCGTCGGCTCCTTTTCCCAATCAGGGACGATTCGGCCCCCGAAGACGCCATAGCCCGGATGGGCGGTGGCGCAGTCGACGATCGCCTTCAGCCAATTCGGTTCGGCGCGAATATCGTCATCCGTAAAGACGACAAGATCTCCCTTCACCCGATCCAAAGCCAAGTTCAGCGCGCCGGACTTTCCGGGCTTGTGCTGTTGCAGGATGATGATCGGGAGCTTGTCGCTATAGGATTTCAAAAGATCAAACGTGTCGTCATTGCTGTTATTGTCGACAGCAATCAGTTCCCATCGATCATGAGGAAGCTCCTGGCGCACCAAGGAATCCAAAGTGTGGCGCAGCCGGCGGCTGGCGCCATTGTAGGATGAAAAGATAACGCTGACGAATAGATCCGACATCAGTTACCAACCCTCTTGGTGAAGTCGAAAGAGAAAAGCCTCATATTTTGACTGCCTGTGCGATGTTCGGGTGAAAGGGTTTTAGGCTGGATTCGACCGCGTCTTGCCGAAGAATTCGCGCCTATGAGTTTCGCCGAGCACCCTCAGCTTACGAAGATTACGCAACCAGCGCCGCGGTTTGGTGAGCACGCCGCGGTTCAGGAAATACTGTCGCAGCAGGCTTGGTGCCTGACTGTGCGATCCGCCATGGGCAACCCGATAGACCGCCCCGCGAAAGGGAAGTTTCGCAAGCGGCGCTCCGCGTTGCGCCAGAATTTTCGCGATACGGACATGGCTACCAAGCATCGACTTGATCCAGTCAAGCGAAGCATCCTCAAATCGGTTCGGCAGATCGTAGAGATCGGCACGAACGATCAAGGATGTGCCGCAGAGATGGCTGAAGTCATCATGGCCGAACAGGAAATTGCCGCCATCGTCCCATATGTAACCATGGTCGATCGTCCACCCGTTGGCGTCCCGATTTTCGGATGCATGTTGCACGATTCGAGAACTGACGAAATCGTCATCGTCGACAATCATGAAGAAGCGGCTGTCGGCGGCGTTCAACATGCCGCTCAAAACACGCCGGCCTTTGTCAGCCCGGAAGGCATCGAGGAAGTCTTCCTTGCTGCCTTTTCCAAGCTCATGCAGGTCGTTTGGCGGAAAAGTCACGCGCAAGGCGGAAAATTTTTCCGGCAGATCAGGCAGATCGGCCCCTTCGTTCGCCACGATGATTCCGCGCCAGTCCCCATTGGTCTGGTTGGAAATGGAGGCCACGGTCTGGGTGAGATTTGCCTTCAGCCTGCTCCAATCGCGGGCATTGTCCTGATGCCGGACCGGTATAATGAAGGTGACGAGTGGCATCGAATTCTCCCTACGCCCGCAAGCTCATGGCTTCTTTTCGACCGGCATGGTCCATCGCCGCCTGGTGACGCGCCCATTCGATCCCGTCGTCGAGCGAGGTTGCCTTGTATGAAAGATCCGTTCCGCCGGAGAAAGCATTCATGAAGCGGCGAATTTTTCCGTAGCTGTTGTCCAGCACGGCGTGTGGGCGGCCGAGCAGCAACGAGCAAATATGGACGTGCAGACGATCGGTGACGATTGCGCGAGCACGCGAGATCTGACTGATGCCGCGCTCGAAACGGTTGTGCGCTGCGGCGTCCAGCCTCCGCAATGCAACTTCGCTTGGCTTCAATGCGAGATAGGCCGACGCCACCCCCAGCTTCTTGGCGATATCTACCTTCCGTTTCGACTCCGTGATCCAGTCTTCCACAGGAATTTCGGAAGGAATGTTGCGATCGGTGCCGCCGACCCGTTCTGCGTCCTCTCTCAACATGGCGAGAACGGGAATCTGGGTGGCCCTGTCCGGAAGTGGGCCGATGGCAAAGGCCATATCCGGGCATAGCCGTACGGTGCAGTCGAAGTGTTTTTCGGAAAATTCCTTCGATTCTTCGTCTCGCACGAGCAGCACGAAATTCTTGTGGCGACCGATTGCCCGTTTGGACTGCTCGATGCGCTCAGGCGAACTATAGTGGATCGACTGCGGGAACTGGATGATCTGCCGATCGGGGAAACGCTCCATGATCGCTTCGCGGAAATCCTGGTGGGCAACCCAGATATCGCCGAAATTGCCGCCGCCGTGAATGAAGATCGGGCCTGTGGGAACTCGCCGTTTCAGCTCTTCGGCTGAGAAATCGTACAGCCTGGAAACATAGTCCGGGCGCTTGCCGAAGCGATCCTTGAGATAGGCCATCTCACCCAGCCAGATCGCCGAGTCGCCGCAATTGCGGATGTCGGGGAAGTCGAGAATCGCGAGCGGTTCGTCGCGCGAGACATAGTCCTTCAGGCAATCATGGATCATGCCATTGAGTTTTGCGATCAGCTCAGATCTGGATAGGCTGGTCATTCTGCCTCACTTGTTAATGTTCGTTTTAGCTTTAAGCCGACTTGGGAACGGCAATACGTTTGGCTTTTGACAGGAACTTGGCAAAGATACGCTGAACTTCGGTTTCCGGGCCATTTGGCTTGTTCATTGCGAGCCACAGGACAAAGCTGGAACCGACATAGAGAATACCGCCCGTGATGACCAGAATGGCCAGGTGAAGGGCCAAGGCCAGCTTGTCGACGGGAGCGCTCATGAAATGCGACAATCCCCAGATGCCGGCGGCCATCAGGGCGACGCTGGCAAGCGCGCGGAAGTTTGCCGCGAGCTGCTGGAAGAACGGCAGATTGATTAAGCGCTTGACGAGAAGCATGTTGACAACGGTGGAAATCAGACCCGTCAGCACGCGCGCATAAACGACGCCCGGAAGCCCGGCCATCATGAGACCGGCGATGATGATGGGAATGCGAACCACCAGCATTTGCGTGTCGCGGATAAACAGCATCTTGGTATGGCCCTTCGCCATGCCCAGCGGCTGGACGAGCGAGCCAAGGGTCTGCAGGGCGAAGACCGATGCAAGTGCCTGCACGATGAAGATCGCAGGAGCCCACTTCTCTCCCAAGGCAAGCCGCATCATCGGGTCAGCCACAACAGCCATGCCGATTCCGGCCGGAAGCGCCACCGCAGCCAACAGGGCCTGTGCGCGCTGATAGGCTGCGACAAGCCGGACCGGGTCGTTCCGGACCTTCGAAAAGCCCGGATAAATCGTCTGGTTCAACGGCGCGGTAGCCTCGCGCGTCGGCAGCGTCGAAAGAGTGTTGCCGACCGTATAGTGACCAAGCTGTGTGGCGCCCAGCATCTTACCGATCAGCAGATACTCGATGCGCCAGTTCAGCGTGTTGACGATCTGTCCGGCCGTCAGCCAGACCGAGAAGGAAAACAATTCGCGGGCATGGCGGAAGGTTATGCGCGGCCAGAACGGCAAGACGGTGTAGGACACGATGATATTGGTCACCTGATAGGCAAGGGTGCCGATGACGAGAGCCCAATAGCTCTGGTAGATGGCGGCAATTGCCACCGTCACGACGAAACCGACCAGCTTTTGCGAGACGTTCAGCACGAACTCCTGCCAGAAGATCAGATCGCGCTGGAGCATGACGCGGCGTGGGTTGGCGAGGCCGCTCAGGAGCAGGCTGAAACTCAAGGCAAGCATCACGCTCGTCAAACGAGGTTCATTATAAAACTCGGCGATCGGATAAGACGCGGCGGCAAAGAGCAGCGCCAATATGGCGCTTCTTGTCACGCTCAGTGTCCAAACCGCGCTGAAATGGGTTTCGCTCGGAGACTCGTGGCGGATGAGCGCCTGATTGAGCGAAAGCTCAGTGACCGAACTCAAGATGACTTGAATCGTCGTTGCAATAGCGACGAGACCAAAGTCAGCCGGTACGAGATACCAGGCGAGGACAAAGGTGCTGAGTGCCGAAAGCCCGTTGACGATGGCGCGGGACAGGCTCAGCCACATGCTGCCCTGGATCAGTCGGTCGGTCACACTGCTCATGGGCGAACGGCTCCCGAGGTCGCGGACATTGACCATTTGAGCGGGCCGCATGCGCATCGAAGGTGCTTCTGCTCCTTGCCGGCGCAGAGGGTATTCATGAAGTTAGAAAGCATCATGCTTTAATTGCCTCGTCACGAAAGCGATTGCGACCTTAAAGGGCGCTTGCCGCTTTCTTGGAAAAATCTTGCTTCAGCCGGTTCAGCTCGACCAGCATTCTCTCGTGTGCTCTTACAATAGACTCGTCTGTGCTGAGCTGGCCCGGCTTCTCTGCCACTCGCTGCAATGTCTTGACGGTCGATCCGAAGACATAATTTCCGGTCAGCTGGCGGATCCGGCGGTGACGGAATGTTACGTTCTTCAATAGGTAGGTATTTTTCCGAACCAGCGAGGCTCCGGCTTCGACGAGGTTCGACGGGCCGATCGGGTCGAAATCGATCTCCAGATCAAGTGCACTCGCCCAGTCGTACCACTTGGCTCTGTTCCCTGGAGCGATCGGGCGAATCGCCCGCCAAGGAACGCGAAGCGCGTCTGATATAATGCAGCCATGCATCGCTTCCGAGACGACTTTATGTGATGCGCTGATTTCGGTCAGAACTTTTTCCACCGACCAGCGCGGATCGATATAGTGGATACCGGCGAGATCGCAAACCTTATCCCAGCTGCCGTACATGGCGCTTTCATAATGCGGCATGAACGAGACGGGATAACGCTTCTCGATGCTTTTTGCATCCCAGCAGCTCCGCGTGAGGATGCCCGAATCGCCGATGGCGTAGCTCGAATCGATGCCGAGAATCTCGGCGGTCTTCTTTCCGCGGACGAAATAGAATGTCCAGTTGCGATCGACTTTCGGCGGGTTGGTGTAGCCGCCATAACCCGAGCCGAAGACAATCTTCTGCATGTTCGGATCGAAATTGTCGTAGAGGATCGAACCGATGCCGAGAAAGAGCTGGCCTTCGTCATCGTCGAAGAAGCCGGGTAGCAGACGCTCCCAGAGCCAATGGTTGAGTTCATCGCCGAAATTCTCGTGTTTCCCGCGGTAGGCAAACATCTTCATCGTGCTTCTCCAGTCGGCAAGTGCTTGACGATCGAGACCGTCTCGTCTTCGCGTGCCATGCGCCCGTAACGCGAAATGATCTCGATATCGCTGCGGATTATCTTTGCCGGATTGCCCGCGACCAGCGAGCGCGGTGGAACACTCTTGGTCACCACCGAGCCCGAGCCGATGACGCATTCGTCGCCGATTTCAACACCGGGCAAAATGATGCTGCGGGCGCCGATGAAGCAGCGTCTGCCGATTCTCGTGTGAAGATAGAGCCCGCGCGTGAGGTCGTGGGTCAGGATCGCCGCCTCAAAGGCGACATAGGTTTCCGCGCCGATATGCAATCCCTTCGGATTGGTCTTGTCGAACCGCACGCTCAGGGAAAAGCTGGCCGTCGGATCGATGTCCATTCCCCAGAACTTCGTATAGTAGAGCCATTTGGCCTTCACAATTCCGTTCCGCAGCGGCCGAAATACGTTCAGTCCCCACTTCGGCTTTTTTCCTGTCTGCACCATCAAGTCCGACCCCGGCTGGAAAATTCGTCTAGCACGGAACTGTAATAGTCCTCGAGCATCCCCGTCTGACGACGTAAGTCAAAGCGCTCGGCCACCAGAAGCGGTGCCCGCGCGCTAAAGGCTGTCCACAGGGCCTGGTCATTGAGCAGCCTTCCGACTGCTTCGGCCATTCCTGCGACATCCCGCTCCTCCACGAGATAACCAGTTTTCCCCTCTTCGATCGCTTCGCCCACGCCTCCCGAGCGAAATGCGACGACCGGAGTTCCCACGGCTTCGGCCTCGAGATTGGCCAGGCCGAAAGCTTCAGCGTGACCATTATCGAGGGTCACGCTTCCATGGAGATAAAGCTCCGCACTGGCGAGCAGATCCCTTATCTCAGTCTGCGACAGATTTTCATGGATCGTGACGCTTGGCAAGGAACGACGCGCCAGTGCTTCGATTTCCTCCTTCAAAGGACCCTGGCCGACCATGACGAATTCGACCGGAGTGCCGGCGGCCGCCACGCGTGCCAGCGCGTCGATCATGAAGCGGTGGCCCTTATAGTCGACGAAGCGGGCAATGGAAACCACCAGCCCTTTTTTTCGTGGACGTGGCTCCATTTTGAACAGATCGAGATCGATGCCGATATGATGGCGATAGACGCGGTCGGCGCGAAAGCCGAGCGCCAGCAGCCGATCGCGGATGAAATCGGAAACGGCGATATTCCAGCTGTTCCAGCCAGCCATCTCGCTCCGGCCCTTGGCAAAAAAGCGCACCTGATTGAAGCCGCCCGGCTTTTTCGGGTCACCGCCATAGGTGGCGTCGAACCCGTGGAATGTCGTGACCAGCGGCTTGCCGGCGGCGCGCGCCAGGGGGCCGATGACATAACCGTTCTTGCCGAAATGGGCGTGAACGAGATCGGCCTGGCCGATCGCCGGAAAGAGAAAGGGAAGGCCGATCTGCGGAATTTTCAGAAGCAGTTCGCCGGCCCGCGCAACGGGAGACCGACGGATGTCATGAACCGGGATAGTGGATTTTTTGGTGTGGGCGGACGGAATTCGCGTGCCGGCAAGAATTTCAGCTTCGAAAGAACGAAATGCTACCGCCTGATTGAGAACAAATGCCTGGCTGGCAGGCAAAAATTTTTCCACGTAAATAACGGCTTTTCTCATGAATCTGTCGACGTCTCCGTTGTCTTGCCCATCACATCGCCTCTATTGCCCGCCTGATGCCATTAACCGCACTTCTCGGCGCATTGTTGTCGTCATAAAGATTAACGCGCTTTGCGCAGGCTGCGTCGGGAGCGGCTTCGTTCTCAATGCGCTCGCCGTATTTTTCCGACATGCCCCATACTGTCACGCCTTTCAAGTCGCCACGCTCGGCCGCCACAGTGATCACATCACCGAAAATATCCGCGTATGACGTCGGCGAAAAGCCTTTGTCGCGGTTCAGGAACTGGCAGGAGGCATCAAGCTCGGTGATGAACACGCCGACACCCATGTCCTTCAGCGCCGCGCAGAAGCGCCCCATTCCTTCCGGATCGATCCGGTCGAGGCCGGGACGGAAATGCGCCTGCAGCCCCACCGCATTGATCGGCGATTTCCGGGCGACGAGATCCTCAACGATTCTCAGGATACGCGCGCGCTTCTGTTCGAACACGTCGGATTTTTTCTCCAGATGCGTTTCGTTCAGCACCAGCATTGCGCCGGGATTTGCCTCATGTGCCATATCGAAGCTCATACGGATATAGTCGTCGCCAAGAAGGCGTCGGAAAACACAATCTCGCAGATCCGGCGCATCATATTCCAACGGCTCGTTCACCACATCCCAAGCGTCGATTGAGTTCTTATAGCGAGTGACAACCTGTTTTATGTGACGGTTCATCGTCGCCTGAATCGCCTTCGCGTCGGTGATGTCCGACACCCACTCCGGGACGCGATACCAGATCAGCGTATGGCCATAAACCCTCATGTTGTTTTTTTGCGCAAATGCAACCATCCGGTCCGCATTCCTGAAACTGAAAACACCGGGCCTCTTTTCCGTCGCATTCCACTTCAGTTCGTTTCGCGGCGTTATTGAATTGACGTTATTGATGTATATCTCGGAAGCAATTGGATCGCTGATATTTTGCAGGTCGATTGCCGATCCGAATCGGAACGCCTTGCCGTCGGCAAGGGCGCGCAGCCCTCCCGCTGAAGGCACCTGTGCCAGGACGTGGCCCGCATTGGCATACAACAGGGCGAGCGGAACCGAGGCGAGGAAACGTCTTCTATTCATTTTATCTCTCACGGTTGGCTTTTTTGATGTCCGCGGCCAAATTTAGAGGGCCAGGCTCGTCGGCAACGCGGCATTCGCGTTCAATTCAACGGAGTAATTCAACCCTAAATATGCTTTCGCAGTAGGGGATATTGTCAGTGTCTGCTAGACTTTTCAGCCGGCGCCACGATATAAACTGTTCTGGAGGGCGCTGGTGATGGAAGATTGGTTTAGCTACCTGATAAGCTGTTTTCATATGGCATTGCAAAATGCCGTTTTTTTTATGACGACCATTCGAAACGATCTATTTCTTCTCGATGCCCGACAATTCTCGGCGCTCGTTCTCGGTGTCACCGGCGTCATTTTTCTGTCGTTCGCAGCGCTTGTCAGGCTGTCGGGGCGGCTGCGTCGATCGGAGGCCGCCATTCGCTCGCTGAACGAAGACCTTGAGCAAGTCACGCAGGACCTCAATGTCGAGCGTGTCTGGCGCTTGGCGGGCGGGGACAGCACCGAACGGCCGAGTGCGGACAGTTTGAAAGAGCTTTACGAGATTTTGGCCAGGCATCACCACGATGCAAGTTACATGGCGTGAGAAGTCGGCGCATAATCTCAGCGGACCCTAATGCGGATGTTCCTGACTTTGTGCCGGTGCCTTGGCATCGGCAGGAATGGATGCCGATGCCGGCCGCAGGTCGGTCCCGACCGTCGGCTCGGGCGATCGAAGCCATGCTCTCTCGGAAAAATAGTTTCTCGTTCTTTTCTGGGGTCCCGAAGTGGCATCCAGGGCTAGCGTAAAATTATACCGCCCAGGATTGAGCACTTCGCGGCTGAAATTGATGCTGGCTCCAAAGCCGTCTTCCTTGATGTCCCTCAGATTTTTGATCGCGTTCAGCGTCTCGTGAAAATCGAGCCATTGCGGTTGCCGCAACATGGTTTCGAAAATTCGCAGAATGTTGGGATCGAGCTGACCATTTTGATCCGTCTCGGGATTGATGATTTTCACCCGCATGTTGTTGATCGCGCCGGCGGCGTCGCCGCGAACGATGACGAAGATGGAGCTCGGAAGCTGATCCTTCTCCCGCTTGCCGCTATGCTCGAAAATGCATTCGAACGTATCGGCGTCGAAGCTTGCCGCCGCCCAATCGCTGGTTTCGATGCCGGCATTGCGCAGCGCCGCACACATTGCAGGCCCGGATATCCGCCATGTCCGCAGAAAAGTCGACGCGGTCTGTGCCACCGGCGGTTCGATGATATGCAATGGAAACGTGAAGGTGGCTGGGGGCGTCGGGCGGAGCAGAGCTTTGGGGGGAGGCGGCTTAACGTCAGCGGGAAAGAGATCGAAGCCAAAGTAATGGCCCACCGTCTTCAAGTGTTTCATATCGTTGGAAAGAAGCACCGTTCCCATGACCAGCGAGAGGGAAATCGTCAGCAGCAACCAGAAGACCACGGGAATCTTCCGTTTTCCCACCGGCAGTTTCGCATTTGCGGACGATGAATTCTCAGGCAAGCTTGTCTTCTCCGGTGCGAGAAGGGTTTCGATCGGGCTGTCTAAATCCAGCAGTATACATTTATCCGTTAAATATCTTTGGCTTCGTGTCGGCAATTGGACGCCTTTGGGATGTGGTACTGGCGGGCAGCCGCTGCTCCCGCGGACAAGGGTTATTATGTCGTCGGCGTCGATCTTCCGGCGATGGTATTGCCAAGGCCAATATCAACTATCCCAACCTCCCGCGGAATATCGGCTCGGCCTATGACGCTCGTCGCTCAAAAGCCTCTTTAGAGACGGCGTCGAAGTGGCGCCGATTTCGAACAGCATTCGTCAATTTCGAGGGGTGCGGCAGAGCGAGAGAGCGCGCTTTATGCAGCCTCTCCAAGGCATCCGCTGCAATAATCCACAGGTTGTTTTTTTACTGTGTGCAGTGCTGAAAAAAAGTCCTTACCAAATATTTACTTTTAGTTGCATTTTTGCTTAAACTCTCCATTATACAGCTGGGCGTGCTGATGAGGTGGGAGACTTATTCACATGAAGGCTAAATCCCCGAATTCGATCGACGTCTATGTTGGCAACCGCGTGAGGATCCGGCGAAAGACGCTCGGGATGACCCAGCATGGTCTGGCCGAATTTCTGGGCATTACCTTCCAGCAGATCCAGAAATACGAAAAAGGCACGAACCGAATAGGCGCCAGCCGTCTTCAGCGCATATCCGAGATTCTTCGCGTGCCCATCGGCTTTTTCTTCGAGAACGGCGGTTCTGGACCGATCGAAGGCGAGACTAGCGAATTGAACAAGTTTTTGTCCTCGAAGGAGGGGCTGGCGCTCAACAAGGCATTCATCGCCATCGAGGATCCGAATATCAGGCAAAAACTGGTGGCATTGGCCAAAAGTCTGGCGGTCGCGGGATTCTCTGAGATCGACGGTGAGTTGCATGATCCGGTTGTAAACGGCTAAGGACGGATCGTGCTTCATCTGCAGGCATTCGGCGATCTGCGGTTGATCGAGACGAGTGGCGACTTGGTTCGCTACCGGATCAAAGGGCTGTTGACGACAGCCTGTATTTTTGCCGGCCATTCCAGTCATTATAGGCATACCTGGCGAGGCAGGCGCCGTCGTTCGTCGGCGCAGGTGCCTTCGGCTACGTCGATGGCTGAGGCGGTGTCCTGACACACCGCGCCCACTATTCCGACAGGATCATGTCGCCGGGGGAAACTCTTTCCCGCGTCGAACCTCTTTTGGCCAGATTCGGCATTACCAGGGTTGCACGACATACCGGATTGGACGACATCGGAATCCCTGTCTGGTGCGCATATACCCCGAATTCGCGGTCGATCGTGATTGCGCAGGGAAAGGGCCTGACCGATCTGGACGCCAAGGTATCCACTGTCATGGAAGCCCTCGAACGGGCGGTCGCCGGCGAGCCGTTCGTCAAGCTCGTTCACGGTTCCTCTTCTCGCCTGCAGGCGATGGGCTGCGAGGTCGACAGGTTGAGCTGCCTGACCGCCGTCCATAAACCCGATCTCGGGCCGGACGACGAGACGGAATGGGTTGCCGGCGTCAATATCCTCAGCGGCGGCGAGATCCACATTCCCTTCGAAGCGGTGGTGCTCGACCGGACGCGTAATGCGCGATACTGGATGTCGTCGGATGGCTTGGCTTCGGGAAACAATGCCGAGGAGGCAATCTTTCATGGCGTACTGGAGCGTATCGAGCGCGACGCCCATGTGTTGTGGCAGGTCGGCGGGGAAGCCGATCTTTATGCCCGCTGCGTCGATCCCCGCGGTTTTGGGGATGGCGCCCTCAACGGGCTGATCGACAAAATCGAAGCATCGGGATTGGCGCTCAGGCTGTTCGATATTACCAGCGACATCGCAATCCCCTGCTTCACCGCCATGCTGGGCCCCGGGGAGCTTGTTCCGGCCCCCAGGCATCTTCACGTCAGGAGTGATCTTCGCGGTGGCAGGGATCTTCGCCGTAAGAGGGACATTCGCCTTGTCGAGGTAACCGGCGGCACCGGGGCGCATCCGTTCCCGGTGCGCGCGGCCATTCGCGCGGTGACGGAAGCCGTGCAATCCCGGCTGACCCATATTAGCGGCGCCAGGGACGATATTTCGCCTGCAACTTTCTCGAGATCCCTCCCGCCGCTGATGCGGCGAGCCTTCGATGCGGTTGCCGCACCGCCTGCTACCCTCCATCGTGACGGTGCGGCAGGCCAGCAACAGGATCTGACGCATCTGCTGCAACATGTGCTTGACGCGCTGCGCAGCAGAGGGATTGCTTCGGTCATCACAGTGCGCCTCAGCGACGACACGCTTCCCTTCAGCGTCGTCAAAGTCGTTATCCCTGAACTCGAAAATCCAGAGGGGGAACGCGCCCGGCGATTTGGGACTAGGGCACTGGCCAAGGCGATAGGGCTTTGAAGATCATTTTCGCAGGTCCCAGTCTTCCCGATGCGGCGTTGCTTGCCGGCGAGGCGATCCGCGTCCTGTCGCCTGCCATGCAAGGCGATGTCCTGGCTCAGGTGGAGCAGGGCGCCAATGTCATCGGCTTGATCGACGGCTGCTTCGAATATGCCGCACCGGTTTGGCACAAGGAAATTCTCCATGCTCTCTCGCTTGGCGTGGCCGTCCTTGGGGCAGCAAGCATGGGCGCCTTGCGGGCCGCGGAATGTCATCCGTTTGGGATGATCGGGATCGGCCGCATTTTCGAGGACTATCGCTCCGGCCGGCTGGTCGACGATGCCGCCGTCGCACTCATCCACGCGCCGAGCGCACTGAGCAGCAAGCCACTGACGATCCCGCTTGTCAATGTCAGCGCCACGCTCGATGCGATGGAGGATCGCGGGCTGTTGGCAGCCGGGTTGCGCCAAAAGCTCGAAGATGCCGCAAGCGCGATCTTTTTCAAGAAGCGGACCTGGCGGGCGATCGTCGAGCAATGTGCTGACATGGCCGAGCCCGGCCGTCCGCAACTGCTGGCGGCCCTTGCTTCGAATTCCGTCGATCAAAAACGTATCGACGCGCTGGAATTGCTGAAGGCCGTGCAGGACGCCCGCGACATTCGCTCGAATGCCGATCTGCCTTGGACACTGCATGAGACCTCATTCCGGACTCGACCTGCACCGTGAATCGAAGGCGGCAATGTCACCGGGGGTTGTGTCACGCTTTTTTCACGGGCTGGATCACGTCAGCGCGCGTATCATTCCTTCAATTGAAGGGAGAAATGCACATGGGCGTGACATTGGCTGCCAAGAGAGACGCAGACCGCGCGGCGGAAGACGGTCCCGACGAACTCATCGCGCTGGCGCGAATGATCGCCTATGCACGGCAGGTCGCTCAGGATGTCAAACTGCAGCTCGCGACGAACTGCCTCGATCTGGCGCTCGAGGCCGTGAAGCAGGAGGTGGGGGAGGGGTTGACCAAGGAATTGGCCGAATTGAGTTCGCCGGTCCCGCAAGTAAGCGTGAGATGTCATTAACGCGTCGATCACGCGACTTCACACCTTCGAACCCACGCATAACCGCGAAAATCAACATCGATTTTCGCGGTTATGCGTATGTGAGCACTCGTCGATCGAAGCAGAGCCCTTCGATCCCGTCGCGGGGGAAATAGCGGATTGAAGCCGAACCCGCGCGTTGGCAATCGACCAATTGCGGCTTGGAGAAAGCCCGGCTAGTTGCAGGTCGCTGATGGTCGGCGCGTTAGGATTTGCCGGTTCCCGTCACATGGGTAGTTTCAAGCGAACGACAAACGATCTTCTTGACGTTGCTTCCGGGTAGGGAAGCGGCGCGAATTCGCGTTTACATGTCTACTGCGCGACCGGCCGATCGAGGGCCGGTCCCTGATCTCAATGGGTCAGATTGCGCTTCTGGGCCAGCAGTAAAATGTAATCGTCGGCAATGTCTGCGATGGCCATCGCGACTTCCGCCGGATCGCACCCCTCGACCCTCGTATTTGCAATGAACTGATAAACCGCCTTCTCGATCTGCTTCCGGCAGATCATCACGCGTTCATCGTAACCAAATTCCGGAATATGCGATGCCATATCACTCATCAGGTCGGCTCCCTCACTACTTACAGTGACCATGACACAAATTACAAGTTGAGCAAGCAAATGCTTTATGAAGGGTTAATTCCCTCTCGAGGTGCGGCCATTTCGACACAGGTTTGGCATACCATCAGACCTTCCGGCGTGTTGAAACGAGACGGGTCTAGGGATGCCGGGCGTGTCGTGTCGAAAGGATCCCGCACGAGGCCGACGCATCGGCCTGGCACCGGTATCTCAATCAGCTGTGCCGGAATCCCTGCACCGGATTGCGAAATCAACGGATCGGTTGTTGCCGGCTTGAGCGGCGCAATTGTTCCGTGTCGTGCTGTGTAACCGCCTGATTCTGCGATATATTGAACCATCGTACATCTCCGCTGCCTTCATCCGGCGGTCCTAAACTGCACCGGCACCTCTCGGGCGCGTCATCATCTCCATGACCGTCAGGGCCGTCAATTGTGATCCTGCCGTCGGTATGCCCGGCAGGTTGTCGGGCGGCTGCGGGGGAACGGTTTCGGTCGATTTTCTGCTCTCTGGGAAACCGAAACCGAGGCCGAGGGATAAAACAAACTGCGACTGGTCATCGTAGTTATCAAGTAAATTTTTATCAAAAGGTTAAATAATAAGTTTCAGACAGAGGTTGTATTTGAGCATCAATCAAAAGGCGAATAAAATTCTAAAATGCAATAATCGCATGGCATATCTATTAATAGTCTCAATAATTTTATTAGTTTCTATCATGCGCCTATGTCGACCATGTTACATGATCGGATTGAGGAAGTTACGTTCATGCGTAAATAATTCGGTTACCGACAGAAAGTATAGCTTCTGATGCGGGTTGACGAGCGACGCACCTGCCATCCTCATTCGAAAATGTGAGGTTGTCTCATTGAGCGTATCTCTTCCGCGCGACATCACTGTCCGATGCAATATTTTGCGATGCCGACATAGAGGCAACAGCAATCGCTTGCGACAATCTTCCGCAAGCAAAGTTGAGGACCCGTCGGGGTGGGTGACGGGTCCTCCGGTAGGAAACGCTTGTACAGTGCGTAGGTATGATTGCAGTTAAATTCGATCTTGTCCAAGATTATTATTGGGGTTATTATAATTTATGTAAATTATTACTTTAGCTACGGTTCTCCGGCGTAGTATCCTTCAAGGGTCGCCGAATGGAGAGCTCACTCCGACGAGCATTTTCAACCATCTATAATTTTTAGGACCAGGCGGCGACTGTGTCTTAGCTGCGCGCGGTCGGGCGGCCGCAGCCGGCGAGAATGCCGATCAAGCAATTGAGCATACCGTTCGATCCACCGCAGATGCGAGGCCTGAGCGATGCGAAACGGAGTACCGTTGTCGCCAAGCTGGCAAACCTTCTGATGGCCGCGGCCGGCGTCGCGGCGAAGGAGGCGAGCAATGACGAGCAATAATCTCCTTCCCGCCACGGTGCTGAAGCGCAAGGCGGGATGGATACAGATCAGCTTCCTCATAGGTAGATGGTGACCGTCTTTTTGGCGGCGCGCGTCGCTTTTGCACCGGCAATCTGTCGACTACGAACAGCTGCTGGCTAGAAATATCTTGTCGAATAACCATTACTCCATCTATTGAAACTCAAACGTCCATCTTGGTGTAACTTCTTTGCGATCGTGTGGAGTTGAGAGCTTGAAGAAATCGGCAAGAAGCGAAGCAACTGTTGCTGTTGTAATCCCGGCCTACAACGCGGAACGAACTCTGGCTGAAACAATCAACAGCGTTCGCAATCAAACGCATCATGCGCTCGATATCGTCGTGGTGGACGACGGTTCCAAGGACGATACCCTGGCCATTGCGCAAGAAATCGTTAAAATTGATCCGCGCGTGCGAGTATTGAAGCAAAGAAATTCAGGCGTCGCTGCTGCTCGAAATGCGGGTTGGCGCTCTACCCCTGCCGACCTAGTGGCATTCCTAGATGCTGATGACCTTTGGTCACCTGATAAAATTGAGCGACAATTGGTGGCATTGGAGACAGGCGGCCCACAAGTCGGGCTAGTCTACACTTGGTATGCGATGATCGACCATAAGAATTACGTCATTTACCGGAGCAATGAGATTTCCGTCGAGGGAGATGTGCTCGACGAAGTACTTGCCAAAAACTTCATTGGAAATGGAAGCTCGCCACTCGTACGGCGGAATGTCCTCGAGGCGACCGGAGGATTTGACTCCTCACTCCAACAGCGCGAGGCGCAGGGATGTGAAGATTATTTCTTCTACTGCCTGGCCGCTGAACTCTCGCATTTTGTAGTGGTGCCGGATCATCTTGTCGGCTATCGCCAAACCCCCGACAACATGTCAGCCAATCTGACGCGAATGCTTCGGTCCTGGATTCTGGTCGCGGATGAAATGCTAACGAGACACCCGGAAAAGGGTTTTGCAATCCGGGCCGGCCTACGCCGCTGTGGCCGGTGGCTCGCCCAGAGGGCTGTTGAACAAGGTCAATATCGCGCGCTCATCGGACTTGTGGCTACCATGTCGCGACATAACAAGCCCATTGCCGCCGAGATGCTTGTGGTTGACGCGAGATCAAAGGCAATGACGAGCCTCAAAAAAAAGGCCCGATCATGGCTGAAGCAGGAACCTAATTTCTCTCCAAATCCCAATCATCGCTTTGCTCTAGGAACAAAGTACGATGCGGGTTGGACGGTGGACCCCCCCATTCTTGTCTCAGCCAAATAGCAGATTTGCGAACTCTGACTGGGTGATCCCGCGAAAAACCTCCTGTCTTTTCAATGCGAGCTTATCGGCATCCGCCCGCACCGTGCCGCCGACGCAGCTTAACCCGATCCGGTAACCACATTGTTCGGCTATGTCCCGGATAGCGGGGTCGAAGTCGCCGTACGGATATGCGACCGCCAGCACTTCTCGACCTAGGCGTTTTTCAAGCATAGCTTTGGAGCCAGCAAGCTCTCGCAATAGGCTCTCCGGTGCCAGGGCCGATAAACGCACGTGCCGGACACCGTGGGCGCCCAGCGTCACGTCGCTGTTCGCGACTGCCGCAAGTTCCTCCCAAGTTAGCAGTGGAGCCGGCGATCCATAGGCCGAATCCCATATTGCGGAGCCGCCGACCCTATCGGTTGGGACAAAGAGTGAGGATGGGAAGCCGTATCGATGTAGCAGTGGGAGGGCATGCGTCATGAAATCGCGCGTAGCGTCGTCGAAGGTCAGGACTAATGTCTTTTCTGGCGGTTTGGCACCTTCATCGAAACAAGCAAGCAGCCGGTCCAAAGTCATCCCGCGCCATCCGGCGTCGCGCAGGAAGGCCAGTTGAGTTTCGAAGGCCTCCGGAGATTGGCGGTATCGAGCAAGCTGTTCCACACCGTCGTCCGAAATCTGATGATACATCAAGATCGGGACATCGTTCCAGTCGGCGGCCGCTTCCACAACTTGCCCCCCTCTCCAGCGTACTTGGCTAGCGACCTGAAGAGGCAAAGGCTGCGCCGTGTTTACTTCCACGCGTGTCGGCTCAAGGAAACCCCCGTGCTCCACCTTCTCGAACCTTTGGATTCTATAGAGCGGACTCTTGGCTTCGACCGAGAGAGTTAAATCCGGATGCTGGTCAAACATCTCACCTATGCCGACCGCACCGAATTCATGCGGCCACCCAAATCCTGTCTCATGCGGCATATCAATCAGGAGGTTGGCGTGGGCAGTAACGAACCAACCACCAGTGCGAAGACTGCCCGCAATCTTATCGACTATCTGCTGGAGTTTTTCTCTGTTCTCGAAATAGTACAGAACTTCACTGCAGACAATGAGATCGTAAGGCCCTTCTAGCTCGTCGCTCAAAAGATCCAACTGCCGATAGGTTACCGCGGAATCATGGTCCTGAAGCGAGGCCGCTCGAGCGACTGCCGACGCCGAAATGTCGGTCGCCAGCAGGTTGTCGACGCGGGAGGCCAACATCCGTGTAAAGGTTCCTTCCGCGCAGGCCAGCTCAAGGCCGTTTGAAAAGCGCCGATCGTCCAACAACGAGAGTGTTTGAAGATATTTCACAGTCTCATAGTTGTTTCGGTAGTCCCAAGGGTCGACCTGGGAAAACAGCTCCTCCCAGTACGCCTCCGTATCGTATCTCGGCACCTCATCGCCCACCGGGCCGGTTTTTTTCGACGGCGTCTCCTTGGATATCTGCGTTGAGGCTGCAACCGCCCGCTGGCTTTCCTCTTCAACGATTCGATCGAATTCGGCGCGCCCGGCATGCGCCATGCCTGATATCGAGTCGACACGTGTTGGTGTCGGCTCCTTCTTGCTCCACCAACCCGTTACTGTCTTAGCTTCGGCCCAATATGATATTTTCGCCATGAGCTTCAGCACCTGTTGAGCTACTCCGCTGTAGCTTGGCGCTGCCATGCTGGCGGAGGCGGCGCGCCCGTCATCCTGATCAGGAAGATTGACGAAGCCATCTTCTGCCAACAAAACCGCTGTTGGGTGCTTCAGATCGTCGAACTCCGGGCCGAATACCGTCCTAAGTCGACTTCGGATAGCATCCGCTTCGATTGCTCCGAAGACAACAAACTCCAGTTGCCCCAGCAGCGTCGAACCTCGCCAGATGCAACAGCGCAACCGCTCAATGCCGGGCAAGATAAGGTCAACGATAGGTCGATCCAAATCAATTGGCTCTATTTTTGTTGTTCCGATCGTGCTGGGCACGTCGGTCGGCAGCTGGTCCGCGACCTTTCGCTCCAGTGAACGAATCAACAGGGAACCAAAAGCTTCTTGGGGACCATGCCGGTTAAGCCAAGCCTCTAGGTCCGGAAGCTTGCCCTGGATCTTCGACCAAAGTCCGGGCCAAATCGGCTCGTCGGGGAAGGCGCCGACCACAATCCCGTCCATTATTATTGCACTGAGCGCGTAGGCGTCAGCGTCAGGTGGGATAGGCTCCGCCACCCGCTCAAGCAGTTCGCCAGGATTGTCGCCCTGACCTATTGAGGCGCCGACAAGCCAGATCGCGAGATACCAGCACGCCGTTCCCAACGCAGCTTTTGTTATTCCCTGGGCGAGCGCCGGCACCGGATAGGCGATGCGCGGATCGGAATGGTGGCCGCGCCGGATCACCTTAAGACCAAAATCGAGATGCTTAACCCTGTTTGACGACAGCGAACCGGCCTCTACGCTAACGTCGGCCATCAGGCCTTCGACCGGCGCAAATTCGGCGCCCACTCGAGCGAGGCGCTGCCACAGGTCCCAGTCCTCGCACATTGCCATCTCCGGATCGAAGCCGCCGAGTTCTGCAAGCCGGGACCGGCGAAGCAAGGCGGCGTGGATCGCGAAGGGGCAATAGCGCGCTGCTTCGGCAAACGGATTGTCCATTTTCACTGCGGGGTGAGACTGCCACCAGGGAGCACCATTTTTCAGACGGCGCCAACCGCAATGCAGAATGTCGGCCTGCGGCAAAGTTCGAGTGTGATTCAGCATGGTTTCGAGATGGAAGGGTGCCAGCGCGTCGTCTGAGTCGAGAAAGACGACCCAGTCGCCTTTCGCCTGTGCCAGTCCCGCATTGCGAGCAGCTGAAACGCCGCGCTGCTCCTGCCGCAGCACACGGAAGCGCGTATCCCGAGCCGCGAAACGGTCCGCGATCTCAGCGGTCCGATCGGTTGAACCATCATCAATGATGAAGCATTCCCAGTCGGCATGACTTTGCGCTATCAGGCTTTCCAAAGTCGAAGAAATCGTTGTTTCCGCTCCATGCGCCGGTGTAATGATGGAAACCATCGGCATAATTGTTGCTTCCTACGATAACGATCACGCTAGTGTACCGGGTCAGTTCGCGAGTATGATGATCTTTACTACTTTGAGGCAAGGTGTATTTAACCGGTGGCAGAAGTGAGCCGAAATGCCTGAACATCTCAAGGATGATGCGCTTGATCGCGCGAAGCGACGGGACCAATGCTGGCGTCGTGATCAGTGGAAGCCCTTGATCCACGTCTGTCTGCAATGGAACGATTTGCTGTTAGAACTTCTGGCACGCGATCTGAAGATGAGATATCAACGGTCCGCAATTGGCCTCGGCTGGTCCTTGATGCGGCCATTGAGCCAGCTGTTGGTTTTTTCGCTGATCTTTCGTAAGGTCCTGCCCCTAGATATTCCCCATTACACCACTTTCGTCTTTTCCGGCGTGTTGGCCTGGGGTTGGCTCAGCACTGCGGTGCCCGCAGCGACGACTTCCATAACCGGCAGCAGCGAACTGGTGCGCCGGCCGGGCTTTCCGATCGGGATACTTCCTGTTGTCGCAGTCATCACACAGGCAGTTCACCTTCTGCTCGCTCTGCCACTCCTCTTCATCATCTCGTTTATCGAGACCGGGGGCCCGACTTTGAGCGTCGTCGCACTTCCACTCGTCTTCCTTGCGCAGGCGCTGTTCACGATGGGCCTGTCCTATCTTGTTGCGGTTGCGCATGTCCACTTCCGGGATACTCAACATTTGGTAGGCGTAGTTTTGATGCTGGGTTTCTACCTGACACCCGTGTTCTACAGCCCACTCAAGGCGAGTGAGCCGATGGCCTTAATTCACACCTGGAACCCGATGGCCTGGATTCTCGAGGGGTACCGCGCCATTTTCGTCGAACACGCGTGGCCTCCCGTTGATGTCTATTGGAAGACTGCGCTGATTTCTTTGCCGATGCTATTTGCTGGCATTTGGCTGGTCGAGCGTGGCAGCGCACGCCTAGTGGACGACCTATGAGACAAGGCGCCATCACCGTCCACGATGTCGGCAAGCGCTACCGTGCGCAAGGGGGTGCACGCTCTACCACCCTGAAGGGTTACCTTTTGTCCGGACGGTCCGTGGTACAGTCGACAAGCTTTTGGGGCCTGCGCCACATCAGCTTCGCGGTTGCGCCAGGGCAAGCTGTCGGCGTGGTCGGGCTAAACGGGGCCGGGAAGTCCACTTTGCTGCGTCTGATCGGCGGTGTTGGTCGTCCGGACGAAGGGCAGATCAAGGTGATGGGTCGAATTGGCGCCTTGCTCGACATCGGGGCGGGCCTGACCGACGATTTGACGGGGCGCGAGAACATCTTCCTGCTGGGTGTTATCGCGGGAATGCGGCGGACCGAGGTTGCCGAGCGGTTTGACGAGATTGTAGCCTTCGCCGAGTTGGAGGCGGCCGTTGAGAATCCGGTTCGCAGTTATAGCACCGGGATGCGTATGCGCCTGGCATTCGCCGTGGCAGTTCATGTGCGCCCGGACATCTTGCTTATCGATGAGGCCCTCGCCGTAGGCGACCAAGCCTTCCAGCAGAAGTGCATTGCAAGAGTGAAGGAGATACTGAAGGACGGCGCCACTATCTTTTTCGTGTCACACGACGTCTCGCAGGTAAGAGAAATCTGCGATCACGTGCTGTTCCTGAGAGGCGGACGCGTCGTGGGCTACGGACCAATCGACGAAATGCTCCCGCTTTATACCTCGGCTGTCGAGGCGAAGGTCGCCAGCGTTCCGCACGAACCGTTCGCCGTTACAAAACTGCCCGTCGAACTTGTGCCGCAGGTCAGCCGGTTCGGCAATGGCGAACTCCAGATCACAGCCGTAGTGTTGCTGAACGAGCAAAGCACGCCGACAAGTACCATCGTTGCGGGCGACCGGCTGTCGATTTCACTGACCTATGTTGGCGCCACCAGAGATCGCAACGCCGTTATCGTCATCGGCATCTACGCGGCGGACGATACGTGCTGCTTCGAGACCGACAGCAAGTTGGCCGAATTCGCCCCTGTCGTAGACACGGACACGGTGCGCATCGAAACATCACTCAATCGTATCGACCTGGCGCCCGGCGACTATCGCGTTACTGTAGGCCTTTTTTCGGCAGACTGGCAGCAGGTTTACGATTATCACGCCGAAGTCTATCCTCTCGCCGTGACCGGCCCCGGCCCAAGAAAGGGTATGCTGAATCCTCCGACACAGTGGGAGCAGGTGCAGTCGCGCCCCACCGCGACCTCGCCGGACCACGGCTCATTGGGTCAGCGCAGCTTGGATCGGAACTCCTGATGCGCCTTGCGGTTCGAGACATCGACATTCTTGACCTTCCGCCAGATTTTGAACCGACCGATGACTATCAGGGTGCACTTGTGCTGATCCGGGTCGCCGGTCGTCCGTGCGGCCAAGCTGTGATCGCCTTCGACACCGATGGCTGCAAGACGCCAATTAAAGACCGGATTCTGTCTGCGGCCAGTTCGTCGGTGTTCGAGGCTTGGCTGAGGCATCGGCTGGCCCTCCCTGACCCGTCGCCGACTCCAAGTCAGCTGCCGAAAGCTTCCGTGGTGATTTGCACGCGCGATCGTACCGAAGATCTGGAGCGCTGCCTCACCGGGCTTTTGGCTATGCCCGATAAGGCCGATATTCTCGTCGTCGACAATGCCCCATCGAACGAGGCCACGCGAGATTTAGTCGGGCGCTTCGACACTGTGAGATATCTGCGCGAACCGCGTCCTGGTCTTGACGTCGCGCGCAATACTGCCCTTCGCAACACAGAAGCAGACGTCGTCGCCTTCATCGACGACGATGCGGTCCCCGACCCGCTATGGCTTAGAACCTTGCTTCGCAATTTCGAGGACCCCCTAGTGCTGGCCGTAACCGGCCTTACCATGGCGGCAGAGCTGGAAACGGACTCGCAGATCGCCTTTCAGCATTTTGGCGGTTTTTGCCGTGGTTTCAGGCGTCAGGTCTATGATGCCCATAACCTGGACCCATTCATGGGATGGCATGCGGGTGCCGGTGTCAACATGGCGTTGCGCCGAACGATCGTTGATGCGGTGGGGTGGTTCGACGAGGCTCTTGACGCTGGAACGCTAAGTCTGGCTGGTGGTGACACAGACATGTTCCGGCGTGTGCTCGAAGCCGGATATCGGATCATCTACGATCCCGAGGCTCTGAACTGGCACCGCCATCGTCGCTCAAGCAAGGAACTGCAGCAGCAGATGTATGGCTACGAGGTTGCATCGTTCGCCATCTTGACGAAGGCCCTCCTGTTCGAGGGAAACCCGCGTGCGCTCCCTCGCATGGTTCGTTCGTATCTCAGGCTTCTTCGGCGGTTGTTTCAACCTCGACGGAGACACCAATTCAGCCTGCCTTACAACGACGCCTTAACGCAGGTCAGAGGTGCTGTGAACGGCCCGGTCCGTTATCTGAGGGCGCGGGCGCGAGCAGGGGAGGCAGGGCATAAGCGTGGTTGACATCAGCGTTATCATACCAACGCATAATCGTGCTGCCATGCTGAGATCGCTTTTAAGCAAGCTCGACGCTCAGCGAGATGGGACCCCAGCCTTCGAAGTCCTGGTTGTGGCGGACGGGTGTGAGGACGACACGTCGACAATGCTCTCGTCGCTTCGTACCCGCGTTCCGCTTCGTACCCTGACGTTGCCGGGCGTCGGTCCGGCACTCGCCCGCAATGCGGGGTCGCAGGTCGCGAGCGGCCGTTTATTGATCTTCCTTGATGACGACATTCAGCCCGGGGAAAACTTCGTTCGGGCGCACGTCGTTGAACATCAGCGCCACCCTGGGGGCGTAGTGATAGGCCCCTACCCGCCACTTCCGCACATTGCAAAGGATCGCTTCCGCCTCAGCGCGCGCGCATGGTGGACGAGGCACTTCGAGCGCGTGTCCCGCCCTGGACATCAGTTCGCCTTTACCGATGTGCTGACAGGAAACCTTTCGCTGGATGCAGACCTATTTCAGGCAATGGGCGGGCTCGATCCTCAATTCGCCCGTGCACGAGAAGACTTCGAATTTGGTCTGCGTCTGATCAAAAAAGGGGTTCCAATTCGTTTTGCTCCTGACGCATTGGGCTATCATCTCGAACATCAAACGACGACACTCATCGGAAAGATGGTGCGCAGGCATCAAGAGGGACGCTCCGATGCCTTGATGGCTCGTAAGCACCCCGACATACAGCGGCTGCTGGCGATTCATCGGTTCGCCGGACGAAAAGGGCGGAAGAGGCGCCTGCAAAGGACTATCGCTACCCGCGCCGGTTCTGTCCTTGACCCCCTCGTCAAGGCTGGCCCCGGCGTCCTCCAAATGTTGGAAAAGGCTGGCCTTCGCAGGCTCTATGAGAAGGTAGAGCGACAGTGCAGTGGATATCATTATCTTCGCGGCGCCGCGGAAGTGTTGGGTGAGGATTGGCGGCTTCCGACGGATCCGACAGCTTCCACCGATGAAATCGACGTGCTCGAGATCAATCTGGACCAAGGCCTTGAGGCAGCCGAAGCAATGCTGGCGGAACGCCGACCCCTTGCTGCTCGTATCATGAATGGGACGGTACATGTCGGCGACATGTGTCACCGGATCGGCGCCGAACCGTGGGACGCACGGCATTTCCGTCCGTGGCTGAACCGCCAGGCAATACATAGATATCTTCCTGTGGCGCTTGCCGAATGGCAGGGTCAGCCGATCAACGTCGCCTCGCATTTGTCCGACTTCACATTGAACACGCTCAATAACCCCAGTTTCCACGCGCATATGATCGAACAGCACGTCCAGTGGATGCAGGCGAAACTGCGTTCAGCACTCTACGACAATACGAGTAAGTCGTAGCGGCCGACGCTGCTGCAGCCGACCGCCAGGTTCAGACGCCCCACCGCGCCCATGCCGATGCGCCCGCCGCGGGGGCAGTTCCGGCTGTCGCGGAGAAAGTACATGACGCGCATGCTCGATGGTCTCAGGTCGCACGACACGCTCGGCCAGGGCCGCGGCCGTCTCGGGCCTTTCGATATAGGCTTGTCCTACGGGAAGACCATCCGACAGAAAGACCACCAACCCATCAAAGATCAGGGGCGAAACGGCATCGAGGCGAGAGGTGGCGAGATCGAGATAATGAATCGGTACGGCAAACTTATATCCTTCAGATCGGACGGAATTGGTTCTCGCACCGTCACCATCTCAATCAAACCGTGAATATACGCCACCTGCACTCAGTACGCGAGTCTCGAAAGCTGATATGGTTTATTCTGCAGCCTGCGCCTTCATTTGGTCCCTGAACCAGTCGAGCGTCATCGCCACGCCCTGTTCATAGGTGATTTTGCACGACCACTCGGGCATGACATAATGCGCGTTGGTCAGGTCCGGCCGTCTGTTCGTGGGGTCCTGCGGCGGTGACGGCTCGAAGACGATCGGCACGCCGCCGACCAGCTTGGAAATATATTGCGCGACTTCGAGAACCGAGATCTCGCGATCATTGCCGACGTTCAAAGGTCCCTTATAGTCGGTTTCATTGATCCAGAAATAGCGTGCGAAACCATCGACGACGTCATCGACATAGCCCCAGCTGCGCGACTGCTTGCCGTCGCCGAATACAGTAATCGGCCGGCCCGCCAGCGCCTGGGTGATGAAGTTGGAGACGGCGCGGCCGTCATCGGGCCGGGTGCGGGGACCGTATGTGTTGAAGGGACGCACGACCTTGAGGTCGAGCCCCTGGGTACGCTGCATTTCAAACAGCAGCGATTCCGTGCAGCGCTTGCTCTCGTCGTAGGACGAGCGTGGTCCGGTGCAGTCCACCTGGCCCTTGTAGGTCTCCGGCTGCGGCGACACCAGCGGGTCGCCATAAACTTCGGACGTCGAGGTGAAGCCGAAACGCCCGCCCTTCTTCAAGAGCTCCAGCAGCCGAAATGCCCCGAGAAGATTGGCGGAAATCGTCCTCTTCGGTTCCTTCATATACCATGGCGGCGATGCCGGGGAGGCCAGATGGTAGATTTCATCGAATTTTTCAGAACTGCGCAGCGTCTCGACGTCCGACTTCACGAAGTGAAAACGGGGATCCCTGATGTGGGCGATATTGTCGAAAAGTCCGGTCCAGAGGTTGTCAACAACAACCAGCTTCTGGACGTCGGATCTAAGTAAAAGCCGGTCGCACAAATGCGATCCGATAAATCCAGCTCCGCCAGATATCAATACGCTTTTCATTGCATTGCGCCTCGTGACTTTGAGAATGTGGTTTGTTTATTAGCATCACCTTTAAGGCGTGGCAATTCATTAGAAGTATTCTAGAAAATACTCCCTTATTAATCTTAATTATTCATATGTCTTACTTAAAGTAGTGTCGCCGGATTCGGCATCGGAACGACTGCGGGCGCGGCGCGTCGTCGATCGCACCAGTTTGTATCACGAGGGCGTCGGTCCGGCATCGGGCTAAAGTCTGACCCGATTTTCGGAAGCAACGAAGCAGAATTCAAGTGATGCCGTTTGCCGTTGACGCCCCCCGGTCCGGCGTGCACTCACGCCGGCCAGGCCTGTTTTCCGATCAGTCGGCCGAGAGCGCGGTCAATATCTGATAGGCTGCAGCGACACGATCCTCGTTGGGGTAGTTCTTATTGGCCAGGATGACGATGCCGAGCCGCTGTCTGGGGATGAAGACGAGATAGGCGCCGAAGCCATTGGTCGAGCCGGTTTTGTTGATCCACACATCGTCGCGCGGTTGCATCGGTGGCTGCAGTTCCGAAACCGGCATGGTCTTCAGCATCGCGGGCGAATTGCCCTCCAACACGTCGTTCAAAACCATGGGATAGGCATATTGCTCCCAGATGAGATCCTGGGTCATCGCCCCGGCTTTGAAATATCCGATATGGGTGTTGGTGATAGCCTGCTGCAGTTTTTCGTCGAGCTTGACCAGGCCCATATTGGCGCCGACGAAGCGGATCATGTCGCCTGCGGTGGATTTGACGCCATAGGCTTCGGATGAGAGAACGGCCGGCATCATCCGGGCTGGCTCGCCGCTGCGCTTATAGCCTTGAGCATAGTCCGCCAGCCGCGCTTTCGGCACATCGATATAGGTGCTTTTCAATCCGAGTGCGGCAAACAGCTTGCCCTCCATCAAAGCCGTAAAATCCCCGTGCATGGCTTTCGCCACGATATAGCCGAGCATGCCGATGCTGGGATTGGCATAACTTCTCTCAGTCCCAGCCGCATAGGAGGGCTGCCAGGCTTCGAAATATCCGAGCAGCTGTTTTTCGGTTTTGATCTCATCGGGAAGCTGCAGCGGAAATCCGCCCGCCGTGTGGGTGCCCAGATTCATCAGGGCGATATCGCCGAACGGCTTTCCCTTCATCGCCGGCAGAAATTTTCCGACCTTGTCCGACAGCGAGAGTTGTCCGCTTGCTTCGGCGTAGGATGCCAGCGTCACCGTGAAGGTCTTGCTGATCGATCCGAGTTCGAACAGCGTGGTCGGCGCCACCGGCCTGCCGGTGTCCTTGGATTCGACGCCATAGGTGAAGATGTGGTCCCGGCCGTCGGCAGTGATGGCGACGGCAACGCCGGGGATGGCGTATTTTTCCATAATCGGCGTGATCGCGGCATCCGTGATCGCCTTCAACTTGGTCTCGTCGGCGGCAAAAACACTTGTGGCAGCGCAGGCCGAGAGCAAGACGGCCGATAAAATTCTTATCCCAACGCTTTTCATAACCATCATCCTCCAAATCGAAATGGCAACCAAAACAAGCGCAAAAGCGCATGGGGAGGACGTTTACTCGCGCTATTTTCCAATCACAAATGATGATATCTCGCAGCAGCCACAAGAAAATCTAATGCATGTCGCCCGGAAGTGGGCGGCGGTTCCGGGAGAACGACATGCATCAAAACAAAGGGCTCAAATGGTTCGGCAATTCCTCCCCTTGAACGGCCTGCGTGCCTTCGAAGCCTCCGCACGGCATCTGAGCTTCACCCGCGCCGCGATCGAGCTCTGCGTCACCCAGGCGGCGGTCAGCCAGCAGGTCAAAGGGCTCGAGACCCGATTGGGCGTGGCGCTGTTCCAGCGTCTTCCCCGCGGCTTGAAAATCACTGCGGAAGGCGAGGCGCTGCTGCCGACGGTGACGGCCTCCTTCGACCAGATGGCGACGACGCTGGACAGGATCGAAGCCGGGCAGGTGCGCGAATTGCTGTTTCTCGGCGTTGTCGGGACATTTGCGGTCGGCTGGCTGCTGCCGAGGCTCTCGGATTTCCAGCGCCGGCATCCCTTTATCGATCTCCGCATGTCCACCAACAACAACCGCGTCGATCCGGCCGCCGAAGGGCTGGATTTCGCCATCCGCTTCGGCAGCGGTTCATGGCACGGAACGCAGGCGCAACGCCTGTTCGAAGCGCCGCTCTCGCCTCTCTGCATCCCCAAGCTGGCGGAACATCTGCAATCGCCTGAGGATCTTGCCGGAGCGGTGCTGCTGCGCAGTTACCGGACGGATGAATGGAGCACCTGGTTTCAGGCCGCCGGCGTTCCCCCCACAGCGCAGGTCCATGCCGGCATCGTCTTCGATTCCTCCGTCGGCATGATGGAGGCGGCCCTTCAGGGGCTCGGCGTCGCGCTCGCGCCGCCATCGATGTTCACAAGGCACCTCTCCTCAGGCGCGATCGTCCAGCCCTTCGCCACCGCCATATCGCTCGGCAGCTATTGGCTGACGCGCCTGCAATCGCGGCCGGTCACGGCGGCCATGCAGGCATTTTCGGATTGGATCGGTGCGCAGCTGAGCGCTGCATAAACATCGGAGCGCCCACGGACGTGGGCGCTCCGAGCCGCATCAATTTTGGAATGCCAAGATCACTTTTGAATGCAAGTGTCGACGGTGTCCTTGGTGCATTCGTCAAGGCCGGTAAACACCGGATCCTCGACCTTCTTACCGGATATCATGTTCATCATCACGGTTGGCGCCTTGTAGCCCATTTCGAACGGCCGCTGGCCGACGAGCGCGGTGACCAGGCCTTCCTTGGCGATCGCCACTTCGTCGCCGATCGTGTCGGCGGCGCCGATGACGAATTCGTTCTTGCCGATCTTGTCTGCCATCGGCTTGAACAGGTCGCGGTAGGGCTGCGGGGCGCCAAACAGCGGCCAGCCGCCCATGATGCCGAAGGCATCGAGGTCGGTATTGGCGGCGAGGATGTCGGTCATCGCCTGAACGCCCTTGGCGCCATCGTCATTGGTAAAGACCGGGCAGCCGGCAACCTCCGTCCAGCCGCCTTCACCCTTCAAGGCCGCGAGACCCTTCTTTCCGCTCAGCGTATCGCGCATGCCCTGGGCGCGGCGCAGGATGTTGTCGGCGCCGGGATTGCCTTCGATCGTGCAGATCTTGCCGCCCTTCGGCTTGGCCTTCTTGATGTATTCGCCGATCTTGGCGCCCATCAGATAGTTGTCGGTGCCGAGATAGGTCTTGCGGAGAGCGGCGTCATCTGCCGAAAGATCGGCATCGAGCGTCATCACGGGAACGCTCGGATTGGCCGTCTTCAGCGTCTGGGCGATCAGCTTGGCGTTCGACGGCGAGATGGCGATGGCGGCGGTATCGGCTTTGCCAAGCATATCCTGGACGATCTGCGCTTCGCCGGCTTCATCGGAGGTCGATGCCGGGCCGGTGTAGAAGCATTCATATTCGGCGGATGCGTTTTCCTTGTTCCACTTCTGGCAACCCTGGTTGATCGCCTCGAAGAACGGGTTGTCGAGGCCTTTGACGACGATAACCAGCTGCTTCTTGGCGGCCAGGGCCTGTCCGGCCGTCAGCGCCAGGACTGCAGCTGTAAGCAATAATGCCTTCCTCATAGCTTCCTCCCATTGAAAAAGACGGACGCTTCTGCACCCGCCGCGTCATCAACCTGGATACCAGACGACCCGAGGCTCCTCCTTCGATCGCTGGTATTCCCAAGCCGAATTGATAAGCTTTTCCAGATCGTAGACGGGGTTCCAGTCCAGCAGATATCTGGCCTTGCTATTGTCCATCCAGTTCGAGTGAAACTGGCTTTCGATATTGACCGAGCCGAGCCCGCGCGTGCGGGCGAGATAAGCGGCAACCTCGCCATAATCGACGGGCCGATCCATCGAGATGTTGAAAAGCTGCCCCTTGGCGCGCGGATTGTCGATTGCCGCGAGGATCGCCGAGACGAGATCGTCGACATGGACGAAATTGCGTTTCAGCGGCCGGCCATCGGCGTCGCGCAGCAGCGGCACCGTGCCATCGCGGAGATAACGCTCGGCATCGGCTGCCGGCACCAGCGTCTTCCAGTCCGGCCCGCCGAAGACATCCTCGCCGAAGGACAGCGTGAACTTGAAATCGTCCTTCTCCATGATCCACGGCGCGCGCAGACAGCAGGTGTTGATGCCGTATTGGATGGCGAATTGCTCGAGCATTACCTCTTCCAGCACCTTGGACAGCGCGTAACAGCCGGGATAGGCGCGATGCGGCGTCTTTTCGGTCACCGGCCCGTCATGGCGATAGAAGAAATGCCCGATGCCGGCATCGCCGCCGATGAGGATGAACTGCTTTGCCGTGGGGCTGGCGCGGAACGCCTCGAGCAGCCAGAACAGGCCCTTGACGGTGATATCCATCACATCGGCGGGGATTTCCTTGCAGGTGGCGAGATGCACGACATGGGTGACGCCGTCCATCGCCGCTGCAACGACATCGCTATCGGCGATCGAGCCCTTGATCACACTGACCCGGCCGGTTTCACCAAGCACACGATTATGGCAAAGCGCGCGAATGCGTGCGTTGGAAAATTGTGGCTCGTCAAGCAGCCCAGTAATAAAGCGCCGCCCGACCTTGCCCGTAGCCCCGGTGACAAGGATCAGCATACTTCTCTCCCCCAGTAACAGCTAATATCTATGCGTTTCCGGCGTCAATCTGTATTTATCGTACAAAATAGATTTTTGTGATGAGGGGACGTTTTAGCGGACTATTGATTGACGATTCCTGGCGCTTTTGCATTAATGAGCGCAATCGCTTTTCCGGGAGGAGATCGGCTGAGCGAGATCGTAGGCGTCTGACTGGCAACCGGGTATCGGCAACCGGCGGCGAAGGCAGGCCTGCAGTTAAGGGGAGGGTAGTCGGCTGGTCGCGGTTCTCGAGCTCACCAATATTTCAAAACATTTCGGCGCCATCCAGGCGGTCAACGACGTGTCGTTCGCGCTCGAAGCCGGCCAGGTCGTCGGCCTGATGGGCGATAACGGCGCCGGCAAGAGCACGCTGGTCAAGATGATCGCCGGCAACTTTCGGCCGAGCGAGGGCATCATGCGTCTCGAGGGCCGGGAGATCGTCATGCATCGCCCGATCGAGGCGCGCCAGCACGGCATCGAGATCGTGCACCAGGATCTGGCGCTCTGCAACAATCTGACGGCGGCGGCAAACGTCTTCCTCGGGCGCGAGCTGCGCCGCGGCGTCGGTCCGTTTCGCATCCTCGATTACGGGACGATGTATCGGCGCGCCGGCGAGATCTTCAGGGAGTTGAAATCGGAAACCCGCCCGCGCGATCTCGTCAAGCAGATGTCGGGCGGCCAGCGGCAGGCGGTGGCGATCGGGCGCACCATGCTGTCGGAGGCAAAGATCGTGCTGATGGACGAGCCGACCGCCGCCATCTCGGTCCGACAGGTGGCCGAGGTCCTCAATCTGATCCGCGAGCTGCGCGACCGCGGCATTGCGGTCGTGCTGATCAGCCACCGCATGCCCGATGTTTTCACCGTGGCCGACCGGGTGATCGTCATGCGCCGCGGCCGGAAAGTCGCCGACAAGGCAATCGAGGCAAGTTCGCCTGAAGAAGTCACGGGTCTGATCACCGGCGCCATCGAACAGGTTTGAGCCGCGCCGCTTATCCCGCGGGAGAAATACCGCTGACGGGAATGCCCCATCTGGAGTGAGAGGTCGAAATGGCAGTAACATTGGACCAGACGATTGCACAGAAGCAGCGCAGCCGGCTTGCGGAGTTTGTCGGCGGCCAGACATTCTGGGTGCTGATCGCCGTGCTTCTCGCCTGCCTCTTCCTGTCCTTCGCCACCGATTCCTTTGCGACGACGAAGAACCTCTACAACATCACCCGCAACGTCACCTTCGTCGCCATCATCGCGCTCGGCATGACGCTGGTGATCATCACCGGCGGCATCGATCTGTCGGTGGGCTCGGTGCTCTGCCTCTGCAGCATGGTGCTGGCGGTCACCATGAACGCCGGTTATTCCATCGAGGTCGGCATAACGGCCGCGATCGTTACGGCGCTGGCGATCGGCGCCTTCAACGGCGTGCTGATCGCCTATCTCAATTTCCCGCCCTTCGTGGTGACGCTCGGCATGCTGTCGATTGCGCGGAGCCTGGCGATGGTCGCCTCGAACAACACGGTGGTCTTTCAGTTCGGCCCCGATCATGACAAGCTGCTGGCGCTTGGCGGCGGCGCCTGGTTTTTCGGGATCGCCAATCCGGTTCTCTATATGGTCATCCTGGCGCTCATCACTGGTTTCGTGCTGCGCTGGACGCGCTTCGGCCGCTATATTTTCGCGATCGGCGGCAATGAACATGCCGCCACGCTGACCGGCGTTCCCGTCCGCCGCATCAAGGTCGCCGTCTACATGATCTCGGCGCTGTCGGCCGGCATTGCCGGCATCGTCCAGACCGGCTGGCTCGGCGCCGTCACCACCAATATCGGCGCCGGCATGGAACTGCAGGTCATCGCCGCCGCCGTCATCGGCGGCGCCAACCTCGCCGGCGGCATCGGCACCGCCTTCGGCGCCCTGGTTGGCGCGGCCCTGATCGAAGTGATCCGCAACAGCCTCGGCCTGCTCGGCATCAATGCGTTCTGGCAGGGGACGTTTATTGGCGGGGCGATCGTGCTGGCGGTGCTGTTTGATCGGATACGGAATCTGCGGCAGAGCGAGTAGGGTTGGGCTGGACAAGGAGTCCGCGGCGCACCGAAGGGTGCGGGTGGTCCAAACTTGCTGAGATATGGATCCCTCTGCATGAGCCTCATGGGTCTCCCGTGAAGACGCCGATATACCCACCTTTGGGGGAGAATAATAACGATCGGTCGGTCAATCCCGGCGGTCAGGTCGTCATGCTCGCGTTCTCTGTCCATCGAAGCCCCAGTTCCCGACTTGCCACATATTGGCAACCCGCTCCGTTGGTTACCGTAACATACGTGCCCAAAGGCACGGTGTATGCAACTCTCAGCACGGCAGTGCCAGCATCAAAATGCCGGCGATGACATGCGGAGAGGAAGTGAGATGTTGCAGCCGGTCCAAGGCGGCTCTGCGGGCGCGCAGCCTCCGAACAGAAGGAAGATCGAGCTTGTGACGTTCTTCGCACTTGCCTTCGGCATCTGGCCGGTGATCGCCGTCGGCGTCGTCGGTAGCTACGGGTTCGCCGTCTGGATGTGGCAGATCGTCTTTGGACCTCCCGGGCCTCCAGGTCATTGAGGCGCTCCATGCAGACAAAAGCGCTTTCGCGCCGACAACTGTTCCTTGGCTGTCCCGACCCGGCATCCGAAGCGGACGCGTCAACATCAGTGCCTCATACGGCCATGGTGACGGAAGCCTGCCTGTCCAAGCGGGGCGTCGCCTGCCGGTCGTGCGACGAAAACTGTCCCGACAACGCAATTCGATTCCGGCCGCGGATCGGCGGGCCGTTTTTTCCCGAAATCGACGAAAAACTCTGCACCGGATGCGACGCCTGCCTTGTGGTCTGTCCTGTCGGCGCAATCGCGACCCGCACAAATGAACTGGAGGGTCGCAATGCCTGAAACTCCATCGCTCTATCACATATCGAGCGCGGTCGTCGCGACGCTGCCTACCGCGACTCTTAGCGTTCTCGGCCAGCTTGCGATGATGAAAAACGTTGAAGTCCACGGCCATGGCGGCGGCAAGATTGTCATCGTCATCGAAGGGACAAGCACAGGCATGATGGGCGAATGCCTGTCGCGCATATCGCTGTTCGATGGGGTCATCTCCGCGAATATGGTTTTCGAACATGTCGAAACGGAGGGGGCGTAGATGACCGGTGAACTGACCCGTCGTGACATCCTGAAGGCGCACGCAGCAGCGATAGCCGCGGCGACCGCGGGCATTGCGCTTCCCGCCGCCGCGCAGCAGGTGCCTGGAGGCATCGACGCGCTTGAGATAAAGTGGTCGAAAGCGCCCTGCAGGTTTTGTGGGACCGGCTGTGGCGTCATGGTTGGGGTCAAGCAGGGCCAGGTCGTCGCCACCCACGGCGACATGCAGGCAGAAGTGAACCGGGGCCTGAACTGCATCAAGGGCTACTTTCTTTCGAAGATCATGTACGGCCAGGACCGGTTGAAGACGCCTCTGCTTCGCAAGCAGAACGGCGTCTACGCCAAGGAAGGCGAGTTCGAGCCGGTGAGCTGGGATGAGGCCTTCGACGTGATGGCCGCGCAGTGCAAACGCGTACTGAAGGAAAAGGGGCCGACCGCCATCGGCATGTTCGGCTCCGGCCAGTGGACGATCTTCGAGGGATACGCCGCGACGAAACTGATGCGCGCCGGCTTCCGGTCGAACAATCTCGATCCAAACGCCCGCCATTGCATGGCGTCTGCCGCCGTCGCCTTCATGCGAACCTTCGGCATGGACGAGCCGATGGGATGCTACGACGATTTCGAGAATGCCGACGCCTTCGTGCTTTGGGGTTCCAACATGGCGGAGATGCATCCGATCTTGTGGACGCGTGTCGCCGATCGTCGCCTCGGCCAACCGCATGTCCGGGTCGCGGTGTTGTCCACCTTCACCCATCGCAGCATGGATCTGGCCGACATACCCATCGTCTTCAAGCCCGGCACGGACCTGGTGATCCTGAACTACATTGCCAACCACATCATTCAAACCGGGCGGGTCAACGAGGCATTCGTCCAGAAGCATACCAAATTTGCCCGCGCCGCGACCGATATCGGCTACGGCCTGCGCCCCGATGATCCGATCGAGGTCAAGGCAGCAAACTCGGCCGATCCGGGCAAGACCGAGCCGATGAATTTCGAGGCTTTCAAGGACTTCGTCTCGGACTACACGCTGAAGAAGACGGCTGCGATGACCGGCGTCGATCCGGAGTTTCTCGAGCAGTTGGCCGAGCTTTATGCCGATCCCGCCCGGAAAGTCATGTCGCTCTGGACCATGGGTTTCAACCAGCACGTCAGAGGCGTCTGGGCCAATCAGATGGTCTACAACCTCCATCTTCTCACGGGCAAGATCTCCGAGCCGGGCAACAGTCCGTTTTCCCTGACCGGTCAGCCTTCCGCTTGCGGTACGGCGCGTGAGGTCGGAACTTTCGCCCATCGCCTGCCTGCCGACATGGTCGTGACCAATCCCGAGCATCGCAAACACGCCGAGGAGATCTGGCGGGTCCCTCACGGCCTCATTCCCGAGAAACCGGGTTACCACGCCGTACAGCAGGACCGGATGCTGAAGGATGGCAAGCTGAATTTCTACTGGGTGCAGGTCAACAACAACGTTCAGGCTGCGCCGAATACAGCCAACGAGACTTACAACGGCTATCGCAACCCTGAAAACTTCATCGTCGTCTCGGACGCCTATCCGACGATTACCGCGATGAGTGCCGACCTCATTTTGCCCGCCGCCATGTGGGTGGAAAAGGAAGGCGCTTACGGCAACGCCGAACGCCGGACGCATGTGTGGCACCAGCTTGTGCAGGCTTCCGGCGAGGCTCGCTCCGACCTCTGGCAGATGATGGAGTTCTCCAAGCGCTTCACCACCGACGAGGTCTGGCCGGCGGAACTGCTGGACGCCAATCCGACTTTTCGCGGCAAGACGCTATTCGACGTGTTGTTTCGCAACGGCGAGGTTGACCGGTACCCTGTCGAGGAAATCAGCGCCGACTACGACAATAACGAGGCAAAGGCCTTCGGCTTCTATGTCCAAAAGGGGCTTTTCGAAGAGTACGCCGCATTCGGACGGGGACATGGCCACGATCTGGCGCCCTACGACGTCTATCACGAGGTTCGAGGACTGCGCTGGCCCGTGGTCAATGGGCAGGAGACCAAGTGGCGATACCGCGAAGGATACGATCCTTATGTGAAATCCGGCGAGGGTTTGAATTTCTACGGCCAGGCGGATGGTAAGGCCGTCATCCTGGCGGCGCCCTACGAGCCTCCCGCAGAATCGCCCGACGACGAGTTCGACGTCTGGCTGGTGACGGGACGGGTCCTCGAACATTGGCATTCCGGTTCGATGACAATGCGGGTTCCCGAGCTCTACAAGGCGTTTCCCGGCGCGCGCTGTTTCATGAACGCAGACGACGCGCGAAAACGCGGCATCAACCAGGGGGCCGAAGTCCGCATCGTCTCGCGGCGTGGTGAAATCCGCACCCGGATCGACACCCGCGGCAGGAACCGGATGCCATCCGGCGTCATCTTCGTCCCGTGGTTCGACGCCAGCCAATTGATCAACAAGGTCACGCTCGACGCCACCGATCCCATCTCGAAACAGACGGATTTCAAGAAATGCGCGGTCAAGATTCTCCCCGTCGTCGGTTGAGGCGACCCGAATGGACAGCCATTGCAGCGGGTTTGCTGGTGTTCGTCACGACGGCATCAATCGCCCAGGTCGTCACCCAGAATGTCCCCCAGCTTCAGGGACCGCCTGATGCCATGCAGTCCGAGCCTGCCGCCGTCCTCCCGAGATGGGTGGTCGATGACCGCCGCCAGATGCGCGCCTATCCCGACCAGCCGCCTATTATCCCGCATTCGATCGAGGGCTATGAGCTTTCGGTCAACGCGAACCGGTGCCTCTCCTGTCACAAGCGGGAGTTCACCCAGGACTCCGGCGCTCCGATGATCAGCGTGACCCACTACATGACGCGGGACGGCCAGATGATCGCTGATGTCTCGCCCCGGCGCTATTTCTGCACGGCCTGCCATGTTCCCCAGGCTGATATCAAACCGCTGGTGCCAAGCATGTTCAAGGATATGAGCGAACTTGGTTTCAAGCCTGCGGGAAGCGAGTGACGACGATGATCGCTTGGGTGAAGCGCCTCATTCTGTGGGCATGGTCAGTCTTGACGACGCCGGCCGCGACGATCGGATTGGGCGTCCTGACGCTCGGCGGCTTTATTGGCGGCGTCATGTTCTGGGGCGCATTCAACACCGCTCTGGAGCTGACCAACACGGAGAATTTCTGCGTGTCGTGCCACGAGATGAAAGACAATCCGTATGAGGAGCTGACCCGGACAATCCATTTTTCCAACCGCTCGGGCGTGCGCGCCAGTTGTCCGGATTGCCATGTTCCTCATGACTGGACGGACAAGATTGCTCGCAAGATGCAGGCTTCGAAGGAAGTGTGGGGCAAAATCTTCGGCACCATCGACACCCGGCCGGAGTTTCTTGAGCACCGTCTCAGCCTGGCGCAGAACGAGTGGGCCCGGATGAAGGCCAATGACAGCCTCGAATGCCGCAATTGCCATTCGGCAGTCGCAATGGACCTGCAGAAACAGACGCCGAGAGCCGCGGCGATCCACACGCAATATCTGCTTCCGGGGAAGGCGACCTGCATCGACTGCCATAAGGGCATTGCGCACGAGCTGCCCAACATGCAGGGAATTGATCCCGGCTGGAAGATGCCAAAGGAGCTTGAAGGAACGCAGACGTCGGTCGGCGACCCCATCGACGACCTCAGGCGCGCTATGGCCGAAATCCATACGCAGCAGTTCTGAATGAGGCGTCTGAAGGTGGCGCTGGACGCGCTGACCATGCCCTCAGGGATGCGCATCCTCATAGCCATCCAACTCAGGGCATCCCCTGATGTTGCCGAAGCCGATCACCCGCCGGTCGCCCGATTGATCCAGACCTCTGAGCACGATGACATTGTCATCCTGCTGTATAATCTCGCTGCGATAGATGCCGGCCCGGAGCGCCAGGTTTTTTGCCTGGCTTACGTTGCATTGTCCGGGCGGTGGAGTGACGTGCCAGTATCTCGTGCCTTGACCATCCGACTGCCATCCGCCAGAGGCGGCGAATCCCGATACGCTGGATAGCAGCATGGCACACGACACTATCGAGCTGCCTAGAACCAGTTTCATCTATCCTCCGTCAGCCGTCGGCGTCTCAGGGCTCGTTGCTACTCTACTTGCCCCGGTTGCAATGGATAATCAATTTCCCTTGTTGTCACCACAGTAGATGGTGCGCGCTAACATGGTGCTAACGCGGGTCCAGCGGCAACGAGATGATGTCGCCCCGTAGGCTGCCAGGCGGAGAAAACGGAAATGCTCTGGCGGCGGTGGCGCAAGTGGATCGAGCCGTTCGATAATATGGCTGCGCTAGAATTTTTGCGATGCGTGATGAGAACCAACTCATCGAGACGATGGGGGGTATGCCGAAAGTCCGGACATGAACACCAGGTTCACCGTCTCCGGCGTCTGGCCGCTTAATTTGATGGAGAAGCGGAAGGCGTGGGACCAGCGTTCGGCTGAGAACTTGCCGTTCGTTCGGATTGCCCGGCGTGCGGCGGTACCAGGAAATCGAGGAGACCGTCGCTCCGTAGATCGGCGGTTCGCTTTTCCAGAATGTCGCCGATCAAGGTCGTCAGAAATTCTGCTGTCATATGGTTCCAGTCTGTGATGAACGGAACCCCCTGCTGCTCGTGAGGCATTTCTCCTTGTCGTAATCGCAGTGAAGCTTGACGATATCGACGTAGGTGAACGCAAGATCGGATGGGAAAAATGGCAGTTGCGCTAAAGGCTGGTTGGCCGGCGGATAGGCCGCTTCCCGCAGGCATATGGAGGCATCGGATTTTCTCTGAAACATCAGCCCCAGGCACGAGTGCAATTCGTCGAGCTGAAAATAATTTCCGAAAACGAAAATGCGCGCGTCAGCCGAGTGGCTTTTCATCCAGGAAAGAAGTTCGAACCGGAAGGGGTTGACGGAGTACTCAAAAGGCCGAAGGCTCGTGAGGAAGATCGCTTTCGTTCGGCTGAGCAATGATTTGTCGTTGATATATTTTTCAAAGGGAATGCAGTATTTATCGTAAATGCTGGCGCGTGAGGGGGCCTTCACACTATCGTTCTTGATCTCCACCATGCAGTTTAAATAGCTGAGTGCCACGACTTGATATCGGTCGGTATCGATGTAATTTTTCAGCGCGATTGACCAGTTTCTGGCGTGCGAGTCCCCAATGATGAAGATAATGGGCTTTCCAGCTTGAATGTTGTCGTTCAAGCCTAGAAAAGTGCTTTCGAGCTGCGCCTCGTTCGCCTGCGCGAGAGGTGAATAGACTTCATCCAATCTGTGAGGAAAACCGGCCATAGTGATTGCTGACAGGACAGCAGCCGTGATGGTGACAACGGATGAGCTGAGGGTGATCCAGAGAGCGCGGCTTCTCCTGGTGTGGCGAAGGGGCTTTTCGATGACGACAAAGCTGGCGACGGCGACCAGGACCGTCGCAGCGATGGCGAGAAACTTGTCGCTGTTGTCGAAATTCAGGCTTGTCGACCGCCAGAAGGCGAAGACCGGATAATGCCACAAATACAAGGAGTAGGAGACTATTCCGGTGAGCGCCGCAGGCCGAGACGCCAACAGGCGCCCGATTGCGTTCTCACGGCTGGCGAATGCGAGCACCAGACAGGTCCCAATGACGGGGATCATAGTGAGCAGGCCAGGATGAACCGTGTTCTTTTTAAACAGGATCAGTGAACCAAGAACGAGGACAAGCCCGGCCGCCGCGAGCAACGGCTGGGGGCGAGGCCGTCCACGCCGCACCTCGTAATAGGCGAGAAGTGTTCCGGCTAGCAGTTCCCAGGCCCGGGTGAGCGGCGAGTAGAAGGCCTGTTGCTGATCATGCCGTACGGTTATCACACACCAGACAAAGCTGAGGGCTGCCACGACCAGCACGCATGGCAAAAACTTGGATTTCAAGTATCGGCGCACGATCAGCAATATGACCGGAAAGCCGATATAAAACTGCTCTTCGACGCTCAACGACCAGGTGTGCAGAAAAGGCTTGAGAAGTGCGTTCGGCTCCCCGTACTGAGCCGCGGTGAAATAAAAATAGATATTCGATCCAAAGAGGAGCGACGAACCTATGGAGTTCGCGTAATCTATGAGTTCCGTTGGTAATAAAAGATAATAGGCTACGGGTATTGTCGCGAAAATGACTGCGAACAACGCAGGCAGAATTCTTCGCGCGCGCCGAGCGTAGAATCTAAGGAAATCGATACGCCCCGTTGCTTCGATTTCCGTCAACAAGATTTGCGAAATCAGGAAGCCGCTGATCACGAAAAATACATCGACGCCAATGTACCCACCCTGAAGCAGCGTGTGGCCGGCAACCGTGAACTCGGCGTGATAAAGAATAACGCCTATCACCGAGATGGCCCTCAAGCCATCGATCTCTGGTCTGTAAGCCTTCAATGCGCCTGCCTTCGATATCGAGAGCGTCACTTGGCCGCGCGCAAGAGCGGCGCTTTTGGGCTCCCTAACACAGAGATCCTGCGCCCGTCGATCCAAATGATCCGGTCAGCGAAAAGGAGGAGCCCGTGCTCCGCTCCCACGTCGTCCTCGCCGGCCGAATCTGGGATCGCCTTCCGTGGACGAGCAACGGGATTACGAGCAGGCACGATCTCTCACCCAACCGGATGATTGTAATCACCGGTCCGGTCTATAGTTGAAACCAGCGACAGGGCTCGATCTTCACGACGAACTCTTTCTAAAGATCATGCCCGAGCAAGCCGATGTGGCTGGTGTAAAGGAACCTTCGTGGCTGCAGCAGCCTCGATTGGTCCAATAGGCCATGTCATCGGGTGATGATTAAAGGTGACGCCATGCGTAAAACGCTAGCAGTCGGCGGGGCCGTCTTGATTGCCATGTACTTTCTCGGCGGCATGAGCGCGAGACATGAGATCTTTCCTTGGCCACAACTTTCCGCGCTGAGAAAAATGGTTGGCGGCGAGAAGGCAGCGGCCCCAAGCCGATATAGTTTCGACGACAAGGAACGACTCATCGGGGATGAATCGAAATCGCCTGTGACCTGCCCGACTCAAACTGCTCGAACGGCTGTCTTACTCATTCTTGGCCAATCGAACGCGGCCAACGACGGAGGACAACGGCACCGGTCAAATTATGGCGCTCGCGTTGTCAACGCCTTTGACAAACGGTGCTTCATCGCGGCGTCGCCACTTCTTGGATCGACCGATACCAAGGGAGAGTACTGGACGTTGCTTGGCAATTATTTGATTGCATCGGGACAGTATGACAGCGTCATCCTCGCGCCTCTCGCATATTCCGGATCTGAGGTCGCGCGCTGGGCGACCGGCGGTGACCTCAATCCTGTGCTGGTCGATACAATGAAACAGCTTCAGGATTCCGGTTATCGGATAACGGGCGTCCTCTGGGTCCAGGGAGAGAAGGACCTCGTTATCGGCACCACCGCGGAGGCCTATCGGGATCATTTCATGTCGATGGTTGACACATTGCGTCAGCACGGCGTCGAAGCACCAGTTTACATTTCGATCGCATCGAAATGCCTCGAACCGAGCAATGGCGGCTTCAAGGAGCATATTCCAGACAATGCGATCGTACGGGCGCAACTGGCCCTGTCAAAAAGCGGCCACGGTATCCGAGAAGGCGTAAATTCTGACGCATTACTCGATGGGGATGACCGCTACGACGATTGCCATATCGGAGGCACAGGCGCGGAGAAAGTGTCGCGGGCCTGGCTGAGCCTTCTGCGCGGCGATAGCCGGCTGGAAAGCTCGGGATAGTCATCGCTGAACCGGTTTTCGCACCTTCGCACGCTTCGGCCTCGGCTCCGTCGCTCTCTGACGGAGTGGACGGTGGCGAAGGTGACGTCGTCCAGCGCGCCATGTATCCGCCACCAGACACGCTATGACTGAAAGGAAGCCGAGGACCGGCTTGCGGATCTCGGCCGCGATTGCCGTCGCATCAAGCCCTGATGATCGAGGTCAGCCCTCCGGCGGCGACGCAAACCGGCTGGCCTCGAACGGGCCTTTGGCGGCGACCGGGATGGCATCCTCATCGGATGTCGCGACACCAGCCTCACGATGAACCGTGCGGGGGGAAAGACGAGGCGCGCTCAATCCCATCGCCTCGCCGGGAGAATGCAGCGCCCATTTCATCAGCGCCGCTTCGGAGGTCGATCCGAGGAAATCTGCCTCTTCCCAGGAGGCGGTCATCGGCAGGGAGGCGATCATATCAGCGCCCGGCCTGGAGGTCGTCTGAGCAACGATGCGGCGATGGAAGCGGGCGTGGGCCGGCAAACCAGGCGTCTGTCTCTCCGGAAGGGCATCAATCGGGCCGATCGATGCAGTCTGTAGTGTGTCGTCCGTGCCGGCGTCGTGCGCAAGGGCGGGCGGGCGCATCGCCGGGATCGGAATCGGCAAGGATGAAACATCCCCGGCGGAGCCTTTGTCATCCCGCCCGGCCGCGCCGGTCTGCTGCGCGAGCGCATTCAATGCTCGGCTTTTCGGCGCCGGCAGAAGCGCCGTCACGAGTTTGCCGTCTGTGCTGTCGCCGCCAGGCGTGCTCGGCGCTCCCGCGTCTTCGTCTTCTCCAGCGGTGCTGGCAATCTGGATCGCGGTGGGGCCGCGCTTCCTGTGGTTCGCAACCGCCTGATTGTATCCCGGCAGCGGCCGGCCATCGGCCGGAAGATGCATCGTCTGCCCATTCGGGAATATTCGCGCCAGTTCCTGTCGCGACATGCGGGGCCAGGCCCTGACATTGCCGACGTCGAGATGCACGAAGGGCGATCCCGAGGTCGGATAATATCCGACGCCGCCGACCTGCATTTGCATGGCAAGTGCCCGCAGCGTCGCAAGCTTCACGCCGGGAACGTAGAAATCCATCGCCTTGCCCAGCATGTGCTGGCTCTTCTTGGCGACACCCGTGCTGCGCGAGCGGTTGCGCAGCATGTTGTTGGTCGTGGGAGATCGATAGGCGGAGACGATGTGGATGTAATCCTTGCCGCCGCTGCGCTTGTACACCTCCCAGACCAGGTCGAGCAGCCGGGGATCCATCCGGGTCGGCTCGTTCCTCCGCCAGTCGCGCAGAAACCGATTGATCTGGGCAAGGCCTTTGGGATCGAACTTTCCGTCCCGCTTGTAGGTAATCGTCGCCTTCTCGCCCGTATGGGTAAAGAACAGCTTCAGGGCGCGATCTTCCGCCGAGGCAAAGGATGCAGAACCGACAAGGGCAGGGAGCGCAAACAGAGCCGGCAGAATGGTCTGCGCTGCGAAGCGTTCCGCACGCGACAGGAGCGCGGCAATTCCGCCCAAGGCTCCGGCCGACAATCCTTGCAGTGGATACTTCAACACGAACAAACCCGTCCTACACCAAACGCTCGACGATGGGCGGGAACCTCCGCATCCATCACGCTCAGTAAAGCCAGCTTATGGTCAACAAATTCCTAACAAGCGAGTGCGGAGCTCGGCGAATTGAGGATGCAAGATCCAGCGCGAGGGCGACGTCGTCCATCTCGTGGCGCAGCAGCTCTTCGACCTGTCGGGCGACTTGTCAGGCTTGGCGGACCGCAACATGGATTTCAAGCCGCCGAGGGCAGGGGAGACGAGTTCGCGCACGGCTCGCCGGGTAGTCTGCACTCTCGCGACCGGGCGAAGCCGCCGCAACCGCAGGACATCTTCGTACCGGATCGCCACATAGACGCGCTCAAGGTGAAGGCGATGACTTCCACCGCAGGAACGCCTCGGCCCATGACGCATTCCCGCGCCAAGAAGTCCAAGTCCACTAGCTTTTCTTCGAAAAATCCGGCCTTTCTAAGAAACGCAGATCGCCGAGAAGTTCCCCAACGAGGCTGACTTCTGGAGCGAGCGTCGATAGGCTATTGCGGCGGAAGGCCGGCCCGCGCAAGGTCTGCCGCGGCTTGATCGAGAATGGAAGGATCTCGGAAGTTCCACGTCTGCCGCCACGACTGGATCGTCGCAGTGGGAGCCGACTTGAGCATCTTCTCGACGGCAGCTCGGGCGTCTGCCTCGCGTCCCAGCCGCATATAGGCGATGGCTAGTTGCAATCGTGCGTCGGCGAATTCCGTGGTCTTCAGCACCTCGACTGCGTCTTCGTTTTTGCCAAGTACGATATAGATAAAACCTCGAACATAATTAAAAAACCAAGATAGCCCGGGGTCCCGCGCGGCTGCAGCGTCGGTCAGCTCTAGCGCCTTTTCGGGTTGACCGGCTTGTAGAAAGATACTTCCTGCATCCGTAAGGGTGAATGCATTATAGGGTGCCGCAGCGATGGCCTTGTTCATTGCCGCAACAGCGCCATCATGGTCTCGTTTGAGGGTCAGGAGCCAAGCATTGAGCCAGTATGCCAATCTCGCCACTTGCGGGCTTGGGTTCTTGTCTGCGAGGGCCTGATTGACCAGTCGCTCCGCTTCCCGAAGATCTTCCTGCGGGTCAGAACTGTAGAGTAGCGCAGCGTTCAACCAATGGGACCACCCCAACTCCACAGTCAGAAGGGGGGAGCCGGGGAAGACCTGCAGCCCCTGTCGCGAGATCTCACCGGATCGCTCGAGACCTTCCTTGGTGTAAAGGTTCAATTGGCTTTCCGCGCGCAAGTAGTAGTCGTATTCAGCCAGGTTCGTGCTATCCTTACCCCAGGCCTGACTGTAGTCCGCTTTGCGAATGGCTCCGAATTCGCCCGTCATCGCCCCCACGATCTTGCCGGTCAACTCATCCTGAAGCGCCCATGGGTCGGTTCCGGCCTTGTCGAAGCGGTCTGCCCAGACATTGTCCCCCGTTTTGCTGTTGATGAGCTGTGCAACGATGCGCACTCTATCGCCTTCCTTGCGCACGCTGCCCTCGACGACATAGCCGACGCCCAGTTCCTTGCCGATCTGACGGATGTCGCCTTGCTTGTCCTCGTATGCAAACGACGACGTTCGCGAGACGACCGCAATGTCAGAAAAGCGCGAGAGGATGGCGATGACGTCGTTCGCCAGCCCTTCTCCCATGTACCCCAGGCTCTTGTCCGCACTTAGATCCTTGAAGGGTAGTACGGCAACTGATGGCATCGCACCGGAACCTGTAGGAGAGGTCAGTGTCAGCGGATACTGTAACGCCATCCATGCGGCCACTACGGCCGCGATTGCTGCCGGGACTCCAATGGCCCACCATCGTCTGTCGATCCGGCGCTTGTGCCGAATGCGTCGGCGTGGCGCGGCGTCGATGCGCACTTGGTAGACATCGACAAGCTCTTCGATGTTCTTGACCTTCTGCCGTCCAACGGAGTCGAAGGTAAATGCGAGCTTGTTCTCGACCTCCTTCGCCACCTTGCCAGAAACGCAGATCCCGCCTGGTGGCGCGAGTTGCTCCAGCCTCGCCGCGACGTTCACGCCTTCGCCATAGCGGTCGTCACCGTCGACGATCACTTCGCCGATGTTGATGCCGATGCGGACGTTGAACCTGTCCTCCTCAGGAACAGCGGCGTTGCGCTCGGTCATTCCGCGCTGCAGAGACACTGCACATTCGACGGCGTCGACCACGCTGCCGAACTCCGCGAGGAGGCCGTCGCCCATGAGCTTGAAGATGCGCCCATGATGCCGCGCAATCTCGGGTTCAAATAGCTCGCTGCGTCGCGCTCGAAGACGGTCAAATGTGCCGGCTTCATCCTGTTCCATAAGTGCGGAGTAGCCGACTACGTCGGCGGCCAGAATTGCAGATAATCTCCGCTCCATGTCTTAGTTCCCCGACATGAATTCTCCCTAGCCACTATACATCACTTTGCCGCGTAGTTCACGAATGTCTAATAAACATGCATCAGCATTCCACCGGTAGTGCCAGCCGCGCCGCCGGCTTTGGATGAGAGGAACAGGATGAAAGCTCTCGGGGTCGGGATCTCAGGGCTGATCACCTTCGCCGGCCCGACTGTCGGCGGTATCGTGGCCTATGCCAGTGACGGGGCTGTATCAGCGTTGAGGCACTGGCTGAAGATCAACTAGACGCTTCACCCGGTCCAACCAACCGCTACGACGGACGTCCGGTCTTGCTTGTCCCTAACGCACTTTGAGGTTGAATAAAGCATGTGATCAGGCATAGTCAGGGCATGGTTGATCTCTCGTTTCCTTGGCCCATCGGCCCCATTCCCATAGCCATGACTGTCTGGGCGTCTTATGGTCTTTACCGTGCAGTTGTAACACGCGACGGGGTTACGTGGGCGTCAGTAGTTTCAATACTGGGGCTGGTGGCATTCATGGCAGCACTCACTGCCCAAATCGTGAGGCCCGTCATCGACCAAACACTCGCCCTGATCATAGCCCAATTTCTCGGAACGGTTGCGTGCTTCCTGCTCGGCAAGCTACTGTGGTCCGTTCAAAAAACGAAACCGGAATTGTCTTTCAGGCGTCGCGTGAAAGTGTTTCGCGGCATGGGCATCTGCCTGAGTGTCCTGTTTGTTATTGACGGTCTTATCTTTTTGTTCGCTGACGCCGGAAAATGTCAACATTTCAAAGGGTACATGGCTGATAAGTGTGCTGCGCAGGAACTATTTATTGGAATTCATGACCTTCCAGTGGAAATTTATTTTGGAGTTGTCTTGGGCGTTCCTGCACTGGCCGGACTGATTTTAGGAATTTGGGCGCTGTTTAGGACAGCTGGCCTCCCAAATGCCGACGAACCAGATGCGAAAAACAGTGCCGGCGGTTGATGCCTGGTGGTTTTGCAGTTGGTGGTGTCCTCGGAGCTATCAGTCGCACCAGTCATTCCGATGTCTCGGGCTCCAGGTGCGCGCGAAGCCTTCCCGAAGCAGCGTCTTGCCGACCTCTTCACCGTTGGCCCGATAGATATTGACGAGCGGCCGATGCGTTTGTGTCCTGTCCACCGCGCCGCTGACCCGCCATTCCACTCTTGCTCCGCCAGTCGGTATCGATGATTTGGAAACTCGGTGAGGTCATCTTACGAGGGCTGCGGGAAGAGCGGGATAGTGCGGTGGTTTTCGATTGATAGGAGAGAGCTTGTCTTGGCATGCCTATATTGATGAGAGCTATACTCCGGACCGCGATGCTTACGTCATCGGCGGCTGCATCGCTACTGATACAGACTGGATAGAATTCTCTGAAGAATGGCGTTTGTTCACAGAGCGCTTCGGCCGGATCGATGCGGCTAGACATAGATATTTCCATATGACGGAAATGACCCACAGATTAGAAGAAGTAGGGTTTTTCTATTCGGTGATAAGCAAATATGTGCCCGTTTTCATGTCTGCACGCTTCAATCGATCTGAGTTTGATCGCGCAATAAGACGAATTTACATCCCTGGTGCGGCGATCGAATGGGATCTTGCCAACTATTATTGGATCGCTTTTCGGTGCCTAATGGATAAATTCCACCTAGCAGTCTGCTGAAAAACCCACTGGCTTTTGGGCTGGACACATGATTCCATCTTGCAAGTGATTTCGAGGGAATTTGGATGCGCGGCGGGGATGATCGGACGGGGTCGCTGTTTTCGTATGTCGACCTTGAGGCACGGGTTCCGGCCCGGCATCCGCTTCGGGCGATGCGCGAACTTGTGAACACCTCGTTTGTGGCGTTGGATGGATCGTTTGCAGCGCTGTATGCCAACACCGGTCGGCCGTCGATTGCGCCGGAGCGGATGCTGCGGGCGGTGCTGCTGCAGATGCTCTATTCGATCCGCTCGGAGCGTCAACTGATGGAACGGCTGGAGTTCGACCTGCTGTTCCGCTGGTTCGTCGGGCTTGGCATCGACGATGCGGTCTGGGATGCCTCGTCGTTTTCGAAGAACCGGGACCGGCTGCTGACGACGGAGGTTGCCCAGGGTTTCCTGTCGGCGTTGCTTTCGCAGCCTGCGGTCAAGCGGCTGTTGAGTGCGGAGCATTTTTCGGTCGACGGCACGATGCTGAAGGCGTTTGCCTCGATGAAGAGCTTCCGGGCCAAGGACGGTTCGGATGAGCCGCCGGAGGATGGCCGCAACGGCGAGCGCAACTTTCGCAAGGAGAAGCGCTCGAACAAGACGCATGCCTCGACGACGGACCCGGATGCGCGTCTGTACCGCAAGGGCAATGGCCAGGAGAGCCGCTTAGCCTATCTGGGGCACGCACTGATGGAGAACCGCAACGGGCTTGTGGTCGACGGCGCGGTGACGCATGCGACCGGCACGGGCGAGCGGGATGCGGCGAGCGCACTGAGCGAGGGCCTTGGCGAAGGGGCGACGCTGGGCGCCGACAAGGGCTACGACGCGGAAGCCTTCGTCGAGGAGTTGAAGGCTCGCAAGATCGTGCCGCATGTGGCGATCAATGGGACGGTGAGCAAGACGGGCAAGGTGCGCAAGACGGCGGTGCCGCCAGAGGTGGCGCAAAGTGCCGGCTATGCGATCAGCCTGCGCTGCCGCAAGCGGATCGAGGAAGTCTTCGGCTGGGTCAAGACGACGGCCGGGCTGGCGCAGCTCAAGCTGCGCGGACTGGACAAGGTGAAGGCCGCCTTCACCTTCGCCCTTGTCGCGTACAACATCATCCGCCTTCCCAAATTGATCGGATCGACGGGCGAAGTGTGTCTTGAGGGAGATCAATAAGCCGATATGGCCAGAAAACCCGCCTCAATCGGCCAAAATCCCACCGCACGACAGCCAGTCTGTAAAAAAATCAGACCCACAGCAAGCAACTGCGCCAACGCAGAGCGAATTTCAGCAGCCTGCTAGAGCGGCCGCAACTGGAAAAGTTGATACCGTTAGACGAGGTCGTTCAATTTCATATGGATGACACGTTCGATCGGAAGTCCGTTGAGCGCCTATGGAATGAATACATTTTTCATCGTCCGGAGGACATTCGCGATCGTTACGCCGATACCCCGATATTCGAAAATGATAAGAAGGTGGCCCCATTGCAGGCCGCTGACTTTTGGGCCTGGTGGGTTCGTGAATGGAGCGACCGGGGCGCTCCACAGCGAATATTGCGTCATGATTTCGAGGAATTTGCCAAGCCAAGCATTCGCCGATCACCTCGAGTCACGCTGGACATAGAGTTCACTGAAGAGCAATTTTTGCCGACCCTTGCTCGAATGGCGAGGAGGCAGTCAGGTAGAGAGGTAATAATTCTGCCTCCATAGGGCTTCCCCGCCAGGCCGCGAGGTAACAATGGATACCGTGTTTCCTGCAGATCCATCAACATCGCCATCTTCATCCAGTTGGTGCACCGGCAGATAGGTGTTCCTCTTCATCCAATCCCGGACGATAAACCTGACCATGTGGTTGCGCGTCTTGCCGAGCTCGCCCGGCAAATACAAGGTTTTTTTGGATATCAGGCGTCGAAATAGCGATGTCGATGTCGTTCCGAGCGGATATCGATTGCCAAACCAGTTTTCGCTGCGAAATATGCCGCCGGTTAATGATCCATGGGGAGGGGAGGCATGGGGGTACCAGATCGATTTGCTATCGAATATCCACGCCGAGCGCTCGAGCTCATCGAAATGCTCGAGGCATCCGCGCGGGAACATAGTCTGCTAGGGTCATTTGGCCTTTTGGCAGCGTCCGCGGTCCTTACGATCCCGTTTGAGCGCATGCGCACCAGTCACTTTCTGCACGATGTCGAACGCGATGGCGACCTAGTGAAACACCTGAAGGCCCTAGAGGGGGCGGAATTTCTGGAAGCGCCATTTTGGCGGAAAGCGCCGAACGATCAAGAATGGCGACAGTCCCGTATCATGAGCAACGTCGATACGGTGCATAGGTGGCAGGATCCAGGCGGCTGCGATCCACGCTCGGAGGAGGCGAACACGATCCAGACACGTAAAGCCAGCGAGGTGCTGCGTGTGCTCCGCAACGCCCTAGCGCATGGCAACATCATCTATCTCGACAAGGATGGCCAAGAGATCGCTGGAAATCAGATGATGTATATGGCTTTCCTCTCGCGTTACGAGGAAAGTCCGGAACAACGCGACCAAGCTGAGACCTACAGGGTGGTGATCACGACCGAGGAAGCCTTCTTGCACTTCGTGAAATGCTGGGCCGAGTGGATCGGCGGTCTTGCCCTTGATCGACGAGTGGTGTCGGCGGCATGAGCGGGCGCTTCTCTCCGTTTGTGGTAAAGGCGCTTGCAGACGTCATAACCGGTGGCGCTGGGCAGGGGCGCGATGTCACCAAACCGATCGGGATATACCGGAGCGGCCCCAAGATCGAGGCATTGTTTCTCGACTGCAGTCTCGACATGCGCATCGGGAATAGTTCACGCGTCCCTGCGACGATCCAATTTCTACGTGACCTCGTCAGCCAATGGGACGACGGTGACGCAATGAAGCGGGTTATCCTGCGTGTGTGTGATCCACGCGAGTATCTCTCCGCGCCTGAGAAGGCTGTTGCGGTCAGACAGCACGTCAACGCCGCACTGGAAGCCGATGGTCTAGCCGTCACCATTGTCAGTGGTGCGGCACACTTGGTGGAGCGCCCCGGCGCTGGCCTTATCGTCGAGCCATTCATCAGCAAGGTCGAAAAGCTGGATTTTGACACCGTGCAGATCGAAATCGCTCGAGCGCTCCCGAGTATCAGCGCCGACCCGGAAGACGCGGTCACAGCAGCATGCTCGCTTGTCGAGGCAGTATGTCGCTCGATCCTGATTGAACTTGGATTGCCGCTGCCGCCAAAGCGCGACATCGACGGATTGCTCAAAGCCGTGCAGGAACCATTGAGCCTCTCGCCCGGCCGCACCGATCTGCCTCCGGAGATCGAGCAAGATGTCCGCCAGGTGCTGGGCGGCCTTACGTCAGTCACCAAAGGCATCGGTGCGCTGCGCACCCATGCTGGCGACGCCCATGGACGTGAGAAAGGCTTCCGCCGCATCGATCCTCGCATCGCACGTCTGGCGCTCAATTCCGCAAGCTCGATCGCCCTATTTCTGATCGAGACCTGGGAGAGCAAACAGCATCGCCACCTGCCGCAACACAGCGAGGAGGCATGAGCGGTCATCGGGCCAAGCGTGCGCCGCGTAGCCGCCGTGGAAGAGGTTCATGACGAAGGTTTTGAGGATGTCTTCAACGTCGGCCTTGGTGAAGAATTCTACGCACTCATCTGTAGCGGAACGCCAGTTTTTGCAAGGTCGCAAAACTGTCGCTTTAATCGGGAATTTGCGACACTAGATATTAGAAACCAGATTATGAAAAATGCAGGCGAAATACTCATTCTTACGGGACCGCCCGGTTCGGGGAAGACCACCACGGCGCTGGCCCTTGCCGAAGAACCCGGCTCGCCCAAGGTTCATCTTCATTCTGACGACTTCTGGCACTTCATCAAAAACGGTGCCCTCCCGCCCTATTTGCCCGAGGCGCACGAACAGAACGCCGTGGTCATGGATGTGCTCGCAGGTGTTGCCGAAGGCTACGCAAAGGGCGGCTATTTTGTCGTTGTGGACGGTATAATCGGTCCTTGGTTTCTGCAATCGTTCAAGGCAATTACCGCGCCCCTCCACTACGTTGTTTTGCGGCCGCCGTTGGACGTGGCCATACTTCGCTGCCAGGAACGTGGTGGCGATACGTTGACCGACCCGGAACCGATCACTGCGCTTTATAAACAGTTCTCATCGCTAGAGGAGCTTGAGAAGCATGTTCTATCTACTGATGGACAAGCCCGCCACGACACGCTCAGCATGGTGATCGAGGCCGTAGAGGGCGGCAAATTTCGATTGATGGCATAGAAGCACGGCACCGACACGACAACCGCCAGCACTAACGTTCCTCTACCTCCTTGTCGCAAAACCCACTCGAAGAATGGGAGTTCGCGACAGAAAGTATTCCACATTTCAGTTATGGGCTGGGCTTTAATGCACCGGCGTTCTTTTCGAAATTGCACTCATAGCATTCAGCTTGAATGTTTGAGATATCGTCCGTCCCGCCGTGATAGACCGGTAGCTTATGCCCCTTCGTCCACGTGTATTTGTAACGGGGATCTGGCCGCTTGGGAATCACCCCACGGCCGCTTGCATTCGGCGCAAGTCGGGCTCGCCGCAAGCAAAGACCTCCATTCCGCTGCGATATGTTTGCCGCCATTCGGACGCATTGAATGAGTAAAATCGATCGCCGATACGTAACCGCACTTGCGCGTCTCTCCACAGGCAAAAAGGTGCCGCTTGCACGTGATCGAGGCAGGAGACGGAGCCTACGCGAAAGCGGAACTACAGAATGGCACAGATACCGTACATCCGTTGATTCAACTGCATTATTCGGGGTGCGGTGCATGCTGTTGGCAAGCGGAGTGCACGTTGTTGCCAAGCTGGTGCACGCTGATGCCAAGAGAAAGAGAAAATGGCGCACCCGACAGGATTCGAACCTGTGACCTTTGGAATCGGAATCCAACACTCTATCCAGCTGAGCTACGGGTGCATGCCGAAGGCGGTTTGAATCGCCTGTCCGATGGGTGGTTCTTAGCCTAGCTTGCGGCCGGCTTCAATCGCGAATTTCTCAGAAATACCGATGCTTGCGGTTTGGCACGTGTTTTTATTCGTCAGCCTTCGGATTGAACGAAAAACTCCGCCGGCCTTGCGGGCGGCGGAGTTCGATTGTCGTTAGCGGGGCGCCTGCGGCGCTCAGATCTGCATGGCGCCGGGGCCGGGGATGGCTTTCGGCGGCACCTTGCCGAGGATGATCATCCCCAGCACTTCATCCTTGGTCACATCCTCGGTGCGGGCGTGGCCGACGAGCTGGCCGTTCTTCATCACCGAGACGCGGTCGGCGAGGTCGAAGACGTCGTGGATGTCGTGGCTGATGAGGAAGATGCCGATGCCTTCCTTCTTCAACTGCTTGATCAGCTCGCCCACCTGCGCCGTTTCCTGGGGACCGAGCGCTGCCGTCGGCTCGTCCATGATCAGGATGCGGGCGTTGAAGAGGATGGCGCGGGCGATCGCCACCGATTGCCGCTGGCCGCCCGAAAGCGCCTTCACCGGCTCCTTGAAGCGCTTGAAGTTGGGGTTGAGCCGCCCCATCACCTCGCGCGCCGAGGCTTCCATCGCCACGTCGTCGAGTGTGCCCCAGCGGGTTTTCAGCTCGCGGCCGAGATAGAGGTTGGCAGCGGCGTCGACATTGTCGGCGACGGCAAGCGTCTGGTAGATCGTCTCGATGCCGTATTTCTTGGCATCGCGCGGATTGCGGATATCGGCCGGCTCGCCGTTGATCAGGATATCGCCGCTGTCGCGCTTGTAGGCGCCGGAGAGGATCTTGATCAGCGTCGATTTGCCGGCGCCGTTGTGGCCGAGAAGGGCCACGACTTCGCCGGGGTAGAGATCGACCGAGGCATTGTCCACGGCATGGATGCCGCCGAAGGAGATCGAGATGTTTTTCAGTTCCACGAGGGGAGTGCGTTGATCAGCCATGTTTAGGGCTCCTCTCACTTGGCACGGGAGCGATAGACGGTGTCGAGCCAGACCGCCACGACGAGGACGGTGCCGACGACGACGCTCTGCAGCGGTGTGTCGACATGCGCGAGAACCATGCCGGATTGCAGCGATTGCATGACGAGCGCGCCGAGCATGGCGCCGGCAATCGTGCCGGTGCCGCCCGCCAGCGACGTCCCGCCGATAACGGCGGCGGCGATGGTGTAAAGCTCGTCGAGCGTGCCCTGCGAGTTGGTTGCGGCGTTGAGGCGGGCGGTGGAAATCGCGGCTGCGATTGCCGCCAAAATGCCCATCAGCGCGAAGATGCGCACGGTCACCCAGCGGGTCTTGATGCCGGCGAGCTCCGCCGCCTCGGGGTTGCCGCCGATCGCAAAGACATAGCGGCCGAAGCGCAGCCGTGTGGCGATGAAGGTCATGATGATGCCGACGACGATGGCGATCAGCACCGGCACGGCGATGCCGTAGGGAATATCCAGGCCGGTTTCGGGCCAGGGAATATTGTTGGCCTCGGCATATTTCTTGGCGATGTTGATCGGCCAGTAATAGCTGTTGGCGATAGAGACGGCGCCGAGGATCAGCACGCAGCTGAGGGTGGCGAGGAAATATTCAGCCCATATCGGCCGGCGCGGAAAGCCGAAGCGGCGGCGCTGCCGGCGCGAGCCGATAATGCTGGCCACGACGAAGAGGCAGGCGGCGATGCCGACGATCCAGCTCCAGGTGGCGCCGATCGAGCCCTCTGCGCCGCCGCCCATGATGCGGAAGGTCTGGTCCATCGGCGCAACCGTCTGGCCGCTGGTCACAAGCCAGGTCGCGCCGCGCCAGACGAGCAGGCCGCCGAGGGTGACGATGAAGGAGGGAACGTTCAGGAAGGCGATGATCATGCCCTGGAAGGTGCCGATCAGGCCGCCGGCGATGAGACCGACCAGAAGCGTGATCGCCCAGGTGAAGGGGCTGTCGAAGCCGATATATTCCGGCAGGATCTTGGCCTGGGTCACGCCCATGATCATGCCGCAGAGGCCGAGCACGGAACCGACCGACAGGTCGATGTTGCGGGTGACGATGATCAGCACCATGCCCGTCGTCATCACGGCGATGTCGGTCGTCTGGACCGAGAGGTTCCAGAGATTGCGCGGGGTCAGAAACAGGCCGCCGGTGATGATGTGGAAGCCGATCCAGATGATGATGAGCGCGCCGATCATGCCGAGCAGACGGGTGTCGATCTCGGTGGCACGGAAGAAGCGGGTCACCGGACTGGCTTCCGCCGTTCGCGGTCCGCTCGATGTCGTTGATTTTACCATTTCGGCCATGGGTTTGCCGTTCCCCCATTATGTTTGGACGGGTGCGCCGGCGTGCCCGAAACTGTTGGCGGCGTCATTCGTCTGTTCTTCAACTGACCATCGCGATGCTTCCGGAAACCGTGGCGTGGCGTCGCGACACCCTTCCGGCAGGGAATGCAAGTCCGCGATGGTGCGGCGGGCGGAGAAAACTTCGTGGTTGGAGCTCTCATCCGCATCCGGCGCCGCAACGGTGTCTCCGCTGCGGCGCCGGCATTTCGTTCGAAGCGTGCTTACTTGCAGGCAGCGACAGCGCCGGCCTTGACGCCCTGGCAGGCTTCAGCCTTGGAAATCCAGCCGGCGTCGATGACGACGTTGAGGTTTTCCTTGGTGATTGCCTGCGGCTTCAGGAAGACAGAGTGCATTTCCACGCCCTTCGGGCCGCCCTTGAAGGTCTGGGCGCCGTCGATCTTGCTCATGTCCTTGCCGCCGGCGAGGTCGAGAGCGATTTCGGCAGCGCGGGTGCCGAGTTCGCGGCTGTCCTTCCAGACGGAAACCGTCTGCGTGCCGAGAGCGATGCGGTTCAGCGCTGCCTTGTCGCCGTCCTGGCCGGAAACCGGAACGGAGCCGGCAAGGCCCTGGGCGTCGAGAGCTGCGATCGCGCCGCCGGCGGTGCCGTCGTTCGAAGCAACAACGGCGTCAACCTTGTTGTTGTTGGCGGTCAGGAACTGCTCCATGTTGCGCTGAGCATTCTCAGGCAGCCAGCCGTCGGTATAGGCTTCGCCGACATTCTTGATCTTGCCGGCGTCGATCGCGGCCTTCAGCACTTCCTGCTGGCCCGAGAACAGGAAGTCGGCATTCGGGTCGGAAGACGAGCCCTTGATGAAGACGTAATTGCCTTCCGGCTTGGCCTTGAAGACGCCCTGGGCCTGCAGGCGGCCGACTTCCTTGTTGTCGAAGGTGATGTAGAAGGCAGCCGGGTTTTCGATCAGACGGTCATAGCCGACAACCGGGATGCCTTCAGCAGCGGCCTTTTCGATCGCCGGGCCGATGGCGTCGGAATCCTGGGCGAGAATGATCAGCGCGTTGGCGCCCTGCGAGATCAGCGATTCGACGTCAGTCAGCTGCTTTGCGGCTGAGGACTGCGCGTCAGCGGAAATGTACTTGGCGCCCTTGGCTTCGAGAGCCTTCTTGATCGCGGCTTCGTCGGTCTTCCAGCGCTCTTCCTGGAAATTCGACCAGGAAACGCCGACGACGAGATCGGCAGCCATGGCAACGGTATGCACGGAAACGAGAATGGCCGCCCCGGCCATCAGCTTCAAAATAGACTTCATAATATCCTCCCGAGTGAGTTGCGACCGGCCCAGCCCATGCTTCCTCCGGCCACCGCGAAAAGCTGTCCAGAAAAATTCGGATTATTTTCTCGACAGTCGAGAAATTTAGTGTCAGAGATTTTTTCAACTGTCAACACTGCACTGCCGGCTTAATTTCCCTTGCGGAACGGCGGCCGGAGATGCAGTGAGAACCGCGGGCGGAACTAGCAGGGGGAGAGGGCGGCATTCATGCTGACCAAGTCGAGCACGGAGCTGGTCCGGCAGAGAAACAGCGTGCTCGTGCTGTCCGTGCTGCGTCGCCACGGCGCGCTCGCCCATACAGAAATAGCCGATTCCACCGGACTTTCCTCGGCCACCATCTCGGCGATCACCGCCGATCTGGAACGCGCCCAGATTATCGAAAAATCCGAGCAGCAGGCAGCCAGCGGCCGCGGCCGGCCGCGCGTGCTTTTGCGCCAGCGGCGCGATTGCGGCTATCTCATCGTCGTCATCATCTCATCGGATGCGGTGCAATATTCGCTTGTCGATTATGCGGGCAAGCTGATCGATCGTTTCAGCGAGGAACGCTCGCATGATCCCTCGGGCGCGGCCCGCTTCGTTCAGGCGGTGCGCGCCGGGCTGTTGCGAATTCTCGATCGTTCGAGGATCACACAGGAAAAAGTGCTGTTGATCTCGATCAGCAGCAAGGGGCTGGTCAATTCCACAGAGCCGGTGCTCGTCTGGTCGCCGATCTTCGGCAGCGAGCAGATCGATTTCGAATCAGCGCTGCGGCCGGAATGGCAGGCCAAGGTGATCCTCGACAACGAGACGCTGCTGGTCGCCGCCGCCCTCGGCGCGCGCGAGGAGATCGTCAAGGGCGCCGATTTCCGCTCGCTCGCCGCCCTCTCGCTCGGCCACAGCGTCGGGCTCGGCATCGTCCGGCGCGGCAACCAGACACAGGAGATCTCGGCGCCCAATTTCGGGCACATGCTGCACATGGCGGGTGGCGGCCTCTGCCGTTGCGGCACACGCGGCTGCATCGAGGCCTATGCCGGCTTCTACGCCATCCTGCGCGGCGCCTTCGAAGTGCCGCTCGATACCATTCCCGCAAAATTCGTGCCCGTCGCCGAACTCGACAAAATCGCCGCCAAGGCCCGCCAAGGCCACCGCATCCCCGCCTTCGCCTTCCGCCAGGCGGGCCTAGCGCTCGGCAACGGCCTGTCGCGCATGCTTAGCCTGACCGAGCGCATGCCCATCGCCATCACCGGCCCCGGTACGCGCTATTACGACCTTCTGCGCCAGGGGATCGAAGAGGGTCTCGGCCAGTCGCATATCGTGCGCATGGAGGGCATGCCGGAAATCCGGGTGGTCGCCGATGAGCAGATCCTCGTCTTCGAAGGCCATCTCAACCGGGCACTGTCGGTGATCGACCAGGATATTGTAATTTCGGGGGGACAGGGTGGAGATTAGTGAGAGATCCTGCTGGCGCTTCGGCTGCGGCCGTGGATTGGAATGACGGAGGTTGAGGAGAGGGAACGGCAGGAGGCGCGGACTGGCAGGAGCGCCGCTGCATTCGTATCTGGCCATCCATCGCTGTTCTGCTGCGGAGGTCACCCCACCCAACCTCACCGCACCCGCACGCTGCTGAATTGCCTCAGCATCTCGCCTCCTGCCAGTCGCGTCCTCCCACTCTCCGTCATCCTCGGCCTTGAGCCGAGGACCCATGCCGCAGCCTCCGGCGAGGATGGGCAGGGTCGCATTTCCTCTTGTTCCCTCATTCCTGTGCTTGTCACAGGAATCCAGTGCGCCCAAGTCTTTGGGCGCGGGAGACGCTCTTCAAGGCCGATGGGTTCATTCACCGCGCAGACGCGCGGTGAATGAATTCCTGTGACGAGCACAGGAATGAGGGAGGGAGAGGTCGCGGCTCGATCCCGGTGCGTTGTGGCAGTCGGGATGACAGGCCGGTCTAGGCGCATTTACCCCCAAACGCAAAACGGCCGGGCAAACACCCGGCCATCCCACACATATCACCCGATCGAAAGCGAGCCGTCACCCAACCTTGACCAGCTTGCCTTCCTTCACCGACTGCACCGCCGCATCGGCAAGCGCTAGTGCTGCCAAACCATCGGCGCCCGAGGGCGAGATCTTCGTGCCCTTTTGGATCGCGGCGATGAAGGCGGCGATTTCGTTGGCGTAGGCTTCGGTGTAGCGGGTCATGAAGAAATCATGCAGCGGCGGGCGGGTGTAGCCGTCGCCGTTTGCGACTTCGATCGAGACCGGGCGCTGGTTTTCGGCCGCGGCCATGCCCTTTGCGCCATGCACTTCGATGCGCTGGTCGTAGCCATAGGTGGCGCGGCGGGAATTGGAGATGATCGCCTGCTTGCCGGATTTCGTCTGCAGGATCACCGAGACGCTGTCATAGTCGCCGGCCTCGCCGATCGCCTTGTCGACCAGCACGGCGGCGGTCGCCAGCACCGAGACCGGCTCTTCGCCGAGCAGGAAGCGGGCCATGTCGAAATCGTGGATGGTCATGTCGCGGAAGATGCCGCCCGAGCGCTTGATATAATCCACCGGCGGGGCGCCGGGGTCGCGTGAGGTGATCGTCACCATCTCGACATCGCCGATCTTGCCCTCGTCGATGACCTTGCGCACGGCCATGAAATGCGGATCGAAGCGGCGGTTGAAGCCGACCATCAGCTTGGCGCCGGTCTCTTCCACCACCTTCATGCAGGCCTTGACGCGGGCAACGTCGAGATCGATCGGCTTTTCGCAGAAGATCGCCTTGCCGGCGCGGGCGAAGCGCTCGATCAGGTCGGCATGGGTGTCGGTCGGCGTGCAGATGACGACGGCGTCGATATCCTTGGCGGCCTCGATCGCCTCGATGGTGCGGACCTCGCAGCCATAGGCCGAAGCAATGGCGTCGGCCGCCTGCGGAAAGGCGTCGGCGACGGCGACGAGCTTTGCATTGGCGTCGCCGCTGACGGCTTTCGCATGAACCTTGCCGATGCGGCCGGCGCCGAGAAGACCAAATCTCACTGTCATAGCAACCTCCCTTGAATTCGGAACAAACAAACCGAATTGCCAAAAATCTGGAATTTTCATTCCATTATCTGTGCGCGGCGTCAAGCCCGCGGCTCTTTCACATTTGCAAGATTCAAACTAAAGACAAGCGCCACACATGCCACCGGCAGTGTGACACATGCAAAGAGCAGTGCGACACATGCTAAGCGCAGTGTGACATATGCGACCGCGGGGTAGAGATGCAACTGATTGATCCGAACCATCCGGCATACCGGCGCCTTTGGGTGCGTGTTGCCATCGTTGCCGTCTGCTTCGGCTGGGCGGCGTTCGAGATTGTCGGCGGTGATCCCTTCTGGGCGGTGCTCTCGGCTGCGGCCGGCGCCTATTCCTTCTATATGCTATTCTGGACCTTCAAGCCGCAGCCAGAGGTCGCCGAGACGACCGCGGAGCCTGACGTTGGTGAAGAGGAGAAGCCGGCGGAGATATCCACCGTAAATCCTTCGAAGGACAGTAAGGCCGAGTAATCAGCGCAATCGCCGCAGCGCCTCGTCGATCAGCAGATTGGCGAGCATCATCCGCTTCGTCGCATTGTCGCGAAAGGGCAGGGCGACGCCGTCGGGGTGATTGGCGCGGGCGAAGGCGCGGCGCTTCTCGCTGAGCGTCAGCGGCGTGTCGGCAGCCGAGATCGCCAGCTCGGCGGCAACCTCCTGCGGTGTTGTCCGAGTCAGATGATCCGGCATGACGGGCTCAGGTTCCGGCAAAGGCGTTGGTTTGTCCACGATCTCAGCGGCCGCTTCGTGTTCCAGATTGTCGAAATAGGCCTGGCCGACGCGCTGCGAGGCGACCGAGACACCCTCCATGACATCGAAGGCAAGCCCGGTGCCGAGGCCGGCCACGCGATGGGCAGCGGGCGCCTCAGCGTCTTCATCCGTCTCGTCCTCCGCCTTCAGCCGCTCGAGGACTGATTGAAATACTGATTGTCCGAACAGCATCCGCCTTCCTTAAGTGCCCTCCGTTTTTCTACGAAACACGGAAGTGCTCTATCTTTTCAAACGCAATTCCGGACGCAAAAACCGCCGTCCACTTTTGCTGGAATTGCTCCAGCACCCATTAAAGGCGGGCAAGATGGCGCAGGGCTTGCGGGCCGCGTCAGCCCGCCTGCTTCAGGCTCTCCTCGAGGATGATGTCGTAGAGCAGCCTTGCGCTCGGCGGCAGCGCCCGTTCCCTCGCCGTGATCAGGCTATAGGGTTTGACGTTGATATCGAAGTCGATTGGCAGCATGCGCACGTCCGAGGCCTTGGCGCTTTGGCTCGCCAGGAACTGGGCGACGTCGGTGGCAACAGGAGCGATCGCGTCGGTTCCGCAGACGATGGCGCAGGTCAAAAGCAGCGAAGAGGTGTTGACGATATTTTCCGGCAGCGCCACGCCGCGCGACAGGAAAATGTCCTCAATCGTCCGGCGCAGCAGCGTGCCCGGCGGCTGGAACACCCAGTCGTAATCCCTGATGTCGGAAAGGCTGCTGGTCTTTTTCTTTTTCAGCAGCGGATGGCGGTTGCGCACGATCAGGCAGGCCCGCTCGATGCCGATCTCGGTCACCTCGAACAGGCGCGGATTGAGATCGTCGGGAATGCGGCTGATGATGAAGTCGTGGCGGGCGGCGAGCAGCTCGCGGGCCAGCACGTTGCTGGTCTCCACCTGGATATTGATCTCGATGCCGGGATAGGCCTTGCGCACCCTGTTGATCGCTGGCACGACGAGGCTCATGGCCGGCGCCGTCACCGCGCCGATGAACACTGGGCCGCCCTTGCCGCTCTTCAATTCGCCGATCTCGCGGCTTGCCTCGCGCAGCTCCAAGAGGATCTTTCGCGCCCGTCTGGCAAGGGCTGCGCCAAAGGTCGTCAGCACCACGCCGCGGGCGACGCGCTCATAGAGCGGCGTCTTGATGATTGATTCCATTTCGGACAACATGCGCGATGCGGCGGGCTGCGAGATGTTTAAGACTTCCGCAGCTGCGGAAATCTGTCCGCTATCTTCGATTGCGACGATCATGCGCAGGTGATTCAGCTTAAGTCCTGCACGTAAAAGGTTGTCATCGCCGAAACTATCGCTGTGGATATCGACGTGATCCATCAAAATGGGCTCTGAAATAATCGTCATGGTTGCAGCCTCCTCGCTGCGCTCCATCAAAAGTAATACTTTTTAACGATATACCAAAATTGTTATGCACGTTACCACTTATTCTATTTGACAGTTATAGGAATCCATACCAGTTTGCCGCCGTGTGCTGGTTGGCACTCAACACGTGTGAGATCGTGGAGGAGACCTACTTCGTTTCTCACCATCTGAAGTATCTATCCAATACGGAACCTGCCACAGTTTCGGGGCGGGCGATTTTTCGTCCGCTGCTTATTAACAAAGGGAGAGAGAAATGAAGTCCATTATCTCATTGATGGCTGCGGCTGCCTTCGGCGTCGCTTCGTTCGTTGCACCGGCAATGGCTGCCGACAAGGGCACCGTCGGCATTGCCATGCCGACCAAGGCTTCGGCTCGCTGGATCGACGACGGCAATAACATCGTCAAGCAGCTCCAGGCTGCCGGCTACCAGACCGACCTGCAGTATGGCGACGACGATATTCCGAACCAGCTTTCGCAGATCGAAAACATGGTCACCAAGGGTGCCAAGGTTCTCGTCATTGCTTCGATCGATGGCACGACGCTTTCCGACGTTCTCCAGAAGGCTCATGACGCCGGCATCAAGGTCATCGCTTATGACCGCCTGATCCGCGATTCGGGCAACGTCGACTACTACGCGACCTTCGACAACTTCCAGGTCGGCGTTCTGCAGGCTGGCTCCATCGTTGACGGCCTCGGCCTCAAGGATGGCAAGGGCCCGTTCAACATCGAACTGTTCGGCGGTTCGCCGGATGATAACAACGCCTTCTTCTTCTATGATGGCGCAATGTCCGTCCTGCAGCCTTACATCGACAGCGGCAAGCTCGTCGTGAAGTCCGGCCAGACCGGCATGGATAAGGTCGGCACGCTGCGTTGGGATCCGGCAACGGCCCAGGCCCGCATGGACAACCTGCTCTCGGCTAACTACACCGACGCCAAGGTCGACGCCGTTCTGTCGCCTTACGACGGTCTGTCGATCGGTATCATCTCCTCGCTGAAGGGCGTTGGTTATGGTACGGCTGCCCAGCCGCTGCCGATCGTCACCGGTCAGGACGCTGAAATCCCGTCGGTCAAGTCGATCATCGCTGGCGAACAGCATTCGACGATCTTCAAGGACACCCGCGAACTCGCCAAGGTCACTGTTGCCATGGTCGATGCCGTCATGTCCGGCAAGGAGCCTGAGGTCAACGACACGAAGACCTACGACAACGGCGTCAAGGTCGTTCCGTCCTATCTGCTGAAGCCGGTTGCCGTCGACAAGACCAACTACAAGCAGATCCTCGTCGACAGCGGTTACTACTCTGAAGACAAGCTGAAGTAATCAGTTAAGCAGGAGACCGGAGCCCGCGCTTGCGGGTTCCGGTCTTCGATTTTATGATCGCCAAACCGCTTGGCGGCTCAAGACGCTGGAACTTTGACTATGGACAATACCATCCTCGAAATGCGGAGCATCACCAAGACGTTCCCAGGCGTCAAGGCGCTGGAGAATGTGAACCTCAAGGTTCGCAAGGGCGAAATTCACGCGTTGGTAGGCGAAAACGGGGCCGGCAAATCGACCCTGATGAAAGTGCTATCAGGCGTCTATCCGACAGGAAGCTATGAAGGCGACATCGTCTATGAAGGCGAGACGCGCAACTTCAAGGTCCTGAAGAATTCCGAAGAAATCGGCATCGTCATCATCCACCAGGAACTGGCGCTCGTGCCGTTGCTGTCGATCGGCGAGAACATCTTCCTCGGCAACGAGAATGCCAAGAGCGGCGTCATTAGCTGGGACGAGACGTTCAACCGCACCAAGCAGCTGCTCAAGAAGGTAGGCCTCTCGGAATCTCCGAACACGCTGGTCACCGACATCGGCGTCGGCAAGCAGCAGCTCGTCGAGATCGCCAAGGCGCTGTCGAAGAGCGTCAAGCTGCTCATCCTCGACGAACCCACCGCCTCGCTCAACGAAAGCGATTCCGACGCGCTGCTCACGCTGCTGATGGAATTCCGCAATCAGGGCATCACGTCGATCATCATTTCCCACAAGCTGAACGAAATCCGCAAGGTCGCCGACCAGATCACCGTGCTCCGCGACGGCATGACCGTCAAGACTCTCGACTGTCACGCGGACGAAATCAGCGAAGACATCATCATCCGCAACATGGTCGGCCGCGATCTCGAGGATCGCTATCCCCCGCGTTCGGTGCCGATCGGCGAAACCATCCTCGAAGTGAAGAACTGGAATTGCTATCATCAGCAGCACCGCGACCGTCAGGTCCTGCACGATATCAACGTCACCGTCCGCAAGGGCGAAGTCGTCGGTATCGCCGGTCTGATGGGTGCCGGGCGCACCGAATTCGCCATGAGCCTGTTCGGCAAGGCCTATGGGCACAAAGTTTCGGGCGACGTGCTGATGCACGGCAAGCCGGTCGACGTCAGCACCGTGCGCAAGGCGATCGACGCAGGTCTTGCCTATGTCACCGAAGACCGCAAACAGCTCGGCCTCGTGCTCAACGACACGATCCTGCACAACACGACGCTGGTCAATCTGAAGGCCGTGTCGAATGCGTCGGTCATCGACAGCGTCAAGGAATCCAAGGTCGCGTCCGACTATCGCTCGAAGTTGCGCATCCGCTCTTCCAGCATCTTCCAGGAAGCGGTCAATCTGTCCGGCGGCAACCAGCAGAAGGTGGTGCTGTCGAAGTGGCTGTTCTCCAATCCCGATGTTTTGATCCTTGACGAGCCGACGCGCGGCATCGATGTGGGTGCAAAATACGAAATCTATACTATCATCAATCAGCTCGCGGCTGACGGCAAAGCCGTTCTGATGATCTCGTCGGAAATGCCGGAACTTCTTGGCACCTGCGACCGCATCTACGTCATGAATGAAGGGCGTATCGTTGCGGAACTGCCGAAGGGAGAAGCGAGCCAGGAAACCATCATGCGCGCCATCATGCGCTCAGGAGAGAAGAAACAATGACGCCGATCAACCAACCCATCGCTGAGCAAGGGCGTGTCGTCTCGATCGGAGACTACGTTCGCGGCAACATCCGGGAATACGGCATGTTCATCGCGCTGATCGCGATCATGGTGTTCTTCCAGATTTCGACCGGCGGCGTTCTCTTCAGGCCGCTCAACCTGACCAACATCATTCTGCAGAACTCGTTCATCGTCATCATGGCGCTCGGCATGCTGCTCATCATCGTCGCCGGCCATATCGATCTTTCGGTCGGCTCCGTCGTCGGTTTCATCGGCGCCATCGCCGGCGTGATGACGGTGCAATGGCACGTCAACTATGTCGTCGCGGCGATCGTCTGTCTTGCCATGGGCGCGCTTGTCGGCGGCATCCAGGGCTATTTCGTCGCTTATCACAAGATCCCGGCCTTCATCGTCACGCTCGCCGGCATGCTGGTCTTCCGCGGCCTGACGCTGTTCGTAATGACGGCTTCGGGGACCGGCACCAGCATCGGTCCTTTCCCGCCGGAGTTCCAGTTGATCAGCATCGGCTTCCTGCCGAACCTTGTCGCACTGGGCGGCATCAATTCGACCTCGATCATTCTGACCGTCGTCGGCGCCGTCGCGCTGTTCTATCTGGCGTGGCGCAAGCGGCTGTCGAACGAGAAGCACGGCAATGACGTCGAACCTTTGGGCTTCTTCCTCGCCCAGAACGCCCTCGTCAGTCTTGCCATTCTCGGGCTCGGCTGGCAGTTGTCGATCTATCGCGGCTTCCCGAACGTGTTGGTCATCATGCTCGCGCTGGTTGTCGCCTACGCCTTCATTACCCGTCGCACGACGATCGGCCGCCGCATCTACGCCATGGGCGGCAATGAGAAGGCGACCAAGCTTTCCGGTATCAACACCGAGCGGCTGACCTTCCTGACCTTCGCCAACATGGGCCTGCTTGCCGGCCTCGCCGGGCTGATCGTCGCGCTGCGCCTCAATTCGGCGACGGCCAAGGGCGGCTTCGGCCTTGAGCTGGACGTGATCGCCGCCTGCTTCATCGGCGGTGCATCGGCCCAGGGCGGCGTCGGCAAGGTGACCGGTGCGGTCATCGGCGCCTTGATCATGGGCATCATGAACAATGGCATGTCGATCCACGGCCTCGGCACCGACTCGCAGCAGATGGTCAAGGGCGCGGTGCTTCTCGCTGCCGTGTTCTTCGACGTCTACAACAAGAACAAGGGCTGAGCGCCAGAGCGCAGCCCAGGCATTCGCAGTCATAAGAAAGATGGATTCCGGCTCCTGATGGAGCCGGACAGGCGGAGCTTTTCTTAGTCTTCGCCGGAACGAGAAGGATCGAAGTCGTGCTTATTTCCCAGATCAAGGGTGCCAACGGAGAGATCGTCGTCGCCGTGCGCGAGCAGGGCGGCGCAGCCAAGTCCGTCAACAATGCCGGCAGCGTCTATGCGCTGGCGATGGAAGCCGCCGACGGCGGCAAGTCGCTTGCCGCGGTTATCGAGGCCCATGGTTACGGCGATGCCGTCGATCTTGAAAAGGCCTATGTGGACGGCCGCTTCCTGCCGCCGATCACCCATCCCGACGCCGCCCATCTGCATCTGACCGGCACCGGCCTAACGCATCTCGGATCGGCGGCCACCCGCGATTCCATGCACAAGAAGACCACCGAGGCGGCCGAGGAAACGCTGACCGACTCGATGAAGATGTTCAAGATGGGCCTCGAGAATGGCAAGCCGAAATCCGGCGAAAAGGGCGTGCAGCCGGAATGGTTCTATAAGGGCAACGGCTACGGCGCTGCTGCCCCCGGCGCGCCGCTGATCTCGCCGTCCTTCGCGCTCGACGGTGGTGAAGAGCCTGAAATGGCTGGCATTTACGTCATCGCCACCGACGGCTCGCCGTTCCGCATCGGCTTTGCCCTGTCGAACGAGTTTTCGGACCACGTCACCGAACGGATCAACTATCTCTATCTGGCCCACTCCAAACTGCGCCCGGCCGCCTATGGTCCGGAAATCCGCATCGGGCCCGCACCCGACGATATCCGCGGCACCTCGCGCATCAAGCGCGGCGACAAGGTGATCTTCGAAAAGCCCTTCCTGTCGGGTGAAGCGAACATGTCGCACACCTTCGCCAATCTGGAATATCACCACTTCAAATACGGCCTCTTCCGTGCACCGGGCGATGTCCATGTCCATATGTTCGGCACGGCGACGCTGTCTTTTGCCGACGGCATCAAGGCGGAAGAGGGCGATGTCTTCGAAATCGAAGTCGCCGAATTCGGTCTGCCGCTGCGCAATCCGCTGAAGGTGGCCGCCGAAGAAGAGATTGCCGTCAAGCAACTCTGAATTCTCATAGACGGTAAAGGAGGCTTGTTAAGCCCATGACCATTTATCAAAACCTGATCGCCGGCGAATGGGTCGGCTCGAACGCGACGAAGAACATCAACCCGTCGGATACCAACGAAGTCGTCGGCCTTTATGCCGACGGCAGCGCCGAAGACACCAAGAACGCCATCGCCGCCGCCAAGGCCGCTTTCCCGGCTTGGTCGCGCTCCGGCATCTGGGAACGCCACGTCATCCTGAAGAAGGCCGGCGACGAGATCATGGCGCGCAAGGACGAGCTGGGCGCGCTGCTTGCCCGCGAGGAAGGCAAGACGCTGCCGGAAGCCACCGGCGAAGTCATCCGCGCTTCGCAGATCTTCGAATTCTTCGCAGGCGAAGCCCTGCGGCTGGCCGGCGAGGTCATCCCGTCGGTGCGCCCGAACATCGGTGTCGAGATCACCCGCGAGGCGCTCGGGGTCATCGGCATCATCACGCCGTGGAACTTCCCGATCGCCATTCCCGCCTGGAAGATCGCGCCGGCACTCTGCTACGGCAACACTGTCGTCTTCAAGCCGGCCGAACTGGTGCCCGCCTGTTCCTGGGCGATCGTCGACATTCTCAATCGCGCCGGCCTGCCGAAGGGCGTCTTGAACCTGGTCATGGGCAAGGGCTCGGTCGTCGGCCAGGCCATGCTCGAAAGCCCGGACGTTCACGGCATCACCTTCACCGGTTCCACCGGCACCGGCCGCCGCGTGGCCGCCGCTTCCATCGAGCATAACCGCAAGTTCCAGCTGGAGATGGGCGGCAAGAACCCGATGGTCGTGCTCGATGATGCCGATCTTTCCGTCGCCGTCGAGGCCGCCGCCAATTCCGGCTTCTTCTCCACAGGCCAGCGCTGCACGGCATCCTCGCGCCTGATCGTCACCGAAGGCATCCACGACAAGTTCGTTGCTGCTTTGACCGACAAGCTGAAGACGCTGGTCGTCGACAATGCGCTGAAGGCAGGCACTCATATCGGCCCAGTCGTCGATGAGCGGCAGCTGAAGACCGATACCGACTATATCGAGATCGGCAAGAAGGAAGGCGCCAAACTCGCCTTCGGCGGTGAAGTGGTTTCCCGCGACACGCCCGGCTTCTACCTGCAGCCGACGCTGTTTACCGAAGCGACCAACCAGATGCGCATTTCGCGCGAAGAGATCTTCGGACCTGTGGTCTCGGTGATCCGGGTCAAGGATTACGATGAGGCCCTGGCAACATCGAACGACACGCCGTTCGGCCTTTCGGCCGGCATCGCCACGACCAGCCTGAAACATGCGACGCACTTCAAGCGCAATGCCGAGGCCGGCATGGTGATGGTCAACCTGCCGACGGCGGGTGTCGATTTCCATGTGCCGTTCGGCGGCCGCAAGGGCTCGTCCTATGGCCCGCGTGAGCAGGGCAAGTACGCGAGCGAATTCTACACAACCGTCAAAACCGCCTACACGCTGGCTTAAAACAAAGCGCGATGATCCGGGCCGTACGAGGCGGCCCGGCAATCACCTGAAGGACAGAGACAATGAAGAAGAAAGCCGAATGGCCGCGCAGGCTGAGGTCGCAGGAATGGTACGGCGGCACGAGCCGCGACGTGATTTACCACCGCGGCTGGCTTAAGAACCAGGGTTACCCGCACGACCTGTTCGACGGCCGGCCGGTGATCGGCATCCTCAACACATGGTCGGATATGACACCGTGCAACGGCCATCTGAGAGAGCTCGCCGAGAAGGTGAAGGCGGGCGTCTGGGAGGCCGGCGGCTTCCCGCTCGAGGTGCCGGTGTTCTCGGCATCCGAAAATACCTTCCGCCCGACCGCGATGATGTACCGCAACCTTGCCGCGCTGGCGGTGGAGGAGGCAATCCGCGGTCAGCCGATGGATGGCTGCGTGTTGCTGGTCGGCTGCGACAAGACCACACCGTCGCTTATCATGGGGGCTGCGTCCTGCGACCTGCCGTCGATCGTCGTCACCGGCGGGCCGATGCTGAACGGCTATTTCCGCGGTGAACGCGTCGGCTCCGGCACGCATCTGTGGAAATTTTCCGAAATGGTGAAGGCCGGCGAGATGACGCAGGCTGAATTCCTTGAGGCGGAAGCCTCGATGAGCCGTTCGTCGGGCACTTGCAACACGATGGGCACCGCCTCCACCATGGCTTCCATGGCTGAGGCGCTCGGCATGGCGCTGTCCGGAAATGCCGCGATCCCGGGTGTCGATTCCCGCCGCAAGGTCATGGCGCAGCTGACCGGCCGTCGGATCGTGCAGATGGTCAAGGACGACCTGAAGCCTTCCGAGATCATGACGAAAGAGGCTTTCGAGAATGCCATCCGCACCAATGCGGCGATCGGCGGATCGACCAACGCCGTCATCCACTTGCTCGCCATTGCCGGCCGTGTCGGCATCGATCTTTCGCTCGACGACTGGGACCGCTGCGGCCGCGACGTCCCGACCATCGTCAACCTGATGCCGTCGGGCAAGTACCTGATGGAAGAGTTCTTCTATGCCGGCGGCCTGCCGGTGGTGCTGAAGCGGCTCGGCGAGGCGGGCCTGCTGCACAAGGATGCGCTGACGGTCTCCGGCGAAACCGTCTGGGACGAGGTCAAGGACGTCGTCAACTGGAACGAGGACGTCATCCTGCCGGCTGAGAAGGCGCTGACCTCTTCGGGCGGCATCGTCGTGCTGCGCGGCAATCTGGCGCCGAAGGGCGCGGTGCTGAAGCCTTCGGCGGCCTCGCCGCATCTCTTGGTGCACAAGGGCAGGGCAGTGGTGTTCGAGGATATCGACGACTACAAGGCCAAGATCAACGACGACAATCTCGACATCGACGAAAATTGCATCATGGTCATGAAGAACTGTGGGCCGAAGGGTTATCCAGGCATGGCCGAGGTCGGCAACATGGGGCTGCCGCCTAAGGTGCTAAAGAAGGGCATCCTCGACATGGTGCGTATTTCCGACGCCCGCATGTCCGGAACGGCCTATGGTACCGTGGTGCTGCACACCTCGCCGGAAGCGGCGGTCGGCGGGCCGCTCGCGGTCGTGCAAAACGGCGACATGATCGAGCTGGATGTACCGAACCGTCGTCTGCATCTCGACATTTCCGACGAGGAATTGGCGCGGCGGCTGGCCGAATGGCAGCCGAACCATGATCTGCCGACATCAGGCTATGCTTTCCTGCATCAGCAGCATGTCGAAGGGGCCGATACGGGCGCCGACCTCGACTTCCTCAAGGGATGTCGCGGAAACGCTGTCGGCAAGGACAGCCACTAACAAGGCGAATTTCAAGATTGAAAGGCGGGGCATTGCCCCGCCTTTTTCTTTGCCCTTATACGATGAAGAGATGGCCCTATATTGCTACAAGTGTTGAGGAGATGTGGTCATGCCAAGACGGTTGGCGCAGCCGAGTTCGAGGCAAGGTCCCTGAACCTTATCGATCAAATGCAGAGCGACAATGGATCCATCGTGATCACCAAGCGCGGCAGAGCAGTTACCGTGCTTTCGCCGACACTCGGGACAAACGAACGCAAGAGTATTCTCGGTGCGATGAAGGGCAATGCCCTGCGTTATGACGATCCGCTGTCCCCGGCATAGAGCATCGCTCTTTTGTTCGGCCGCGCTCGCATCATGGTTTCCAAAGTCGGGAATGTGTTCTCGATGGTATTAAAGTAAGGGCTACCTGGCGGCAGGACCATCGGGTAGGCGCCTACACGCTCGATGGCATCTCGCATCCCTGCTGCCTTGTGGGTCGGTAGGTTGTCGATGACCACGGCATCACCCGCTTGAAGGCTAGGCGACATCATCCACCTCTTCGCTGTGAATGATGTTGAATCAGCTTCGAGCCGTGTCGTCTTCACGATCGATGCATCGCTCACGGGAGCATGGATTTGCTACTTATTAGTCACACTACTTCGAAAATACACCGAGTACAAAAATCCCGATGGTGCCAAACTTCTGCGTGAGCTACATGTCGGCAAACAGCCGGAACGAGTTCGGCAATTGCGACAATCCGCAACTTGAGGGGGAAAGTTCCCGCGCATGGATGGCATCCTTTCGCAGCATCTGGACTCCGGTCTTCGTGCGCTGTGCGGCATTGCTGGGTTCTATCGAATTGCCGCCGACCCGGCCCAGCTGCAGCACGACTTGGCGTTGAAAGGACGGACCTCCCAGGCCGCCGATATTCAGCGAGCAGCCAAAATCATCGGCCTGAAGGCGCGTGTTGTGGAGAACGTCACGGAGCAACGCCTTCGTGTCATGCCCGCGGCACTGACACGCTGAATGGCGGGGCAGGTGCTGACACCTTGATCGGTGGTGCGGGCAACGACACTTATATCGTCGACAATGCCGGCGACCTCGTCACCGAAGCCGCCGATAATGGGATCGACACGGTTCGCACCAACCTGGCGAGCTATACGCTTGCCGACAATGTCGAGAACCTGAGCTTTGCCGGCACTGGGGTGTTTGCCGGAACAGGGAATGCGCTGAACAACGTTATCGTCGGCGGCAGTGGTTCCAATACGCTAACGGGTGGCGCCGGCAACGATATCCTCACTGGTGGAGCGGCAGCCGACGTCTTCGTTTATTCGCCGAACTGGGGCCACGATACGATCACAAACTTCGTGGCAATCGGCTCCGCACATGACGCGATCTGGATCGATGACAGCATTTTCGCCGACTGGGCATCGCTTTTTGCGGCAACCAGCAGTCTGGGAGTGATGCAATTATTACAGCCGATTCCGACAACACCATAACGCTGAAGAATGTTGCTGTTTCAAGCCTTCAGTCGTGGGACTTCTTGTTTGCGTGACCTTCGCTTGGGCCTTGCGGCACAAATTCTGCCGGGGTGGGCTGATGCCGCTCAGCTCTGGCTCTGGCTTTGCATCTGGCCGCCGTTCTCGACCTTCACGGTGACCGACAGCGTTTCGCCCGGCGTGCCGATGCGCATGCCTGAAATCGGCGCGGCGTCGCGGTAGCAGAGGCCGGAGGCGACGCGGACATAACGCGTATCCGGGCAGATTTCGTTGGCTGGATCGAAACCGACCCAGCCGAGGCCGGGGATATGGGCCTCGGCCCAGGCATGGGTCGCCGCCTGTTCGACCTTTTCCGCCATCATAAGATAGCCCGAGATATAACGCGCCGGCACCTGCAGGGCGCGGGCGGCGGCGATGAAGATGTGGGCATGGTCCTGGCAGACGCCGCTCTTTTTCTCAAGGGCCTGTTCGGCCGTCGTCTCGGTGTTGCTGGTGCCGGGCTTATAATCGACCGTTTGGTGGATTGCTTCCATGAGCGCATGCATGCGGGCCAGCGCATTATCGCCGCCGACGTCCTTGATCAGTTCCTTGACCAGCTTGCCGCCCTTGGTCAGCGGCGTTTCGCGCAGGAAAAGCCAAAGTGGGCAGAAGCCGGTATGCGGGCCGGTGACACCGTTGTTATCCGCCGTCTCGACCTCACCTTCGGCCAGAATGCGCGTCACGTCCTGCTCGCCTTCCAGCGAGACCAGGTTGACGTGATTGCCGTACTGGTCGTCATATTCCACCTCGGGGGTGGCGCCCTCGACGTTCAGCGACCAGCCGAGCACCTTCTGGGCGGGGCTCGTCGGCGGCGTCAGTCTGAGCCGCTGCAGCGAGAACTGCGCCGGTTCGTCGTAGCGATATTCGGTGAGGTGGCTGATTTTCAGTCTCATGTTCTGATCCGCTTAAACGTAGAACCGGTAGCCGTTGGAAATCTCGGCGCCGAGCTGATTGTTGCGCGAGACGAAATCCTCCAGGAACTCATGCAGGCCCTGATCCATGATATCGCGGATCGCCCGCGTCTGCAGCGTGGTGCGGATCGCATCGGCGGTATCGTGGGCAGGCAGCCGCTCCTCGTAATCCTGGGCGAGATAGCCGAGATTGCTGACGATCTTCTCGTAACAATAGGCGAGTGAGCGCGGCATCTGGACGTTCAGGGTCAGGAAGTCGGCAATGTTCATGGCGCGGTATTCGCCGTCATAGGCCCAGCTATAGGCGCGGTGGGCGGAGACCGAGCGCAGGATCGATTCCCATTGCACGTTGTCGAGAGAGGAGCCGACGGCCGAGACCGAGGGCAGCAGCACGTAATATTTCACGTCGAGGATACGGCTGGTATTGTCGGCCCGCTCGATGAAGGTGCCGATGCGGGCGAAATTATAGAGTTCGTTGCGTAGCGTCGAACCATGGAAAGCGCCGCGGATCAGGCCGGCGCGGCGCTTGATGGCGTCGATCACCTCCGGCATTTCGGCCGGCTTGACGCGTTTTTCGAGGAGCGACTTCAGGTCGATCCAGCATTCGTTGGTCGCTTCCCAAGTCTCCCGCGTCAGCGCGGTGCGCACCATGCGGGCGTTGTTGCGGCCGGAGTCGATGCAGGACATGACGCTCGACGGGTTGGCGCGATCGCGCAGGAGATAGTCGATCGCGTCGGCGTTGGTCAGCTTCGCATGGCCCTCGTCATAGGCCTCGCGTACGCCGGCACTTTGCAGCACGCCATCCCAGTTGTCGTCGCCGGCGCTGCTGCGGGTCAGCGACATGCGTAGCCCGGCATCGACAAGGCGGGCGATATTTTCGGCGCGCTCGATGTAGCGGAACATCCAGTAGAGGCCGTTTGCGGTTCTTCCGAGCATCAGTCCTCCAATACCCAGGTGTCTTTGGTGCCGCCGCCCTGGCTGGAATTGACCACCAGCGATCCCTGCTTCAACGCCACGCGGGTGAGCCCGCCCGGAATGATCTGAACCTTGTCAGATACGAGCACATAGGGGCGAAGGTCGACATGGCGCGGCGCAATCCCTTTGTTGACGAGGATTGGCACGGTGGAGAGCGACAGCGTCGGCTGGGCGATGTAGTTGTTCGGCTTGGCCTTCAGCTTCTCAGCGAAATCGGCGCGCTCCTTCTTCGAAGCCGTCGGGCCGACCAGCATGCCGTAGCCGCCCGAGCCGTGCACTTCCTTGACCACCAACTCTTCCAGATGCTCCAGCACGTATTTCAGGCTGCTCGCCTCCGAACAGCGCCAGGTCGGCACGTTTTCCAGCAGCGCCTTGCTGCCGGTGTAGAATTCGACGATCTCCGGCATATAGGAATAGATCGCCTTGTCGTCGCAAATGCCGGTACCAGGTGCGTTGGCGATGGTGATATTGCCGGAGCGGTAGACGTCCATGATGCCGGGAATGCCGAGCGCGGAATCAGCTCGGAAGGTGAGGGGGTCGAGGAAGTCGTCGTCGACGCGGCGGTAGAGCACGTCGATCGCCTCGTAACCGCGGGTCGTCCGCATCTTCACCTTGCCGTCGATGACGCGCAAATCCGAGCCCTCGACCAGTTCGACGCCCATCATGTCGGCGAGGAAGGAATGCTCGTAATAGGCCGAATTGTAGATGCCGGGCGTCAGTACCGCGACGCGCGGCTTGCCGGCGCAGCCGGGAGGAGCGAGGGACGCGAGGCTCTGGCGCAGCAGGTAGGGATAGTCCTCGACGCGCTGCACCTTGTTCTCATGAAAGAGCTCGGGGAACATCTGCATCATGGTTTCCCGGTTTTCCAGCATGTAGCTGACGCCGGAAGGCGTACGCGCATTGTCCTCGAGCACGTAGAACTGGTCCTCGCCGGTGCGCACGATGTCGGTGCCGACGATGTGGGTGTAGACGCCGCCGGGCGGGCGGAAGCCGACCATCTCGGGGATGAAGGTAACGTTGTTCTCGATCAGCTCGCGCGGGATGCGGCCGGCGCGAATAATCTCCTGCTTATGGTAGATATCGTCGAGAAAGGCGTTGAGTGCGATCACCCGCTGCTCGATGCCCTGGGCGAGCCTGCGCCATTCGCGGGCGGAGATGATGCGGGGAATGATATCGAAGGGGATGAGCTTTTCGGAGCTATCGGCATGGCCATAGACCGCGAAGGTGATGCCGGTCTTCCGGAAAATGTTTTCCGCATCGCGGGACTTGGCAATCAGATGCGCCCGGTCTTGGCTGTTGTACCACTCGAAGTATTTTTCATAAGGCGGGCGAGGATTTTCGTCCCCGGTAATCATTTCATCAAATGCCAAAAGTGCAGCTCCCCTTTTCGTTCATTTGAATACAACGCAAATGGCAATGCAAGAACCATGCGCAGTTCGAGGAAAAGATTTTGCGCTGCGGGAAACGGGTGAAAATCCGGGCATTTAAAGTGGTGCGGTGCGGCATGCCGGATAATCGATCTGCAGGCTTGCGCAAAATCTGAGCATTTGATCGTTTTTCGTTCGGTCGCCGTGGTTTGTTGGGCGCCGACAGAACCCCACTCTCCTCATCCTGTGCCTGTCACTGGGATGAGAAGAGTGGGGAAAGCCGGCAGATTCGTCCTGCAATCCCAACCATCAGCGCAATTACAAATAAGCATCAACGCTTCGACTTTGACTGAACGGCCGGGTGCGGCTATCAGCGCGACCAGCCCTTCTCTCGCGAGCATCCCCATGTCCCTCGATCGCCTTGCCCCCGCCGTTTTCGTCCTGCTCTGGTCAACGGGCTGGGTGGTGGCGAAATACGCCTCGCTGCATTCCGAGCCCTTCACCTTTCTTTCGATCCGCTACGCGCTGTCGGCGGCGGCCTTCCTGGGGCTCTGCCTGGCGGCGCGGGCGCGATGGCCGACAAGCCGGGCGACGTGGCTACGCGCCATCTATTCCGGTTTCTTCCTGCATGGTTTCTATCTCGCCGGCCTCTGGTGGGCGATTGCCAACGGCGTGCCGGCCGGCATATCGGGAATCATCGCGGCGCTGCAGCCGCTTTTGACGGCAATGGCAGCTCCCTTCTTGGTCGGCGAGCGGCTGCAACAGGCACAGAAATTCGGGCTTGGCCTCGGCTTCATCGGCATTGCCATCGCCATTTCGCCGAAGCTCCTCGATCCGGCAACCGCCGATCTCACACATGCCGCTCTGCCGCTGGCGATCAACCTTATTGCCATGGGGTCCGTTACCTACGGCACGCTTTACCAGAAGAAGCACCTGCAATCGGGCGACCTCAGGACCATCGCGACGCTGCAATATATCGGCGCGCTGATGCTCACGCTGCCGCTTTCGCTCATTTTCGAGCAACAGCATTTCGATGGCTCCGCGCAGGCCTATGGCGCGCTCGCCTGGTCGGTCTTCGGGCTGTCGATGGGTGGCGTCGGGTTGCTGCTTCATCTGATCCGCCGCGGCCAGGTTTCACGAGCTGCCTCGCTGATCTACCTGATGCCGCCGGCCGTCGCCCTTGAGGCCTTCATCGCTTTTGGGGAACCGCTGACGCTGCCGTTGATCGTCGGCACCGTGGTGGTCGTGACGGGGGTCTACCTGACGAACCGCAGGGCATTCAGCGAGCCTGCGGAAGCGTAGATAGCAAAAAGGCCGGGAAATCCCGGCCTTTCTGCTTTTCAGTCTATCGATGCTTAGGCGCGTTCGCGGCGCTGGCCGCCGCCATTGCGGGAGCCGGAGCCACCGCGACGGTCGCCGCCGTTGCCGTCGCGACGGGGTTCCCCGCCCTGGGCCTGCTGTGGGCCGCGGTCTTCACCGTGCTTGCGAGCCGGGCGGCCGTGGGCGTGGCGGCCGTTGCCGCGATGATGACCGCTCGGCTCGCCATTGGCATGGCCGCCATGGGCGGGACGCTGCGGCTTTGCCGAGGGGCGGAAGTCGGAGGTCGAGGCCAGATCGTTGTCGGGACCAAGATTCGGGGTGGCTTCGCCGCGGCGCTGGCCGCGGAAATCCTCGTTGCGAGCGGTGCGTTCGGGACGCGGACGGCGCTCCTGGTGGCTGCCGCGATGCTCCGAACGGTTCTGATCGCCACGGCCTTCGCCACGACCCTGACCTTCGCGCGCCTGACCTTGGCCGCCACCACGATTGCGGTTGTTGCCATTGCCGTTAGCGCGGCGGGGGCCGCCACTGATATTTGCCGGCGGCTCGCCGCTTGCGACTGCGATGTCGATGCCCATCAGGCGCTCGATGTCACGCAGCAACTTGGCTTCGTCGGGGGCGCAGAAGGCAATCGCGATGCCGTCGCGACCGGCGCGCGCCGTGCGGCCGATGCGGTGAACGTAGGCGTCGGGCACTTCGGGCAGGTCGTAGTTGTAGACATGGCTGACGGCCGGGATGTCGATGCCGCGGGCGGCAACGTCGGTGGCGATCAGTGTCTTGATGCTGCCGTCGCGGAAGGCCTTCAGCGCTCGCTCACGTTGCCCCTGGCTCTTGTTGCCGTGGATCGAGGCGACGGAATAGCCGATGTTTTCGAGATGCTTCATCAGCTTCTCCGCACCGTGCTTGGTGCGCAGGAAGACGATGGCGCGGCCATCGGGGTTTTCGGTCAGCGACTTGCGGAGCAGTTCCGTCTTGTCGTTCTTGCCGCCGACGAAATGGACGTATTGCTCGACCTTGTCGGCAGCCTTGCCGGGCGGTGTGACTTCGACCTTGACGGGATCGACGAGGTAGTCACCGGCGAGATCGGCGATTGCCTTCGGCATGGTGGCCGAGAAAAGCATGGTCTGGCGCTTCTTCGGCACCATCTTGGCGATCTTGCGCAGATCGTGAACGAAGCCGAGGTCGAGCATCTGATCGGCTTCATCAAGCACGAGATAGCGGACTGTGGTCAGCGAGATCGCCCGGCGATTGATGAGGTCGAGCAGGCGGCCGGGCGTGGCGACGAGGATATCGGTGCCCTTTTCGAGCTGAAGCTGCTGCTTGTTGATCGAAACGCCACCGACGACGACGTTGATGCGCAGATGCGACTTGCGGATGAACTTCTTCAGGCTCTCGGCGATCTGGTTCACCAGTTCGCGGGTCGGCGCCAGGATCAGCGTCCGCGTCGTGCGGTTGTCGGGGCGACGTTCGTCGGCAAGCAGCTTTTCGATGAGCGGCAGGCCGAAAGCGGCCGTCTTGCCGGTGCCGGTCTGGGCAAGACCGATCAGGTCGCGGCCTTCGAGAAGGAGGGGAATGGCATGTTCCTGGATCGGCGTCGGCGTTTCGATGCCGAGCTGGAACAAAGTAGCGACGATCGGCTTGGAGACACCAAGCGATTCAAAATTAGTCAAGGCATAACCTTTCGGGGCGCCACAACGACTATCGCCGGAACGCACCATGCGATCCGGTTTCATTCTGGCGTCAAGAACCCCGCGTGAAGTGGGAACTTGTGAGTTGGAAAAAGCTTTCCAGCGCTTCTGGCCGCTCATGGGAGTGCGGCGCTCTATCGAAATGCGCTTTTGTCCCTTCTTCCTGCGTCCGTATTTTCTAGCAGGGGCACGCTCACGCGGCGGCCGGAAGGGTGAAAGCTGAGCCGCATTTGGGCTAGTTCTCTCACAAAGTCAAGTGCAGTGCACAAGAAAGCCTCAGCCAGGCTCAAGAGAAGGCATGACGAGGACGAAGCTTTCCGATGCGGTCTCCGCGCCGTTGACGAGGATGGCGATGCGATGTTTACCGGGATAATAGCGCCGCGTGGTAATCGGCCGCATGGCGTGGCGGCGCTCGATCGCGTGGCTTTGGCCCGGCGCGAGCATGATCGTCTTGCACTTGAAGACCTTGGGCGAGAGCGAACCGTCACCCTTCACGTGGTGGATGGCGTAGTCGATCATCAGCGATTGCGGGGTCTCGCCGGCATTCGTCACGCGGATTTCGAAATCCAGCCCTTCGCCGAAGAGCACCTCGCTGTTTGCGAGCCGCAATTCGCATGCGAGCGAGGCAGCCGCGCCGAAGCCGAAATTGGCGAGCGCCTGCGTATGGCCCTTCTTCAAAAGCGTGCGGGAGGCGTGCTTCAGCAGCCAACGGCGTTCGCGGGTGGCGTTTTCGATGTGGCCGGCGATGAAGGCGGCGACCATGTCCGGATGATCCTTGGCGATATCGTTCAGGCTGTTGGCGACGGAGCGGCGAACATAATCCTCCGGATCGTCGATCAATTCGGTCAGGATCGGCAGGATCGGCGCCGGATCCTTCACGAGCTGCGACAGGCGCATCGCCCAAGGCAGACGTGGCCGCGTTCCCTCGCTCGCCAGCCGGCGCACATGCCGATCGGGATCGTCGACCCAGCCGGAAATGATGGCAAGCGCACGCTGCTGGTCGCGGTGGATGAACGGGCGGATGCCGAATTCGGCGGTGAAATACGGCGTCAGCGCCTTCAGGAGATCGAGACCGAGTTCGAAATGATCAAGGCCGCGTGTGGCGATGAACTGGTTGACCGGCAGCAGCATCCAGCCTGATAGACCGGGCCTGCCTGATGCAGGGAGGCTCGCCTTCAGGATAGCGGCCGCCCCAGGAAAATCATCGGGAAGCGTGGCAAACAGCGCGTCGCGGATCAGGGCCGAGCGTTCCATCAACTCCATCTCCCCGAGGCCATCGGTCGCCAGCGTCACGAAACGGCCCTTGTCGAAGGCGGGCGCATGGGCGGCGATGCGATCGGCCATGTCGCCGACCAGCGCCTGATGCAGCAGGTTCTTGAGCGGTTCCGGCATGCTGATCCTCCTACCTATCTGGTGGCCGCAAACACCAAGTTCGGATAGAGCCGTTCAATGACGGCGCACCGCATGGCGATAGCGAGATCGTCGTGAAAGATTTCGAGCGCTTTGCCTGCGTCTTTCGGCGTGAGCCACCCGTCAGTCAGGCGCCAGCGACGGAAGAACAGCCAGTCAAGCTCGTGCCGGGATATAAACTCCAAGCTACTTCGTGCCCGTTCCGGAGTGTCGGATGAACTTATCATGTTGGCGTTCGGCCCATATTTGGCGCGTGACTCCTCTAAAGCTGCCGCACTTCGTTGCATCTCGGCTGTCACCTGCGCATCGGTGATGGTGACAAGTTTGTCCATTTCGGCGCGGATATCAGCCGGTATCCTGACAAGAGCTTGCTCCAATGCGTTAGAGAAACGGGGATCGGAGGTGAAACTCATTTCCCATTCCTCTGGCCAGTCCCGCCAGAACACGGTTTCAGCAATCTCCGTCCAACGGCCTTCGGCAAGCAGCCCCAATGCCCGAATGACAGGCAAGACCTCGGATGTTGCGAACGCAGGACCAAGACCGTTTGCAGCCGCGATATTCGGCGGAGGCGGAGGTGGTGCGCCTAACCGGTAAACGAGAAAGCCGCCCGTCGATAGAGGCACGCTGCCATCAGGCAGGCGATAAGATAGCAGCCTCTGTTGTGCCGCCAGCCGAAGCACCGAGACGCACAGATCGTCCCAGCGTGGCAGTTCGAGAGGTAGCTGAGCATTCTTACGCGGGATTGTGCCCCCGCGGGTTTCATCGGCCTGTCCGAGTGCCACCAGAGCTTCGCAACCGATCTGATAGGCCGTCAGGAACATATGGTTCCAGCCCTCTTCCCCATCGCCGCGCGGGATGTTTCGGGATAGGAAGCCGACTACGTCTGCCGCCCAACCGGCAGCCGGGATTTTCAAGGCCATTCCGCCTCTGCCCTCCGCATGTTAAATATCCGGCTGATGCTCGAAATTCGATCGATAGCGAAAGCGAAAAGCACGAACGCTTCGAGGGGATTACTAGCTGCCTTTTGCGATATTTAACAGAGTGACGAATAGATCGCTTATCGAGGATGCAGCGCGCAATTGGTGCTCCGATACTGTGGAGCCAAAGCGCTTCATCGGATCGAGCGATGTTGCGGACACTGCGCCATCGGCATTGATGCCGAAGCTGCTGTTGGCCCGGCGCCGCCGGGAGGTCAAGTGGCGCCGGTTGCGGTTTCAGCTATTCGGTGCAGACTTTGACGCGGTAGGGATCGCCCCAATCGTCGCGCCGCCATTCGAGGTGGCAATACGACGGCCGGTAGTAGGTCCGGTAGACCGGATAGGGGCGATAAGCGGGATAGGCGGGGTAGGCAGGATAAGCGGGATAGGCCGGGCGTGCGGCCTCGGACAGCAGAGCGCCGCCGACGACGCCGGCGGCAAGCCCGCCCCAGAAGGCATCGCGTGGACGGGCATCGGCGGTGGTGGCGGTGGCGAGCGAGGCGCTGACAAGGGTCAGCGCGATCAGGCCCGTCGCCATGGTCTTATGAAGAACGGACATGCTGTTTTCCTTGATTTAGACTGGCTTCGATAAAGCCATGTCCAGACTCCGCCCGGATCGCGGCGGCGAAATGGCCGCGCAAGCGCTTCCCGCATTAAATTTTCGTCATGATTCCAACGGGTCCCGGCAGGGGGTGGAATGATGCATAGGGTGGCATTGCCGCCGATATCGCCGCTTTTCAGTCTCGTGCAAGTCCGGGCTCCCAATGTGAGGCAGTTTCAGCCTGGTGAGCGGGCTCGTAAAATTCCCCCGCTAAAATTTATGGTTAAAACCTTGTTAAAAGCCTTGGTGTTACAGTCTTTGTAGTTGATATTTCATTCATT